>CACBOA010000006.1 GCA_902540785.1 uncultured Pelagibacteraceae bacterium
TGAAATAGATTGATGGTGAGTAGGATACAACACCTAGATTAGCAATCTTTAATTCTTCAAAGTTATTTTCAATTCTTCCAACAAAAGTATCTTCATAATCAACCCCAACACCTTCGGTAAAACTATCTCCTATGAATGCTATATCAAATTCTCTTGAGTCAAAATCCATTTTATCACAAAAAGTTCTAAATGAGTTTTTATTTGAACAAAAAAGGTAAGTTTTGCCAGGGGACCATTCTAAATCTCCTCTAAAACTTTTTTTTAGATCATGATCGTAAACATTGTGACCAGTTGTATGATCGATCTTTTTTGGAGTAAATTTTAATAAATAAGACCCAAATAATAAGTCAGTTATAAGGGCAAATACTAAACTTATACCAATTACAGAAAAAATTTTTTTCATTTAAATGGTAGCGGGAAGTGGGATCGAACCACTGACCTCAGGCTTATGAGTCCTGCGCTCTAACCAACTGAGCTACCCCGCCATTAAATTATTTTTGATATATACTACTTTTATTTTTTCTTTCAAACACTAAAGAAATATTAAAAGCTATTGCTTATTGAAATATTTGCATTGTAATTAGGTGCATCACTTAAAAAATCATAATTTGTAACAATCTTTAAATCTAAATCATTCAGTTCTTTAGTAAATTCTAATCCAGCATTTTTAAAATCATTTATCTTAAATGCATATTTAATTTCATCAATTGGTACATATCCTACAGATAAATAGAGTTCATTACTATGACCTTTGCCTCTAGCACCAAATCTTTCAAAATTTACCACTGTTGACCAGCCAGAAATCGAAGTTGTATCAATACCATAACCAACCCTGTAATTATGTTCTGATTTATTATTTGATGTGTAATTATATAATGTGCTCGGATTATTGATAAAATAAAAGTCTGAGTCAGAAGATGAGCTTAGGTCCCCAACATATTCTAACCTTCCATGATGATTTATAATTGTGTCACCTTGTTTGTCTGTAGTATCAAAAAGAATTCCAATTGTTGCAATCGCGGTTTTAATTTCTTGTTCTTTATAAATTAATGCATCTGCAAGACTATTACCTATTGTAGTTTGTTCCCTCAATATTTTAAGTTTTGTGTATCCAAGATCTAATTTAATTCCTGGATTTAAATTAAATTTCTCATCTATAATTCTTTTTCCAAAATTAATTGAGCCAAATATTTGTTGTCCTTCTCTGTCACCTCTTAACGTATTTCCCTTAATTACTCTTTTATGGTCAATATCAAGATGACTGATACCAATAATACCATCCGTGAAAAATTGATTGTCTCTAAGTTTTGTTTCATATAGAGCTAAGCTGTAAGCATCAGTATTTATTTTTGTACCATTACCACCAATGTGAATAACATCTGTTCCATACTGAAAAACATAACCATACATTTTATCTCTATCCTCTTTTTTAATTCTATCAGCACCTATTGAAACACCCAGATTATGAAAATCTCTAGAGGACGTATTTCGAGCATGTTTGTTTCCTAAAACAATTCTTCCTTCACTCCATTCAAACCAATCATCACTATTGTAAGAACGATCCTTTTCTTTTTTTAAAGATTTAAGAGCACTAGCAAATTTTGCAACAGTTTGATTTGTAAAATCAATTTCTGCATTCAAATTAGAAAGGTTATCTTTATTTTTATGTCTTCTTAACCATTCCATTCTATGAAATATTGGAAGAGTATTGCTTTGAATTATACGCTTAGCTGACTCTACATTAGCTTCAATGATAGCTTTTACATCTGCATTAGTTGATGCATCAAGACAAGTTATAGTTTCAGCGCAAGCCACACTATATTCATATACAGTATTTACACCTGTCTGACTTTGTCTAGAGTCTGTATCTTGAGTAATATATAATTTTGTAAAATTGGCTGTAAAAATAAAACCTGCCATAATTGAATTACCAGATGATGAAACTTGAGCACTAAATGAATATGACTGTGAAAATTCTAATGTGCTTACGTCCCAAGGAGTTGATAGAGTGTATTTATGAATAGAGTCTGTATCATTGCCACCTATATAAAATATGGTTCCATCTGAATTAAATTGAATACTTCTTGGTTTCTCTTCTTTTCCCGTTAAAGCTGGAGACTCTGTTGAGTCTTTTGTTGCGCTAGTTACATCCCAGGGAGTAGACAATGTAAATTGTTGTACTACCTCAGTCTCATTACCAGTTACGTACATTCTGGTTCCATCATATTTAAAAGCTAATGATCTTAATTGATTTTCATCCGATATAGTAAAATTATCGTCGTGAACTAAAGTAGAACTATCCCAAGCAGTAGTTAAATTGTATTGTTCTATTGTAAGAGATCCATTATCCACGACATACATTACTTTTCCATCCGGTTTAAAATGTATTGCATGAGGTTTATCTATATTTGTTAATCTAGTAGAAGAGGTTAGATTTGCCGTACTAATATCAAATGGTGTGCTTAAAGAATATTGAATTACACTATCTACTACAGATACAGTATCATTTTCACGATTGGTTACATACATAATTGTTCCATCGGGTTTAAAATTTATTTGCCTAAGACCTGTTGCGTCTGATGAAATATCTTTTGATTGTTTAAATGTTATAAAACCAAATGAATTTGAGCTAAAAACAAAAAAGAAAAATATAAATAAAACGTACCTAATCATTTACCTAAAATAAGTGTTAATTATCCACTAAAAGTATTTTTTTCAACTAATAATATAATTGATATTTCGAATATCAAAGTTATCTTTCACTTAAATGAGAATAGAAGAAGAGCTTAAATTAGACTACTCAGATGTCTTATTTAGACCCAAAAGAAGCACATTAAAAAGTCGTAAGGATGTAAATCTATTAAGAACTTATCGATTTAAATACAGTAAAAATGAATGGTCAGGAATTCCAATAATAGCTGCCAATATGGATGGTGTTGGAGAACTTAGTATAGCTGAAAAGTTAAATGAGCATGGAATGATTACATGTCTAACTAAACAACACGATGTTAAAAAAATTAAACAAAATAAAAATATAAAGAAAATTTATCAAAACATAGCTTTAAGTGTTGGCATTAAGAAAGAGGATTTTCGTAATTTAGATAAAGTATTAAAAGAATTTAGTTTTTTTAAATTCATATGTATAGATGTAGCTAATGGATATACAGAACATTTTACTAATTTCATAAAATCTGTAAGAGATAAATATCCAACAAAGACAATTATTGCTGGTAACGTTGTTACAGCGGATATGACACAAGAATTAGTCTTAAGTGGAGCTGATATTGTAAAAGTTGGTATTGGACCTGGCAGTGTATGTACCACAAGAATACAAACAGGAGTTGGTTATCCTCAATTAAGTGCTGTAATTGAGTGTGCAGATGCAGCTCATGGTTTAGGAGCACATATTATTGCTGATGGTGGTTGTACTTGCCCTGGTGATGTTGCAAAAGGTTTTGGTGGGGGTGCTGATTTTGTTATGCTTGGTGGAATGTTAGCAGGACATGATGAAGGCGGTGGAAAAATAATTAAGAAAAATGGTTCAAAATATATAGAATTTTATGGTTCAAGCTCAGAAGTTGCTAATAAAAAACATTATGGTGGTCTTTCTAATTATAGAAGTAGTGAGGGAAGATCTGTAAAGGTAAATTACCGAGGAAAAATTAATGAGACTATCTTGAATATTCTTGGTGGTGTTAGAAGCAGCTGTACTTATGTTGGTGCACCATCTTTAAAGCAATTAAGTAAATGCACGACTTTTGTAAGGGTCAGCAATCAGTTTAATGAAACTTTTACAAAATAAATTTTAGAAAATCAGAAGTCCAAACAAAACTAAACCAGTAGAAGCTACAGCAGAAAAGTATAATTTCTTCATACTTTCGTTTCTTTTTTCAGTCTTAACTCTGTTTAGTAAAACATTTATATTGGTACTCTTTGATTGATTTTTTGGATGGTCTTTTACTAAATATTTTTCAATTAGCTTGTCTCTTACGTTAAAACCAGAATTTTTCATTAGTTTATTAAACCATGGAAAACCCGTATTTGCAAATTTCATTATAGTGAGAGGTTGATTCCTAAAATTCCTAATATAGTAAAAAGCACAATAAGAATGAGTAGATTTTTTTTAAATTCTTTGCTCTCTGTTTCTTGAAGTTTGGATTTTAGAATGTTGATATCGACTCTATTAGATAATGATCTTCTAGTTTTTAAAGGCTTTCCAGCTTCAGTAAAATCATTTGGGGTTTCGATTTCAGCACTCAAATCTGTAAAGCCTTTATTGGTCATAGTGATGGTAAATCATAAAGTTCAATTTTTCTCAATTGACAAAAAGTTCAATATGGGTCACAAATAGGTTAGCATATGTTCAATTTGGGTCATTAATACAATCAGCTTTTAATTTATGGAAGTCAAACAAATAGATTTTTCAAAAACACTTTCGGAAGATCAAGTTTATAATTGTATTCTACAAAACTATGAAGCTCTTGGTACAGATTGGATAACACATCAGTGGAATTGGATTAATGCAATATACACTTCTTTTCAAGATCATTTAAAATTCTTAATAATAATTTCTTTAGTCGAAAAAACTTTAAATTTTTACCATCAAGTTAATATTACACAAACATACGATCAATTTTATGCAAAAGATAATTTACAAATAAATGAGTTTAGTATCTCAGAATTGTGTGAAAAACTTAATTTACCAAAAGAAACCTTAAGACGTAAAGTTTTAGAACTAGAAAAACTAGGTGTTATAAAGAGAAAAAAAAAACAAGTTATAATTGATGGGTCTGCTTATTTTTATGTTAAACCTATAAATCAAATACCACTGACTTCAAAATATCTCTTTAGAGTTGGGGAACTTTTAAATAAAGAAAAATTATTCTTTAAAAAAATTGACAAAAACGATTTAGAAAAATTGATCAAAAAAAATTTTACATTATGTTGGAGATGGTATTACAGAATGCAAATTCCATGGATTATTGGTTATCAAAAAATGTTTAACGACTTGACGACCGTTCATGTCATTGGGACAATTATGATGCATCAAGCATTAAATACAAAAACATTTCCAAGAGACTTTTCTATAAATAGAGATAATAGACATTTTGTTGATAATACATTTACTAATCCTCTTCAGTTAACCAAGCCAGGTTTAAGTGCTATGTCTATTTCAGAAATGACAGATATCCCAAGAGCAACTGTTATTAGAAAATGTAAATTTTTGGTCAAAAAAGGAAATTTAAAAGTTAATGATAAAAAACAATATTTTCTAACAGGAAATAACAGGGACGAGATTCTAAATTACCAATTAGATTTTTTTAAGGAAAAATCAAAATTTATAACAAGAATTTTAAATTTAATTGCAATTTCATAAATCTTAAATAAGCTGTATTTGTAATACTATTTTACAGAGGGGTTATGGAGATAGTTACAAAAATAGCACCTATCATACTGGCATTAATAATGTTGGGTTTAGGTTTAGGTTTAAAAGTTGAAGATTTTACGAGAGTATTAAAAAATCCAAAAGATTTTTTTGTAGGTTTTATTTCTCAATTAATCATCCTTCCATTAATTGCTTATTTATTAATTGTTATTTTAAAAGTACCACCTGAAATAGCAATTGGAGTTATGATTATCGCTGCTGCACCAGGTGGAGTTACATCTAATATATTAACAAAATTTGCCAATGGAGATGTCGCTTTATCTATTACTTTAACGGCTATAATCAGTTTAATTTCTATTATTACTGTTCCTCTTATAATTTTTACATCTGCTGATTTACTTGGAATTACAGATATTTCTCAAAACATTTCAATGACTGGTATAGCACTAAAAATGTTTTTGGTTGTAACAATTCCGGTTATCTTGGGAATGATTATAAGAAAATTTGCTGAAAATTTTATAAACTCAAAAATTCAAATATTTGAAAAACTTAATATAGTATTATTTGTTATTTTTTTTATTGCTGCATTTTACGAAGAAAGAGAGAGTTTTATAGATTTTCTAGTCCAAGCAGGTCTTATTTCTTTAATTTTAAATATATCAATGATGATTGTGGCTTATTACCTTGGTAAAACTTTTGCTTCAGGAGTGAAACAACAAAAATGTATTGCTTTAGAATGTGGGTTGCAAAATGGTACTTTGGCAATATTTGTTTCTACACAAATATTCGGTACAGATTTAGTCTACATAACTCCAACAGCTGCATATGCTTTAATTATGTACATCACTGGTTTTATATTTGTTTTTCTTCTAAAAAATAAAGCTTAATTACTCTTAAAATTGGTCTGTTTTAATGGTTTATCAATCAATTCAATTTCGTATTTTTTTTTCTCAACCTCAATGAATAATTTACTATCTCTCAATTTTTGATTGGAAAAATTGTTTTTAATGTAACCAAAAGTTAGATTTTTCTTAAAGTTAAATGAATAATTTCCTGAGGTAGATCTTCCTATTATTTTATCTTCTAAATAAATAGGCTCATCATGAAGTAATAGTGGTTCTCCAGGTTTACTATCTTTTAAGGTAAACATAGCAAATCTTGTTTTGATCTTCTTATTATTAATTTTTTCAAGAGCTGACTTACCAATAAAATCTACATTTTTTTTATTACTGATTGTAAAAGATAGTCCTGCTTGATATTGATTTTCCTCAGGTGAAATATCGTGTCCCCAATGTAGAAAGCCACTCTCCATTCGCATAATATCCATTGCGTGCAACCCACAATTTGAAAGATTAAAATTTTTACCTTTTTCTATAATTAATTCATAAATATTTTTCGCATCTTTGGCTTCAACGTAAAGTTCATATCCTAACTCCCCAACATAAGACAATCTCTGTATCCAAATTTTAATATTCTCGATTGAAATAAATTTTGCTGTTCCAAATTTGAAATTTTCATTATCAAAATTATATTTACTTAATGAACTTAATAGATTTCTGCTTTTGGGTCCAAATAAACCAAAAACACAATAATCATCAGTTACATCTTTCAATTCAATATCTTTATTTAAATGTTTTTTGATGTGATGTTTGTCTCTTTCTCTTGTTGCGGCAGAACTAATTATTCTAAAATGGTTTTCATCTATCGTTACTATGGTTAAATCAGTCTCAATACCTCCATCTGAGTTTAACATATGAGTATAGGTACATTTACCAACTTCTTTTTTAATATTTGCAGTACAAATTCTTTGTAATTCTTGATGGGCTTTATCAGATTTTATTTCGAACTTTGAAAAAGGAGTTAGATCAAATAAACCAACATTTTTTATTGTATTACTTGTTTCATACTCAGCTGAGGGATACCAACTTTGATAGTTATAACTATATTCATACTCTGCCTTTTCACCATCTAGTGCAAACCACATGGGTCTTTCATATCCACCAGAGACACCAAAACAGGCTCCAAAACTTTTCAAATTATCATGATGTGGAAGTTTTTTTATATCTCGAGAAGTTTTGTGTTGTTTGAAGGGCCAATGCATTCCATACAAATCTCCTAATGACTCTGTAATCCTTTTTTTGATAAAACCTAATTCTGAATGAAACTTTTGAAATCTTTTTATATCATAACTAAAAATATCTTCATTAATATGACCAGTCATCAACCACTCCGCTGTAACTTTACCAACTCCACCACCACTGCCAATTCCAATACTATTTAACCCACAACATACAAAAAAATTTTTAATTTCAGGTACCTCTCCTAATAATGTGTTGGTGTCAGGAGTAAAAGATTCTGGTCCAGAAAAAAATTTTCTAATTCCTGCGGTTTCTAAAATTGGAAATCTTTTAATTGCTGAAGCTAAATAAGGTTCAAAATGTTCAAAATTTTCTTGAAACTCACCAAAGGAAAAATCTTCTGGAACTTTATTGGTTTTATTCCAAGCAGGAATTGAATTGCCCTCAAAAATTCCAACTAGTATTTTTCCTGCATCTTCTTTTATATAAGTTCGATTATCAAAATCTCTAACAACTGGTAATGTTTTAGATAAATTTTTAATTGGTTCAGTAATAATGTAAAAATGTTCTGCTGGATACAAGGGAATACTAACACCAGCTTTTTCTCCTATTTGCCTCGACCACATACCTGAGGCTAAAACAATATATTCACATTCAATTTTTTGGCCTTTGACTTTAACTCCAGAAATTTTTCCATCTTTAGTTAAAATTTCTTCAACAGGTGACTTTTCAAAAATTTGTGCACCTTCCATTCTTGCTGCTTTGGCCAACATATGGGTAACACCTGAAGGATCAGCAGCACCATCGCCTGGCATTAAAATTCCTCCTATAACTTCATCAGTATTGATTATGGGATAATCTTTTTTAATTTGATCTTTATCTAAAATTCTTACATCAACATCGTAAAGTTGTGCGGTCGTTGCTTGTCTTTGAAGTTCTTGCCATCTTCCTTTATGTTGAGCGATTGAAAGTGCTCCGTTTAATCTTAAACCTGCAGAATGATCAACTTTTTTTTCAAGCTCTTTATATAAATCTAAAGTATATTTTCTAATTTTTGTGACTGCTGCAGTTGGACCCAATTGACTTACTAAACCTGCTGCATGCCAAGTTGTTCCTGACGTTAATTGATCTCTTTCTAAAAGGATTGTGTCTTTCCAACCAAATTTAGCTAAATGATAAGCAACAGAGCAACCCACTACCCCACCTCCTATCACAACAACTTTTGTGCCACTTGGAAGTTTTTTTTCCATCTAATTAGTTATTGATTGCATCTCCTGGGTTAACATATTCATGTCCAAAAACATCTGCAACCGCTTTATAAGTCACATGACCCTTGTAAACATTTAATCCCGCTAGAAAGTTTTTATCTTCACCAAGAGCTTTTTGATAACCTTTGTTAGCTAATTTTACCAAATATGGAAGTGTCGCTTTATTTAATGCGATAGTGGACGTTCTTGGAACTCCACCTGGCATGTTAGCTACACAATAATGAACAACATTATCCACTATAAAAGTTGGATCATTAAAAGTTGTAGGTTTGCTTGTTTCTACACACCCACCCTGATCGATTGCAACATCAACAATTACAGAACCTCTTTTCATCAATTTAAGCATATCTTTAGTAACTAATTTTGGTGCCTCTGCTCCAGGGATTAAAACTCCTCCCACTATTAAGTCCGCCTCGGCTACTAACTTTTTTAAATCTATTTTGTCGCTTTGTTCTGGAATTATTTTATCTCCAAACATTTCAACTAATTGTTTTAGTCTTGCTTCTGATTTATCTACAACATGAACTTTTGCTTTCATACCAGTTGCTATTGTTGCAGCATTTTCACCTACAACACCCCCACCTAAAATTAAAACATTTGCAGGCTCACCACCAGGAGCTCCTCCTAATAAAACTCCCCTTCCTTTTTGATTTTTTTCTAGACAGTGTGCTCCCGCTTGGACTGACATACGTCCAGCTACAGCGCTCATAGGTGCCAACAAAGGAAGTCGTCCATTGTCATCTGTAATGGTTTCGTAAGCAATATTAATACTTTTTGATTTTACCAAACCCTCTGTTAATTCTTTTGCAGCAGCCAAATGTAAATAGGTATAAACAATTTGATTTTCCCTTATCATTTCAACCTCAACTTTTTGAGGCTCTTTAACTTTAACAATTATCTCAGCGTCATTAAAAATATCAGCAGCTTTTTCTATAATTTTTGCCCCACAATTTTTATACTGATCATTATCGAAACCTGCTTCAAAGCCTCCATTATTTTCAACTAAAACTTCATGACCTTCTGAAACCAAAGTTTTAACACTATCCGGTGTCAAGCCAATTCTATTTTCTTGAGGTTTTATTTCTTTAGGTACGCCAATTCTCATTAACGAAATTTAATTCTTTTTACTCTTTGCGTAATTAGTAATTCCAGTTCTTAGTTTTTCTATGATTTCATCAATGTGTTTTTTTTCACAAATAAACATTGGTGCTATAATTAAGCAATCACCAGTCGCTTTGAAATTTACTCCTGCATCGTAACAATGTTTGAAAGTAGCTAAACCTGCTTTGCCAGGTCTACCATCAGTTTTAATATCTATACCACCCATCATTCCATAACCTCTTATGTTGTCGACAACATCAATGTCTTTAAGAGAAAATAGACCTTCTTGAAAGTAAGGAGCAAGTTCTTTAGCTCTATTAAAAATATCTTCCTTTTCGAAAATATCTTGAACAGCTAAGGCCGCAGCTACTGAAACTGGGATTCCAGAATATGTATAACCATGAAATAATTCTATTGCACCTTTTGGAGAATTATCCATCACCGCATCGTAAATTTCTTCTTTACAAGCAACCACTCCAAAAGGAACTATTCCATTGGTTGTTGCCTTTGCCATTGTCATTATGTCAGGTGTTACACCAAACTCTTGAGCTCCAAAAGCTGAACCAGTTCTTCCCCAACCTGTTATAACCTCATCAAAAATTAATAGTATTTTATGTTTGTCACAAAGTTCTCTTAGTCTTTGTAAATATCCAACTGGTGGCACTAACGTTCCTGTTGAACCAGCAATAGGTTCAACGATACAAGCTGCAATGTTTTCAGAACCAAAATTAGTACAAATTCTCTCTAAGTCATTTGCAATCTCAGCTCCCGTTTCTGGTTGACCTGAAATAAATTTATGTTCGTCTAAATGTGTGTGTCTCATGTGAACAACACCTGGCATCAATACACTTGCATACGCTTTAACGTTATTGATCATACCACCTACTGAAGTTGCTCCAATATTCATACCATGATAAGCACGTTCTCTACCTACAAATCTAAATCTTTGTCCCTCACCTCTTGCTTTGTGATATGCAATACTAATCTTTATTGCGGTTTCTACTGCAGTAGATCCACATATCGTATAAAAAATTTTATTTAAGTTTCCTGGTGTGTGTTTTGAAATCCTTGTTGCTAATTCAAATGAACCACCAAATCCTTGTTGAAACGGCTGACAATAATCAAGAGTGTTTAATTGATTTGTTATTGCTTCGATAATTTCTTTTCTTCCATGTCCCAATGGATTACAGAATAATCCTGAGCTTGCATCAATTTGTGTTTTGCCATGATGATTTTTTAAATAAACACCTTTTGCCTCAACAATCAATTTTGGATTTTCTTTAAAATCCTTATTAGATGTAAATGGCATCCAGTGTTCATTGAGTGAATTAGGCACTGACGTTCTTTTTTCTGAGCTCATAAATAAATTTAAAATATTTAATAGTTAAATCCTTAGACTAATTAATAGAAATTAACCACCAAAATAATGTCACAACTTAAAGTTGTGTAACTATAATGATCATTTTTTTGTTTTACATATAGGTCAAATTAATCTTAAAATTGAAACATATAAATAAACAAAGAAGAGGCATAAATGAAAAAAATAATTAGTTTTATTCTTGGATGTTTTGTAGCTCTAAATCTTTCAATATCAGTTGCTAATTCAGCAGCTAATGAAGTTAGAGTCGCATACTTCTTAGAGTGGCCAAGTCCAAATCTAGAGGACATGATGAAGAAAAACTTCGCAAAAGCTCTAGGGGTTCCTGTAAAGTGGACTAACTTTACTAATGGTGGTGCTATGACTGATGCAATGTTAGCAGGAGATATAGATATTTCTTACTCTCAAGGTTTAGTTCCATTCATTAACGCAGTAAAATCTAAAGCACCTATCAAATTAGTTGATATTGCTATGGAATACGGAATGGGAGGAACAACTTGTGTTACATCTAATGCATCTGGAATTACAAAAGCGAATGCAACTGAATTAGAAGGTAAAAAAGTTGCTGTTCCACTTGGGACAATGGCGGAATATGTTTTTGATGAAAGCATGAAAGTTGTTGGAGCAGATAGAAAAAAAATGGATATCATTCAAATGGACCCTGAAGAAGGTGCTGCTGCTTTAGTAAGCGGTGATGTTGTAATGGCATGTTTATTTGGTGGTAATTCTATCAAAGCTGCTACTGCAGTTGGATCTAGATTACTAACAGTTCAAGAAGCTAGAGATGCAGGTATCCTAGGGATTGATATTACTTCTGTAACTACAAAGTTTATGAAGGAAAATCCAGGAATGTTGAGAACTTTCATCGAAGTAACTCATGAAGCTAATGCAAGATATAGAGCTGGTAAAAGCGATATGAATGCAATGTCTAAAGCTTCAGAGATGAAAATTCCTGACATGAAAGAAACTTTAAGTGGTTTCAAATTTCTAACTCCAGAGGAAACAAAAAGTTCTATGGAAAGTGGAAATCTTGATGCATTCCTAAAAGGAATGGGAACGCCAAGAGGAAACGTAGATACGAGTTTCTTACCTTTGTAATTTTAAGGTAATTAAAATTTAAATAGGCGCCAATTTTTTATTAAATTGGTGCCTATTTTTTTACTATAAATTCTAATATAAAGTGAACAGATGAGCGATCTAGTTTCTCAAAATCTTAATATGATTTTTAAAACTCCGAAAGGAGAAACTGTTCACGCTTTAAAAGATTTAAATTTTACTCTTAAAAAAGGAGAGCTTTTAACAGTTCTTGGACCATCAGGTTGTGGAAAAACAACCTTATTAAATATTACCGCAGGATTTATTCGACCAACTTCCGGAAGTATTACTTTAAATAGTAAAGAGATTGATGGACCTGGTGTAGAAAGAGGCATGGTTTTTCAGCAAGGTGCATTGTTCGAATGGTTAACAGTTGCAGAAAATGTCAACTTTGGTTTAAGAATGAAAAAAAAAGATCCAATTGAAACTCAAAAAAAAGTTGATGAATGGTTAGAAATAGTTGGCTTAAAAGGTTTTGGTAATACTCCAACCTATCAACTTTCTGGTGGTATGCAGCAAAGAGTTGCTCTTGCAAGATGTTTGATTAATGATCCTGACCTAATTTTAATGGATGAACCTTTAGGAGCCCTTGATGCGTTAACAAGAGAAAAAATGCAGTCTCTAGTTTTAAAAATTTGGAAAGAGACAGGGAAAACAATTATTTTAATCACTCACTCAGTTGAAGAAGCTCTTTTACTTGGTGAAAGATTATATGTTATGGCACCTCGACCAGGGCGAATTCATAAAGAATACAATCTTCCATTTGCCTCAATGGGACTGAAAGAAGATCTAAGAGAGATTAAAAAGAACAAAGATTTTTCTGCGAAACGTGAAGAAATATTAGAGATGATTTGGAATATGGAAGAAGAAATTATGGGAAAAGACAATTAAATGTTAACTCAAATAGTCACCTTTTTAATTTTTTTTGCAGTTATTGGCTGTATTCTCTATGGAAGAAGATTAATCAAAACTGAAAAAGTTGATGCTGTTTTTGGAAATCCTGAAAGGGCAAGAGGTGGTACTCATTGGATTATAGTCGGAAGTAGCTTTCTATTATTGGTATGGCTTTACTATTCTTGGGATATTGCAAAAGGTTTTTACCCAAAATCAGCTAATGAACTTTGCCAAGTAGCAAAAGTTAACGACTCTTTATTAGGTTTAAAATATCAATTTCCAATAGAGCAACGAGAATTCAAAAGTACTGCTCAAATTAAGAAAGAAAATAAAAATCTTAAAGCAACTTTAAATGAAATCAAACTTTCTGAAGATCTTAACTTGCAACAAAAAACAGATCTTACAGAATTTATCAACAAAACTATTCAGTTAATTCCTTTATTAACTAATGAGGATTTAATTGAAAATGAGACAAAATTCAAAATAGATGACATCACTGGAAAAATTAACCTATTAACAGAAAATTTTAGAAAACCTGAATATCCTTTTGAAACAGAACAAGAAGCCAATGAGAGACTTAAAGCAGTAAGTGAGCAAGGAGATTGGGGAATTATAAAGGTTCAGTCTGGAACGGGGTCTATAGAAAATACTATCGAAGTACCTTTGGTTCCGGAGACTAAAAGAGGTTTAAAATTTGATGCTGCCGCAAAAGAATTACAAATTATTAGTGATGAATTCTTTAAGTTAAGAAATCATAATCCTCAATTTAAAGATAAAATAAAAGAGCTCAAAGATGAAATCAAAGCTTATCGAAAAAATTTAGATGATACCCAAGAAGTAGCTTCAACTTACGCTAAAGATATTGTTAAAATTGCACGACGAATAGAATTTGCAAGTATATATCCACCCAATGCGTTAAACGAAATGCAAAATGCAATTATCAATTTTGATGTTGCCCAAAAAGAAGCTCAAGGGGGATTGAGATTTGTAGATATATTTTTATTTCCAGCTGGTACTATTGTTGCAAGTGGGCCAAGCTGTTCAGAACAAGGATCTGGTAGATGGCTACCTAAGCCGTCAGATACATTTGATAAGTTTATGCTTATGCTTAAACCGAGTGTAGGTTACAAAGAAATTCCTCTCCTATGGATAGAACTGGTTGATGTTAGTAAAATGATTGGTTTTATTTTACCAGATTGGATAGCTGATATTTTACCTGGTGAATACCCAGTTCACACTCAAGATGGAATTGTTAAACAAAATTTTAAAGGCCAAGTTTTAAAATTAGTAACAGGAGACTTTAAGCTATTTAAAGTACCAGTGCCTTATGGTCATATATGGGATTCTTTTTTAAGAGTATTTTTAGGATTAGTTTTTGGGATATTAATTGGAGTACCACTTGGACTATTTATGGGATTAAATAGATTTGCCAAAGGTTTCTTCGATCCGTTAATTGAACTTTATAGACCAGTTCCTCCTCTAGCTTGGGCTCCTTTAATCATTTCAGTTTTAGGAATTGATAATACTGGCAAGGTTTTCTTATTATTTATGGTCTCATTATCAATCATGATTATTTCTGCGAGAGCTGGTGCCTCTGGTACTCAGTTATCAAAAATCCATGCAGCTCACTCACTTGGTGCATCAAAAAAACAAATCTTGAGGTATGTAATTTTTCCCAACTCTTTACCAGAAATACTTACTGGAATAAGAGTTGCAGTAGGAATGTGTTGGGGAACTCTGGTTGCTGCCGAATTTTTAGCTGGAACAACTGGAATTGGTTTCGTTGAAAACGTTGCTAAAAAATATTTTCAATATGAAGTTATTTGGATCACTATATTTATAATGGGAATGCTGGGTTTATTATTTGATGTCACTTTGAGAAAAATAATAGACAAAACAATACCATGGCGTGGAAAAGGCTAATTTGAAAACAGAAAATCTTAAAAAAGAAGTTATCAAAATTTTTAAAAATTACGGATTAAGTAATCCACATGCTGTTATTTCAGCAAATGCCTTGATTAATGCCGAGTTAGTTGGTGCTTATGGTCATGGTCTTTCTAGATTAAAAATGTATTGTGAAAGAATATCTAAAAAAGTTATCAATCCAAAACCTAGAATAAAAGTTAAAAAGATATCTCAATCGATAGCTCACATTGATGCTGATAATAGTATTGGCTTTGTTGCAGCAGATCTTGCAATTAAAAAAGCAATCGAATGTGCCAAAAAAACAGGTATTGGTTTAGTTGCAGTTAAAAATAGTGGTCACTATGGATTATCTGGTTATTACGCTGAGCAAGCGGTCAGGAAAAACTTAATCACAATGATTTATACTAATGCTCCACCTGCAATCGCTCCTTATGGTGCAAAAAAAAGTTTATTTGGAACTAATCCTATTTGTTTTGGTTCTCCAACTGGAGCAAAGGTACCTTTTATATTGGATACAGCTATTGCAAAAATTAATAGAGGAAAAATTAGATTTGCAGCTAGAAATAATCAAAAAATTCCAAAAGGTGTTGCATTAGATAAATTTGGCAAACCAACTACAGATGCAAAAAAAGCTCTTTACGGGGTTCAATTGCCAATTGCAGGTTTTAGAGGATCAGGTTTAGCATGGATGGTAGATATTTTAAGTGGTGTTTTAACTGGTGGAAATCATGCAGGTAAAGTTAAGGATCCTTTTGATGATTTTTCAGGTCCACAAAATATTGGACATTTATTTATCACATTTAAAACAAATTTATTTGTCAAAAATTATACTTCAAGAATTAATAATAATATTAAAACAATTAAAAGATTACCTAAGATTAAAGGAGTAAAAGAAATAATGTATCCTGGTCAAAATAAAGATAAAAGGTTTAGAATGAATGTAAAAAAGGAAATCAAATTGTCAAAAATTATCAAAAAAGATTTAGTAGATTTAAAAAAATAGTCATGCTGTCCAAAAAAGAAATTATTTGTCCTGATAACTTGCTCAACTTTGCTCATAAAAAGAAAGGTGTTAAAGCAGGGATTGTTAATGCAGGAAAACCTCTTCCTATGCAGTCGGTGCAAGATGCTGTTAAAGAAAATCTAATTGAGCCAATTTTTATAGGTGATGAAAAAGAAATAAATAAGTGTGCACAAGATTTAAAATGGGATATCTCAAATTATGAGATAATTCATGAACCTATTGAAAACAATACAGCCATCATTGCTGCAAAACTTGCGAGCGAACAAAAGATCAAAATTATTGTTAAAGGCCATATTCATACTGACGTTCTAATGAAAGAAGTTTTGAAAAGAGAATATGGTTTACTTGGAAAAACCAGATTAAGTCATATTTGGCATATGACTTTAGGAAAAGAGGACAAACCTTTAATAATTACTGATGGAGCATTGAATGTTTTACCTAACGTAAAAACAAAATTACATATTCTTAAAAATGTTATTAATTTTTCAACTAGGATTGGGATTGAAAAACCTAAAGTAGCAATATTATCAGCTACAGAAGAAGTTTTAGATAGTGTCCCAAGTTCGAAAGAGGCTGAGGAATTAACTAAATTAGCTGAAAAAGAAAATTTGAATGCTGATGTTTTCGGTCCGCTGGCATTTGATAATAGTATCTCAAAGAAATCTGCGGCTATTAAAGGAATACAAAATAGTGTGGCTGGTATGGCTGATGTATTACTGGTCCCAAGTGTTGAAACAGGAAATGGACTTGTTAAAATGCTAATATACTTTTGTGGAGCGTGTGCAGCAGGTGTAGTTGTTGGAGGTAAAGTTCCTGTAGTAATAACTAGTCGTTCTGATGATGCTCCCGCAAGATTAGCTTCTATTGCTGCAGCTGTTGTTGCTTTAGATTAATTGTTTGATTGCAATAAAATTGAAATTGTCTTAAATAATCCAACTATAGTAAACAATTAAAATGGCTATCACATATCTAAAAAAATCTCCAAAAACATCATCAACAGATGACAATAAGACAACAGGAATAGTTCAAAATTTATTAAAAGACATTGAAACAACAAAAGAACAAGGTTGTATTGATTTAACAAAAAAGTTTGACAAGTACGATGGGGAAATAATTGTTTCAAAAGAAAGAATTGAAGAAATTAAAAAAACTTTAGATCAAAAAACTAAAGATGATATCCAATTTTCTTTTGATCGAGTAAGAAAATTTGCTGAAGCTCAACTCAAAAATTACGGTCAAGACTTTGAGGTTGAATTGTCCGATGGTTTGTATGCAGGTCAAAAATTAGTCCCGGTTAATACTGCTGGTTGTTACATACCGGGTGGAAGATACGCTCATATCGCTTCTGCTGTTATGAGTGTTACTACAGCTAAAGTTGCCGGTGTTAAAAATATAATTGCATGTAGCCCTCCAAAAGAAAATGTTGGTGCTCACCCTGCTATTGTCTACACTGCTGATCTCTGTGGAGCAGATGTAATACTGAACTTAGGTGGTGTTCCAGCGATTGCTGCGATGACTAATGGATTATTTAAAAACCCTCCAGCAGACATCATTGTTGGTCCGGGAAACCAGTTTGTAGCTGAAGCGAAAAGAATTTTATATGGCAAAGTGGGTATAGATTTATTTGCAGGTCCAACTGAAATTGGAATAATTGCTGATGCAAAAGCTGATCCAGAGATAGTTGCTGTTGACTTAGTAGGTCAAGCAGAACATGGTTATAATTCTCCATGTTGGTTATACACAACAAGTAAAGAGTTAGCTGAGAAAGTGTTAAAAAGAGTTCCAGAATTAATTTCAGAATTACCCGAAATTCCTAGAAAAAGTGCAGAAGCAGCTTGGAGAGATTATGGTGAGGTAATTCTTTGCGATACTGATGAAGAAATTGTTAAGATTAGTGATGAATACGCTCCAGAACATTTAGAAGTTCAAACAGAAAATTTAAAGTGGTTTTATGAACGATTAACAAATTATGGATCGTTATTTGTAGGGGAAGAAACTACAGTTGCCTATGGAGATAAATGTTCAGGTACAAATCATATTTTACCAACTAAAGGAGCTGGTAAATATACCGGTGGTTTATTTGTTGGTAAATTTATTAAAACTTTAAGTTTTCAAAGAATGACAAAAGAATCTACTGAACTAGTTGGTGCTGCTGCAGCAAGAATATCAAGATATGAGGGAATGGAAGCTCATGCCAGAACTGGTGATGTAAGATTAAAAAAATATGGATATTCTAATTAATAGTTTCCATTATAACAAAAATTGTAAGTAGACTCATAAAACTAATAATAAAAATATTTATTGTTTTCCACACTTTTAAACTTTGAGCATATTGCGATAAATATTTAGATAAATAACCAATAGTAAAAAAGAATAGCAAGGATGCTATTGAAGCTCCAGTTCCAAATAATATTTTTTGATTTAAAATAAAACTTTTAGAAAAATTTCCTAAAAAAAATACAGTATCAGAGTAAACATGTGGATTTAAATAAGTAAAACTAAGTGTTTTTATGAAAACATTTAATTTTGAGATTTTAGGAATTGTATCATTAAAACTTACTATTGAATTTAAGGATTTTAGTTTTGAATATATAAAATGAATTAAAAAAATAATTAACAAAATATTAAAGATTAACTCTACTGTTGCAGTAAAGTATTGTGTAAAATAATGGAAAAGAAATATTCCTAAAAATATTAAAATAAAATCAGATATAGAACAAATAAAACAAACTAAAAAGATATGTTGTTTTTTTAGACCTTGTTCTATGACAAAAACATTTTGAGCACCAATAGCTAATATAAGACTTAACCCTGTAAAAAAACCTAATAAGGCAAATTCCATAATATAGATATTTGAATGTTCTGAACTTACTTTAAATCTTTAGAAAATAAAAATGATTATCAAGTTGCAGGGATAAATAGTAAACACAACCCATTATTACAAAATCTTTTACCGGTTGAGCTTGGGCCATCGTCAAAAACGTGTCCATGATGGACTCCACACTTTGCACAATGATACTCGATCCTTTTCATACCAAATGAATAATCTACTTTTGTTTTAAAAGCCCCTGGTAAAGCTTCACTAAATGACGGCCAACCAGTGCCGCTATCGAATTTAGCCTCTGAGGAAAATAATTTGTTTCCACAATTCGCACAATGATAAAAGCCTTTTCTTTTCTCTTGTAGAAGTTCGCTGGTAAATGGTCTTTCAGTGCCCTCATTAAACATAATTTCTTTTTGTTTACTGGTAAGGTTCTGATTTATTATTTTTTTTGTCTCTGAAAGTACCAACTTATATGGATACAGAATCAATGACACAAAAGATAAACCAATAATTTTTAATAAATTTCTTCTGTAAGTCATTTCACACCTTGGTGTAATTTGATTAAGATTATTCAGGATTTGCTGTTAATGTTTTTATTTCCAAAATATTTTCGTTTGGATCTTTAACAAAAAATGTTTCTTGCTCGTACTTTGTGCCTTTAAATCTAAGATAAGGCTCATCATAGTATTTTGCCCCTTTATCTTTTAATCTTTGTTTCAAAGCATCAAAATCTTTTCTTGATAAATGAACACCGAAGTGAGGAACTGAGACATTACCCATATCAACATCGTGTCTTTCATTGCTAAGTTTGTGATCACTAGCATGAAGGGTTAATTCATTTCCCCAAAAATCTACATCAGCCCATTCTTTTTCAGAATTACTTAAGCTACATCCAAGAGTTTCACTATAAAATTTTTTAGCAGTTTCTAAATCACCACATGGTATAGCTAAATGAAAACAATTAGTATTTTTGTACATAATAAATCCTTTAAATATCTTTTAAAATAACTATATAAACTAAATCTACTGACACGATAAATACAACATGAATGAATTTTTACAATCTATAATCGACCGTGACCCTGCGGCAAAATCTAAATTAAGTTTAATATTAACTTATCCAGGAGTAAAAGCGATATTTTTTCACAGAATTGCAAATTTTTTTGCAATTGCAAAGTTTGATTTAGTAGCAAGAATTATTTCACAATTATCAAGATTTTTCACAGGAATTGAAATTCATCCAAAGGCAAAAATTGGAAAAAATTTATTTATTGATCATGGTATGGGTGTAGTCATTGGCGAAACATCTAAAATAAGCGACAACGTAACAATCTATCATAATGTTACTCTTGGAGGGACATCTCCAAGCATTAATACAAATGAACAAAGGAATTCAAAAAGGCATCCTACCTTAGAAGAAAATGTAGTAGTAGGTTCAGGTGCTCAAATCCTAGGACCTGTTGTTATTGGAAAAAATTCTTTGATTGGTGCTAACGCAGTTGTAACCAAAGATGTTCCAGAAAAATCTATAATGGCTGGTAATCCTGCAAAAAAAATTGGGGATGCTACACGAGGATTTAAGCCTTACGCTGTTACTGATAATAAAGAAGATTAATGGTTCATATTAGAAATACATTTATTGATTCAATTGGTAATACTCCATTAATCAAACTTAAAGCTGCCTCTGAATTAACAGGATGTAACATTTATGGTAAAGCAGAATTTATGAATCCTGGCGGGTCTGTCAAAGATAGAGCTGCGCTCTCATTACTTAAAGACGCACAAGAAAAAAAATTAATTTCTAAAGGTGGTATTGTTGTTGAAGGTACTGCGGGTAATACCGGAATTGGATTAGGTTTGATAGGGAATTCACTTGGTTATAAAACAATAATTGTAATGAATGATAATCAAACTCAAGAAAAAAAAGATACAATAAAAAATCTAGGGGCAGAATTAAGATTAGTCCCTGCAAAGCCATATAAAGACGAAAATAATTTTGTTAAGATTGCTGGACGTCTAGCAGATGAGTTAAGACCAACTAATAATAATGGTGTTGTCTGGGCCAATCAATTCGATAATGTTGCTAATGCTAAAGGACATTATGAAGGAACAGGAAAGGAAATTTGGGAACAAACTGAAGGTAAAGTTGATGGTTTTGTTTGTTCATCTGGAACAGGTGGTACAATTTCTGGTGTAAGTAATGCTTTAAAAGAAAAGAATAAAAATGTTAAAATTTATCTTTCCGATCCTAAAGGATCAGCACTTTATAATTATATTAAAAACGGTGAATTAAAATCTGAAGGTGGATCAATTACTGAAGGGATTGGCTCAAGTAGAATAACAAAAAATTTTGAGAACGCAAAAATTGATGATGCATATTCCATTGACGATCACGAAGCATTGCCCATACTTTATGACCTAATTCAAAATGAAGGGCTAAGTTTAGGAACAAGTTGTGGAATAAATATCGCTGGTGCAATTAGACTTGGAAAAGAACTTGGGCCAGGAAAAACAATCGTAACTATTCTTTGTGATAAATCAGATAAATACAACTCTAAGATGTTTAATAAATCATTTTTAAAGGAAAAAAACTTACCTGTGCCTAGCTGGTTATAATATCGCATATCAGGCATGTAACAAAACAGTTACATTTTTAAGTTAAAATAATTAACTTTGAGGTTCTATGAAGAAAATAATTTTAATCTTGTCTTTTTTTGCTTTTACTTCTGCTTACGCAGATATGAGTAATGAGGATAAATCTAAAGCTTGGGATTGTGTTGGAATTTATATGGCAAATTACTTTTTACCATCTGGTGAAAAATTTGAATATGGCATGAAAGAAAAATCTATTTCAACAGTAAAAGTTTTAAAAACGTATGCTCTTGAAATTGATATTCCAGAAAAAGAATGGGATGAAGGAGTAAATAAAGCTGTAGATAAACATTACGGTTCAAAATACGACAAAGCTAAAACTGAAAAATGTCATACATTTGTTGAAACTTTAGTTCCGAATGGAGCTGAAAGAGTTAAAAAAGTAGTTCAGACTTTGTATTAATTTAAAAGGAGAAAAAATGGAAAAAGAAATGTTAGTATTCCTTAAACTTAAAGAGGGTAAATTAGAAACTTTCATGGGATGGATGCAATCAGATGAAGGGATGGGTGTTAGAAAAAGTGTTGCCTATCCAGAAAAAACTGTTGGAGCCATGATTCCAGATAAAAGTGGGATGTTATTTAAAGTGAATGTTCATAATGAAGCTGGAATGAAAGAATTTGTAACTGGGAATAATCCTACCGCGAAGGCTATTTACGCAGAATGTGTAGAGAGCGCTAAATTATATGAACTATCTGAAGTAAATTTATAAGGAGAAAAAATGAAAAAAATAATGTTAACGCTTTGTTTGGTCTTATTTGTTAGCTCAGCATATGCAGGTTCATGTCCGATGTTAGCTAAAAATATTGATGAAAAGATTAAAAAAGCTCAAGAACTTAAAGATCAAGGTATGGATGCCCATAATAATGGTGATCATGCTAAGTCTGAAAAACTTTTGAATGAAGCTCTTGCTTTATTTAAAAGCTAAACACAAAGGAGAAAAATGAAAAACTATATGGTAACTCACACTTTCAAATCTAAAGAAATGAAAGATAAATTTAGCGAAACAGTAGCCTCAATGAAAATGGAGGATATTATTAAATCAATGACCAGTGATAAAGCTGCATGTCAAATGACCTGGAATACACCTGGTGATACAATGCAAATGTTTTGCTGGTGGAAAGCAAACAGTGAAGCAGATATTAATAATCAATTAGGTCAAATGAATGATTTCTTTGAGCCTCATAAATTTACTGAGTGTACTGATCAAGTGATGGACTATAACGCTTAAGAGGAAGATTTATTAAGCAATCTTTATATTAATTTAATAAAAGAGAAAATTATGAGCAAAGGATATTTGATAGCACATCTTAAAGAACACGATAAAGAAGGTATGGAAAAGTTTAAACAAATGTCCGGACCAACTATTGGAGAGCACGGTGGCAAAGTTCTTGTTCGTGAACCCAGTCCTGATGTAAGAGAAGGTGAAAATTTAGGTACTGTTGTATTAATTGAATTTGAAAGCATTGATGCTGCTCGTAAATTCTATGAGTCAGAAAAATATCAAGCTGCTAAAGCGGTTAGAGAATTAGCGGCCAAAGCTCATCTAGTTTTAGTTGAGGGGAATTAAAACTCAGCTAATTAAAAAAGGAGTAAAAATGAAAGCAATCTACACAAGAACTATCGGTGTTTATGATGATAAACTTGGTGAGGCCATGGAAATTTCTAAAGGTTTAGCTGAAGTAAGAAAAAAACATTATCCTGATCATGAAGTTTATTTTTCTTTTCAAATTGGTGGAAATCCTAGAACAGTTAGAGAAACTTTAGTTGGAGAACAATTTACAGACAAAGCTTTTGAAAATGATCAGAATATGTCTGCTGATCCTAAATTTATTGAACTTCAAAAAAAAATGAAGGGTGTTTTTAAAGAAGGTACAATACAAGACGAAATGAGAATGGTATTCAACGATTAAGGAGACAAAATGATAGAAAAATTTAATGGGATATTTTATTTAATAATTTATTTAGTTCATTTTATTGGCGTTGGTGTTTACGCTTTTCAAACCATTTTTGGTACTAAAAACTTTATGGAAAAATTTGGCATAGATCCCAGTGGAGCAATAATGATTAGAATGGCTGGTGCATTCATGCTTGCTGTCTTTTTGATGTCTATATATGTGGGTTTTATAAGACCTGGTGGTTTAGAAAATACATGGGGATTCTTAAATTTAGTTTTCATAAATAATTTATGTATTTTTTTATGTAATTTTTATTCAATTAAAATAAATAAAACTGGAGTAAATGAGAAAACTACAAACGAAGGTATTATTGCACCATTTGTATTCACATTGATGAGTGCAATTTTAATTTACGGTTTATCTGATAAGATATATATTTAATGTCTGGGTTTGCGATATTCAATATAGAAATAAAAAAACCCGAGCAGTACAAAGAATACATAGAAAAAGTAAAACCGATCGTTAAGATGTATGGTGGAGAATATGTTGTCAAAGCTGGTGAAACTACGATAATTGAAGGCACTTGGACTTATCCTAGAACAGTTGTTATTAAATTTCCAAGTTACGAAAAAGCTTTAGAATGGTATAACTCTGAGAAATATAAACCAATAAAACAAATCCGTTTAGAGAACTCAATAGGCAACGGAATAATTATTAAAGGAGTATAAGATGTCGATATTAAAAAAATATACTGATGCAATAGATAAAAAAGACGAAACTACTATGAATGAACTTTTGCATGATGATTTCAAATTTACAATGCATAAATCAGGAAGCACCATAGGTAAAGCTGATGTTATAAAATGGGCAATGAGCGGTGATATAAACCAAGATAAAGCTAGAGTGGTCTATGAAAATGATGAAATTGGAGTTCACCATTCAATAGTTAGATTCAATGACGGAAATGTTGAGGCAGTAATGGCAGTTTATAAATACAAAGATGGAAAAATTATAAGTTTAGAGACTGGCGCCACTCCAATGCCAAAATAGGTGAGTCAATTACTTTTTATTTGTATAGCTATAACTGCACTTGATGTTTTTTTAATCATCTACGCATTGACTATCCCACTTTATCCAAAAAAATGGCGAAAAGAGGTAAATAAAAAATACAAAAATGAGACAGCTACTGGAGTAACAATAATTTTTGTAACGATGGCAGCTTGTTTTTTATGGGTAATTTATTTTTATTTCTTAATTTTTGATTTATAATTTTCTATGTTTCCAAAAAAATATTCAAAATTAATATTTATATTTTTTATGGGTCTTGGCATGAGTTTGATCATGACACTTATAATTACATATATTAACACAGGTTATGATGAACTCTATTGTAAGAGATTTTTTAAAGCTTGGTCAGTAAGTTTGCCAGTTGCATTAGTTGCGACAACGATTGTAGCTCCTATAGTTGAAAAATTTGTGGATAAAATAACTAAATAGACATAACTTAAGTTATGAGTAATTTATCTGGATATATATTTCTTCTATTGGCAATTATCTTAGGCATAACTTCGAATGGTTTTTTAAAATCAACTAATGGATTTACGAATATTGGCCCAACAATTTTTTGTGTAATATCAATAATTGCTTGTATTTTTTGTTTATCTAAAGCAATGAATATCATTCCTGTTGGTTTCACTTATGCAACATATGGTGGATTAACTATTACTGCAGTTACTTTATTTGGCGTATTTAAATACAATCAAATCCCAAATCTCTATGGAATTATAGGAATAGCATTAATTGTTGTTGGTGTAATTTTACTCAATACACTTGGCAAGGCTACTTAGCCACAGGTTTTAATATTTTCACTATTCTTTTATGAAGTTTTTTGTTCGGCGCACAAATAATATTTCCTGCTTTTTTTGCATCCTCATTTTTCCATGTGGTAACTACTCCTTCGGCCGCTCTAATTATAGGAATTAAAGCATGAATATCCCAAATTTTATTTCCACATTGAATTACAATATCTATTTTTCCCTCTGCAAAATGAGAATAACTCAGAGCATCAGCACATGGAAATTGCATTCGTTTTAATATTTGTGGTATTTTTTTTTGTTGGTTTAAAGATAAACTACCATGAAATGCAGCCGACAATTTCATATTTGCGAAAGTTGCTTTTTTATTCACTTTTAGTCTTTTTTTATTTCCATTTTCACACACAAAAGCAAATTTGTCTGTTTCGTTAAAATAATATTTTTTTAAAACTGGAAAATTAGCAAGACCTAAAATTGGTATTCCTTTGAAATTTAGTGAAATGAGGTTACTCCAAGTTGGGTTACCTATAACGAAAGATCGTGTGCCATCTATTGGGTCAATAACCCAGGAAAAATCACTTTTAGTTTTTTTATTTTTAAATTCTTCACCTATAATTTGATGAGTGGGAAATTTATTACTAATCTCTTTTCTTATAAATTTTTCAAAAGCTATATCTGCGTTAGTAACAGGGTCATAACCTGTGCCCTTTAACTTATTTGAAACTTTAAAGGGCTTGTTTAATTTTAAGAAATAAAATCTAGTAAGTTTATTTGCTAAATTGTTAAGAAATTTAGAGTATTTTTTATATTCTGAAGATTTTAATTTAATCACAAGAGACTAATACAATCTAATTTGTATTGATTAAAGTAAAATTTTAAATAATCATTAGAATCATTATGAAAATTGAACTTTCAGATAATAAAGTTTTTTTTGAAAATCAAGGATTAAAAAAAGAAATACACCCATTCTGGTTGAGAGAAAGAGTGAACGGCGTAGATTTTGTTGATAAAGGTACCAAGCAAAGATTATTTGATCCAACAACGCTCAATCAAAATATTAAAATTAATAAAGTTAATTTAACTGACAAATTTTTAGAGATTTCATTTAATGATGGAGTTGAGACAAAAATATCAATTCAAAGTATCTTTGAAGAATATTCTGGTATTAATGATATAAAATTTATCAAAAAAACTAAGTGGGACTCTTCTTTAAAAAATCTGAATAATTTTCAGTTCAGTGAAAATATATTTGAAGAAAAAATAATGTATGAAGCTTTAATAAGTTTCTATAAATATGGTTTCATTATTTTCAAAAATGTGCCGACAGAAAACAATTTCTTAGTAAAATTCGCAAATTCTATAGGTAGTATAAGGAGAACAAATTTTGGTGAATTCTTTAATGTAAAATCAAAACCCAATCCTAATGATCTAGCTTATACATCTTTGCCTTTAGCACCTCATACTGATAATCCTTATAGAAATCCTGTTCCATGTATTCAAATATTACATTGCATTGAAAATGCAGTTGAAGGTGGACATTCTACTTTGGTAGATGGCTTTACAGTTACAGAGGAATTAAAAGAAAAATATCCTGAATATTATAAAATTTTAACTGAGGTGAAGGTAAAATACCAATTTATAGATAAGGTTGTAATACTAGAGAATTGGGCTGAGATGATTGAATTAGATGAAAATAAGAATTTTAAACAGGTTAGATTTAGCCCAAGGTTAGATTTTGTTCCATTAATTGATAAAAACAAATTAGATGTTTACTATAAGGCAAGAAATAAAATTTCTGAATTGTATAATTCAAGCAAATATAGAATTGAATTTAAACTTCTTCCAGGAGATCTATTAATGATGGATAATTATCGACTTCTTCATGGAAGGACATCCTTTAATGCTAATGAGGGTAATAGATTTCTTCAAGGTTGTTATATAGATTATGATAGTACTGAAGGAAAAATTAAGCATCTAAAAAGAAAATTTAATATATAAATTATTTATTAAAACAATTATTCACTAATATTGCCATTAATATCCAAATGACAAAAGTTTCACCATGGGTGAAAGAATAATCCGCTCCAGCAAATCCAGCAACTATATTGATTGCATAAATAATTATGGTAGAGACTAATAAACTTAAGAATAATTTTACTATTCCATTAATATATTTCACATTAAAATTTTAACTATTCTCAATATTTATGCAAATGAAAATTTTCTATTAATAAGTGAAATTATTTTAGATGCCGGAATATTATTAAATACCTAGGTTGTATTCAAGAAATATATTTTCAGAAAATTTAAATAAATTTATTGATTACAACCTAATCAAAATTTAATCTTTATTTAAGGAGGTAGCTTTAATGAGTCAAACACCACCTGATACTTAGCTGGGTATTTTCATACTTCATAAAAACGTAAATAAAAAATATAAAGTCCATTCGGACTTAAATGCCAGAACGGCAAATTAGGGGCTGCTCTTTTGGTTAATTAACTAAAGAGCAAACCCCTAAACTATTTTGTTAATTTATCTATTCAAAACCAGACAAATCAATTTATCTTGAAAAGATATTTGTTTTTTATACTTTTTCTTTATTTCATTTAAACCACTAGATATTAACTTATGGCTCATCCCCAACAACACCGATATATATTTGCTCTTTACCATTTCCATATATTTTTTCTTTGAAATTTTAACTTTATAACTAAACCCTCTAACGAGTTTTCCTTTGAATGAATATGAAATTGATTTAATAATTTTCTTATCTCTTATTAACGCTTTTTTAAGCTTTTTTTTCATAATCGAAAATGTTGGAATTTCGTTATTAATGGGGTCTAGAGTAAAAATAATAATTTTACCATTTGGACTTAGCAATCTCTTCGACAATTTAAGTATAGTCTTAATATCTTTAATTTTAAAAAGATGAATAGTTTGTTTTACTAAGATTAGATCAAATCTTTTTTTATTCTTTTTTAAAAATTTAAGTGCATCGATTTTTTTAAAAATTATTCTTTTATCCCTATCTTTATGATTTTCTATATCTATACCTATAGATTTTCTCTTTGAGCTTAACTTTGATGATAGGCTTCCTAGTATTTTACCCCTACCACAACCAATATCTAAAATCTGACTGTTTTTATTTAATTTAATTTGTTTTAATAAAAAACTATTAAAAGATTTAATATAAGAAGTTGATGAAAGCCAAGTTTTATTGTCCCAATTTTTTAATGACACGCAATATTAAATTTTTTTAGTCTCCAGTAATTATAAGGCCAAGGTGTTAAAAACCCAACTAAGAGCATAATTGGAACTACCCACCAAGTAAGAATTGCGCCACCTGTTAAAAAGTAATCAGTCAAATTCATCATGATCTCCATGCTTATCATTGATATAAAACTCATTCCCATTGCTGTTTTTAATGCTTTCGAAAAATCAAAACTTTGTCGCATTAAGATTACTGTCTCTAAAATAATACTTGTAATTAGTCCGTTGATGATAGCTAAAGTCATTATTCCCATAACTGGGAATGGAATCTTGGTTAGTTGGAAAAATAAAATAGTACCAAAATCACCAATTGCACAACCCAATAAACACCAACCAGTGTTTTTAGCACTTCTTTTCCATGTATGTTTACACGACCAATTAAAATTGGCGTTGACTGCATTGTCCATTGAATTAGTTTATATCAACTTTAGCAATCATTCCAACTTGATAATGACCTGGCACGTTGCATGCAATTTCAATATTTACGGCATTATCAAATTTCCAAATGATATCTTCCTTTTCTTTTGGTGCTAACAAAACACTATTGCTGTGTGAATGACCCATGGCTTTATCCATTTTTGCCATTTTTTTCATTTTCTCTTTATCAATTGAATCAGCTAAAAGTATTTCATTTTCAACCATTTTTTCCATTTCAGGCTGATGCTTCATGTGCATCATTTTATTTGCTATATTAAATTCGTGGACTAACTCACCCACATTTTCAACTTCAAACTTTATTGTTTCACCTGCTTTAATTTGAAAAGAACTAGGTTCGTAATAATTATCATACATCTTTACTTTTATGATTCGGTTAATATCGCCTTCTTTTCCTTTCGAACCAATTTTCATATTTTTGTCAGCAAAAGATGGTAAGCAATAAAGTACTAAAATGAATAATGTTATAATCTGTTTCACGATTAAATAAATATTAATTTTCACAATTTTAACAATGGGTCAAATTATACATGTATGATAGTGTAAATTAATGATTTTTAGACAATTATTCGACAATAGATCATCAACATACACATATCTTATTTCTTCTGGGGAAGGTAGAGAGGCTTTAATTATTGATCCTGTAATAGAAAATGTAAATAAATACGTAAATTTATTAAAAGAACTCAATTTAAAACTTGTCAAAGTTATTGATACTCATATACATGCGGATCACGTAACTGGTGCCTCAAAATTGAAAGACATTACAAAATGCTCGAGAATAATGGGCGATCATACTCCGGCTGATACGGTTGAAATCAGAGTTAAAGATGATGAGTATATTAATTTAGATAACATCAAATTAAGAGCTATGTATACACCTGGACATACTTCAGATAGCTATAGTTTTCTGATGGATAACTATCTATTTTCTGGTGACACTTTGTTGATAAATGGGACAGGTAGAACAGATTTTCAAAATGGAAATGCTATAGATTCTTATAATTCCATATTTAATAAACTCTTGAAATTACCTGACGAAACTTACTTGTATCCAGCTCATGATTATAAAGGTGAAAAGTTTAGTACAATTGGAAAAGAAAGAAAAAATAACCCAAGATTACAAGTTGATAGCAAAGATCAATATATTGAAATTATGAATAATTTAGGTCTAAAGAAACCAGATCAACTTGAAGCAAATGTTTCAAGAAATATAAAATTGGGTGCTTAAATTAAATTGAGGATTTAAGAGCTTTGTAAATTGCTTCTTTTTTTATTTCTCCAATACTTCTATAAACTTCTTTATTATCTTTGAAAATCAGAAGAGTTGTTTGATATTGCACATTAAACATGTCAGAAATTTCTCTATTTGTTACATCAAATGCAAAATATTCAATGTTATCAAAATCATTTTTTGCTTTTTGCAAAACTTTCATTTGACTTGCGCAAGAAGGACAATACTTAATCCAAGAGCTCACTACTACAACCTTGCCATCAGATTGTGCTTTATTAAATAATTCTTTTTTAAAAGTTGTTTTCTTTTCCATGGCATTGACATTGAATGCTAATAAAAGAAAACAAAAGGTTAAAATTTTTTTCATAGTTGTTTATACAACAAATATTAAAAACCAATAAGATGCCAATCCTGAAAATATTGTCGCAATTATACTTCTGGAGAAAATACCAATAAACATTGCAATTATTGCAGCCAATATCTTTGGATTATCATCTATTTCAATTAATCCTATGTCGTTAATAAAAATGGCTGGAAAGATTATTGCAGGAAATATTGCAGATGGCACAAATGATAATATCTCTCTAATTCTATCATTGAACATTTCCTTTTTAATTAAAGCTATCATAGAAAACCTTGTTAAATAAGTAATCAATCCACAATATAAAATTAATGCCCAGTTGCTCATGCTTTTTTATTTTCCCTTGTTAATATCATTGCAGTGAATAATCCTGCTAGAGCTGCAACAATAACGTAAGCTTTAAAAGGAATATAATTATATCCAAAAGTCGCTACCAAACCTGAAATAATTATTACAATCACATTTACAAATTTTCTAAAGTCATTAACCAATAAAGCTAAAAATGTTAAAGGAACTGCAAAACTTAGTCCAAGTTTTTCTGGAATTGCTGCTCCAAGTATAATTCCTAAAAATGTGGTTGATTGCCAAATTACCCAACAAGTAGCTCCTCCACCTACTAAGTGAAAGTATCTATTATGATCCTTATTATTTTTTAAATATTCATTTGAAATTGCAAATGCCTGATCGATTAAAAAATAGGATATAATAATCTTCCAAATCAACTTCAAATCTGACAAATGTTCTGATACGACAGCTCCGTAAAGTAAATGTCTGGAGTTCACTGCACCAACTGAGCTAATTATTACTAAAGAAGATGCACCACCAGAAAATAATTGCAATAAAACTATCTGAGAAGCGCCACCAAAAATAATTAAAGACATTGCCATTGTTTCAATTGGAGTAAATCCAACATCAATAGCAAGAACTCCAAAAATTAAACCAAAGGGAACAACCGGAATCATCAGTGGGCTTACATCAATAATTCCCTTTAAAAAAACTTTTAAGTTACTTTTCATTTTTCTAAAAGGTTTTTATTAGAAGCAAACTATATGATCAATATGAATTGGTCTTTTAATCCCAAATTTTTCACTAACTTCATGTTGATGAATATGATGAGAGTGAACAAATACCGGAATTAATCTATTGCTGGGTGTCTTTAAAGTATAAATAAAATTTGTTCCTCTAAATTTTCTATCAACAACTTCTAATTTTAAATTACTTTGATCATCATGATGCAAGTCTTCTGGTTGAACTAATAACTGAACATTTGAACCAATTGGAAAAGGTTTAATAAAATTTCCTGTAATAGTTCCAAGATCTTTATTTTCTAAACTTTTGGGACTTGTTACCTCTGCTGGAATCAAAACACCTCTATTTAAAAAATTCACCACCTCTACTGAATTTGGAAGGTGATAAAGTTTATAAGGGTCATCAAACTGTCTTAGCTCTTGATCAAAAATAATTCCGCATTTTGAGCCTAAGTAAAAAGCCTCGTAGGAATCATGAGTCACAATTATTGTTGAGATTTTTAAATTTTTTAGAATTTTTTTTAACCTAATTTGAATTTCCTCTTTAAAACTTTGATCAACATTAGACAAAGGTTCATCAAGCAATAGTAGATCGGGTTGAGTAAGCAAAGTTCTTGCTAAAGATGTTCTCTGGGCTTCGCCAGCACTTATTTGGTGAGGGTACTGTTTTAATATATTAGAAAGATCTAATAAATCTAAAATTTCCTTTAAATCAATTTGTTTTTCTTTTTTTCCTTTATTTTTTTCTAAACCCAATAAAATATTTTTTTCTACTGTATAATGTGGAAACAAACTATTCTCTTGGAAAGCTAAAGAAATATTTCTATCCTCAGGCTCAACATTCACATCGCTAGAGGATATTGTTTTACCTTTAAGCTCAATAGATCCATTTTTAATTTTTTGTAACCCAGCAATTGTTCTTAATATAGTTGTTTTGCCTATTCCTGAGGGACCAAGTAGACATATAACATCACCCTCGTTTTCAATTGCAAAAGACATGTTTCTTACTTTTGTTTTACCTCCAACAACAAAGTCAACATTTTTTACCTCAAAGAAATTATTCATAGTTTTCTCTCAAAATATATTTGGATGCAATTATAATAAAAAAGGATGCAATTAAAATTAAAAATAATGATGGCACAGCTGCAGCTTCAAGCAAATCTTCTGAAGCAGAAATATAAGCAGTCGTCGCAAAAGTTTCAAAATTAAAAGGTCTTAGAATCAATGTTATTGGTAATTCTCTTATAATTTCAAGTGATACTAAAATAATAATGAATAACAAAGAATTTCTCAAAAAAGGAACGTGAATATTCATAAATGTTTTTCTTTTTGAGTAACCCAGTAAGTACGCACTTTCATCAACTGCAATATTAATTTTTTCGTACCCTGACTTAATCCCATTATACGCAAGTGAATAAAATCTAACAAAGTAAACTAGCACTAATCCAATTATTGATCCTATGAATATTTTTTTTATTGAAAAGAAACCAAGACTTTTAATTACATTTTCATCAAACCAAGCAATGAAAGTAATGTATGCAACTGCTAATATTACACCTGGTATTGCATAACCTGAAATAGATAAAGTAGACAAGACATTTAAAACTTTATTTTTAGTTACTCTATTTCCATAATTAGAAATTAGTGCGAAGATTATCAAAACTAAACTAGATAAAGAAACCAAATATAAGGTATTTTTTAATAGATCTAAAACTTGAAGTTCAAATAAATTTTCAGGGAATTTTAGTGTCCAATACATCATCTGACTTAAAGGGAATAAAAAACTTAAGAAGAATACAGAAAAACAAAATAAGAAAGCCAGAAAGGATTTTTTTCCCACGAGTTTTATTTTATGCTTTTGCTTAAATCCACCCCTCGAATTGAAGTGGTATTTTGCTTTTTTTCTCGAAAAATTTTCTATAATGAAGAGTGCAAAGATAAAAAGTAGCAAAAAAAATGATAATCTGTTTGCAAAAGCTAAATCATCGAAGGCTATCCAAGAATTATATATTCCTGTCGTTAATGTATTTATTGAAAAAAAATCAACTGCACCAAATTCTGCTAGAGTTTCCATTGCTACTAATGATAAGCCTGCAATTATAGCCGGTCGTGCTGATGGTAAAATAATTGAATATAATGTTTTTAATTTTGTAAATCCTAGGTTTTTACCTAATTCTATTATATTTTGTGATTGATACAAAAAGGATGCTCTGGCTAAAATATAAACATAAGCATATAAAGAAAAAGAAATAGATAAGATAACACCTAATAAACCATCAAATTTAGGTATATTTTGATTGTAATTACCATCACCAAATAAATTTTTTAAAATAGTATATGCAGTTCCATAATTTTCAAAAAAAGCTGTTAAAGAATAAGCGTAGATATACGGGGGGACTGCAAAAGATAATATTAAACCCCATTTAAAAAAATTACTTAGTGGAAATTCGTAAAAAGAAACTAAATAAGCTGATCCAGTACCAATTAAAAAAGTTAATAATAAAACAGAAAATAATAAAAAAATTGAGTTGAATATGTATTCTACTAAAAAAGTGTCTTTTAAAACTTGATAATAATTTGAAGTATCCTCAAAAAAACTTGAAAAGACGGTAAGTATTGGGATTATTACAAAAAGTGAAATTAAAAAAGAAGATATATGCCAAAAACTAATTCTCATAATTCATAATCCGCCTTATAAACATGAAAGTATTTGTGCCCGTACTGAGCATCTTCTCAGTCAAAGTACGAGCACTCCAGAAAATTTAAAGATCAAATACTTTTAGGATATGCGGAACCTCCTTAGCACTTAATTCTGAAAGTTTTCTATTATTTACTCTTTTATCGATTTTTTTACACTCTAAATTACATGGTGAACATGCCTTAGAAGATTTATTGTAATCAATATCAGATATAAATTTCTTTTTTTCTCTCATTGTTACTTCCAACCAGCAGCCGTCATTACCTCTACTGCAGCAGCTTGATTTTTTCCATAAGAAGCGAGCTTAGTTTTCATGTCTTGTTTGAAATCTAACCCTAAGTTATTAACTACTAATGGACTTGGCGAAACACCATCAATCATTGGAAACTCAAAAGTATTATTTGTAAAATGTTCTTGAGACTCTGGAGTTAATAAAAACTCTACGAGTTTAACAGCGTTGCCTTTGTTTGGGGCACCTTTTACTAGAGCTGCGCAACTTACGTTCATGTGTGTTCCTCTATCATTTTGATTAGGAAAGAACGCTTTAACTTTTTTTGCAGCCTCTTGTTGTTCTGCACCCTTTTTACCTGATAACATCAAAGCTAAGTAGTATGTGTTAGCTACAGCAATATCAGCCTCACCAGCTGCTACTGCCATTATTTGTGCTCTATCATTGCCTGTCGGTGTTCTTGCCATATTAGCAACAACTCCTTCCGCCCATGCGGCTGTTGGAGCTTTTCCATTATTTTTAATTAATGAAGCAACAAGAGATTTATTATAAATGTTACTTGATTTTCTTATTACCAGCCTACCTCTCCACTTGGGATCAGCTAAACCCTCATAAGTCATTCCAGATAATTCTGCACCAGTAACTCTTTCAGGTGAATAATAAATTATCCTAGCTCTTTTTGCGATTCCCACCCACTTGTTTGTTCTAAAACTTTTTGGAACTGCATCTTTAATAGCTTTAGACGTTAGACCACCTTGAAGCGTACCTTTTGCATCCATGGCACCACATCTACCTGCATCTGCAGTGATGTATAGATCAGCAGAAGAGTCTGCACCCTCGCTTATTATTCTTTTTTCTAAAGCACCCGATTTTCCGTTTATCAAATTGACTTTAATTCCGGTCTTATTTGTAAATTTTGAATAAAGTTCAGAGTCTGCTTTATAGTGTCTTGCGTTAAAAACATTAACTTCCTCTGCAATTGCAAATGATGATGCAATTATCGAGAGGACTAACGTAAATGTTGATATTATATACCTCATATATTCTCCGTTTTTTATGTTTTCCGCATGATTCTTAATGAGAATGAGAACTATTCTCATTGATAATGATTATCAATCGCAATAGTGTCGCAGGCTAAGAAGATTTCCAGTCGCCTATTTTGCTGAATAAAAAATTTCTAAAAGCTTGAACTCTTGCAGTATTTTTTAGTGATTGGGGATATACGAAATGAGCTTCTGTTATTGGGCCCTCAGATTTAGGTAAAACTTTAATTACCTTATTCGAGTCACTTACTAAATATTCTGGTAAAGCAGCTAATCCAACACCCGTTTCAACCGCAAGCAACAAACCCATCACACTATTTACCTTCATAATTGGTTTTCTTTTCTTGCCTTCTGGCATTCCTAATTTTAATGCCCAATCTGGATTATAAACTGGAGATGGAGCTCCTCTTCCAAAAGAGATAAATTTATGTTTGTTTAAGTCATTTATTGACTTAGGCATGCCGTTTTTCTCTAAATACCTATTAGAACCATAAATATAATACTTCAAATCTACTAATTTTTTTTGAATATAGTTTAATTGTTTTGGTCTTCGCATAAAGATGCCAATATCGGCTTGTCTGGTGCTCAAATCTAGCTCTTTATCCTCAAAAATAAGCTCAATCTCTATATCAGGATTTAATCTCATGAATTCTTGAATTCTTGGTGTCAACCAATGAGTACCAAAACTTCTTACTGTCGTAATGGTTAATTTTCCAGTTGGCTTATTTTTTTGATCTCCTAAGGTGGTTTCTACCTCTTTTAATTTACTTATGACTTCATGAGCTGTTTTAAAAACATATTCACCATTTTCTGTAAGGGTAAGGCCTCTCGCATGTCTTTCGAATAATTGAACTTGTAAATCTTGCTCTAATGATTGAATTTGCCGACTAATAGCCGATTGACTCAAATTTAAATTGACTGTTGCATTTGTAAAACTTCCAGCCTCAGCCACCGCATGAAATATTTTTAATTTGTCCCAATCCATTATTTATTCAAATCTACTAAAACTCTTCCTGAAATTTCACCTTTTAATATCTTTGGATAGGTTTCAATTAACTCCTCCAAGCTTACAGTTTGAATAGAATTTTCTAATAAATCAAAATTAATCAATTTTGAAGCCTCTCCCCAAATAAATTCTCTTCTTCGAATGCTACAATTAGCTGAGTCCATACCCCAAAGTTTTATTCCTCTTAACATAAATGGTATGACATTAGTGTTTAATTCATTGGTGCTTGCATTACCACAAACAGCAATAATTCCGTTAGAATTTGTTTGAACAATCGCATTAGCTAAAATTTTTCCACCAACTGTATCAACAACTCCATCCCATAAACCTTTATCAATCAGTTTTGGATCTTTATCAAATTCGGCCCTATTTATTACGTTTTTAGCACCTAATGATTTCAAATAGTCAGCTTTAGATTCTTTTCCAGATACGGCTGTAACCTCGTACCCCATTTTATTTAATATCATTACAGCAATACTGCCCACTCCTCCAGATGCTCCTGTTACCAAAACATTTTTTACTTTTTCGCCTAATAGAATTTCTTCTCTTGCCTTGATTGCAAATGCTGCCATTAGAGATGTAAAACCTGCAGTGCCCAATATCATTGCTTGCTTTGTCGTTAAACCAGTTGGTTTTTTTACCAAAAAATCTCCATTAACTTTTGCAATTTGAGAATAACCACCGTAGAAAATTTCCCCAACTCTAAAACCAGTCAAAATTACTTCGTCACCTGATTTAAATTTTGAGTTTTCGCTTTCTAAAACAGTACCTGAAAAATCAATTCCAGGAATATGAGGAAATTCTTTAACTAGCCTTCCACCATTTTTAAGGATCATTCCATCTTTAAAGTTTAAGTCTGAGTAATCTACTTTGATAGTTACATCGCCATGTTTTAAAAAACTTTTATCAATTGATTTTACTTCCCTTGAGAACTTCTCACCTTCTTGATTTAGTATTAATGCTTTAAATTGATCAGACACTTTAATCTTTTTGCGTGCTTATAAATCTTAAATACCTATTTTGATAACTTAGATCTTCTTTAAACTGACCTAAGTAATAATTCGTTACTGTTGAGGCTTGTTCTTTTTTAATTCCTCTCATTGTCATACACTGATGAGTTGAATCAATAGTTACAGCTACACCTTTTGCATCTAAAGATTTCATTAGTGTATTCGCAATCTGCATAGTTAATCTTTCTTGTGTTTGTAATCTTTTTGAAAAAACTTCTACCACTCTTGCTAATTTACTTAATCCTACCACTCTGTCTCTTGGAATGTAAGCTACATGGGCTTTTCCAATTATTGGTGCCATATGATGTTCACAATGACTTTGAACCGATATATTTTTTTGAACAACCATATCATCATAGCCTTCGACGTCTCCAAAAGTTTTATCTAATACTAAGTTTGGATCTTCTCTATATCCTTTAAAATATTCCTTAAAAGCTTTAACTACTCTTTTAGGTGTTTCTAGCAAGCCCTCTCTTTCAGGATCTTCACCTATCCATTTCAAAATTGTTTTAAAAGCTTCTTCAGCATCCCTCTCGGATACAGTTTTAGTTTTTTGTTCTTCGTTATTATTTTTAACAAGTTTCATTGCAGGTTTTATACCTATAAATTTATATTTTTAAAATATTTAATATATCTAGATATATGCTACATAATTACCTTGTATGTTCAAAAAAAGAGAAAATGTCCATGAAATTGAGGAAGGTAATCTTCTGTCACCAAAATTTGATAATGATGGTTTAATACCTGTAATTACAATGTGTGATAAGACTAAGGATATTCTTATGCATGGTTATATGAATGTCGAAGCTTTGAAAAAAACTATTGAAACTAAAGAAGCTCATTATTTTAGTAGATCAAGAAAATCTATTTGGCACAAAGGTAAAACTAGTGGATTTGTTCAAAAAGTAAAAGAAATTCGAATTGATGATGATCAAGACTCTATTTGGTTAACTGTTGATATTGGTGAGGGAGCAAGTTGTCATGTTGGATATAGATCTTGTTTTTATAGATCCATACCTCTAGGAGTAATTCATAACGGCAGAGAGGTGAAAATGAAATTTTTAGAAAAAGAAAAAAAATTTGATCCAGAAGAAGTATACAAAGATCAACCCAACCCTACAAAAATTTAAACTATGGAAAATAATTATGGTTTAATTAAAGCTTTTGGTCCCTCCATATTTAAAGCTAAGATACCAGAAGAACTGTTAAATAAACTAAACAAATTTATTGATGATACAATTAATAATGAAGAGGAATCAAAAAAACTAGACGTTGGTAAAGGTCTTGTAGGAGATGTAAAACAAGAATTTAAATTAGATAAAAAAACTGTACAAGAAAGTGGATGGTTAAAATTTTTAGGGGATACTGTTGCGCAATGGATTTATAAAGATACTGGAAATAAAATTTCAGAATTTAGACTAATTGAATCCTGGGTAGTAAGACAATTTGAAAATGAATATAATCCGATACATTGGCATTCAGGTCATATATCTGGTGCAGGATTTTTAAAGTTACCTGAAACTTTTGGTAAGCCCTATCAAGAAAATAAACCAGACTATAGGGGTGGAAACTTAGAATTAATTCATGGTAATAGAATGTTTTTATCTCAATGTAGATATCCAATAAAACCAAAAGTAGGAGATTTTTATTTTTTCCCCCATTATTTGATGCATACGGTTTATCCTTTTAAAGGAACAAAGGAAGAGAGGCGTTCAATTTCATTTAATGGACTTATAGATAGTAAAATTTTTAATATATTTGGATAAATCGATGCAAAAAAATGTTTTGGGTGAAAATTTAGAAAGTTGTTCAATGGATCCACTTACTGGATGGTATAGAGATGGCTGTTGTAATACTGATGAGAATGATAGAGGTTTACACACTGTTTGTGCAAAAGTAACAACCGAATTTTTAGAATGGTGTAAAGAAGCTGGTAACGATTTAATTACGCCACATCCCGAATACGGTTTTCCTGGTTTAAAGGATGGAGATGGATGGTGTGTATGTGCCACCTGGTATGCTAGAGCTGTCGAAGCTGGTAAAGGTTGTCCAATTTATTTAAAAAGCACACATGAGAATACTCTAAAAATTTTACCTATCGAAACTTTAAAAAAATTTGCAATAGATTTGTCTTAATTACATATTCCCGTATTTAGGGCCGCCTCCACCTTCAGGTGTTACCCAAGTGATATTTTGAGAGGGTTCTTTTATGTCACAAGTTTTACAATGAATACAATTTTGAGAATTAATAACAAATCTGTTGGATCCATTCTCCTTTTGAACTTCATATACCCCTGCTGGACAATACCTTTGCGCGGGTTCATCGTACTCATTTAATGTATAGTTAATTGGTAATGATGGATCTTTAAGTTTTAAATGAACAGGTTGATTGTCTACATGGTTTGTGCCAGTTAGATAAACTGAACTCGTTTTATCAAAAGTAATAACGTTATCTGGCTTAGGATAATCAATTTTAGGCATTTTATTTGCTGGTTTTAATGTTTGATGGTCAGCATGTTTGTGTTTTAGTGTAAATGGCAATTTACCCCTAAACAAAATTTGATCAATTCCAGTAAAAATAATTCCCAAAATTAAGCCCCAACTAAAACTTGGCTTAACATTTCTTGCTTCATAAAGTTCTTTGTATAACCAACTTTTTTTTAATTTTTCCTCAAAAATTGATAGCTCTTTATTATCTTTCAAATGATCATTAATTGCTTCTGCTGCAATTATTCCACTTTTCATTGCAGTATGCGATCCTTTTATCTTAGGCATATTCAAAGTACCTGCATCACACCCAATCAACAATGCACCAGGCATGAACATTTTTGGCAAACTTTGGAAACCACCTTCTATCAAAGCTCTAGCACCATAAGAAATTCTTTTTCCACCCTCAATTATTTTTCTTATCGCAGGATGTGTTTTGAATCTTTGAAATTCATCAAATGGAGATAAGTGTGGATTTTGATAATCTAAACCAATTACATAACCTAAAAATATTTGTTTTTTTTCTGCGTGATAGATAAAACTTCCTCCGTAAGTACTATTATCTAATGGCCATCCAGCGGTATGCATTACTAAACCTTCTTGATGATTTTTTTCATCCACTTCCCATATCTCTTTAAACCCTATTCCATATTGTTGTGGGTCTTTATCTTTATCAAGTTCAAATCTTTTAATTAATTGTTTTCCTAAATGACCTCTGCAACCTTCTGCAAAAACAGTAACCTTTCCCAATAAATCTATACCAGGCTCAAAACTATCTTTTTTGTTTCCTTCTTTATCAATACCCATATCTTGAGTTGCTACACCTTTTACAGAACCATCTTCATTAAATAAAATTTCGCTTGCTGGAAATCCGGGAAAAATTTCAACGCCAAGGGTTTCTGCTTGTTCTGCAAGCCATCTACATAAGTTTGCAAGACTAATAATATAATTTTTGTGATTTTTTTGAACTGCTGGTAATAACCATGTTGGCCAACTTAATGATTTGTTTTTACCTAAAAATAAAAATTTTTCTTTAGTAACTTTAGTTTTAATGGGTGAATTTAATTCTCTCCAGTTAGGAATCAATTCATCTAAAGCTCTTGTTTCAAATACATTTCCACTTAAAATATGGGCACCAATTTCTGATGCTTTTTCTAACAAGCAAATATTTAATTCTGAGTTTAATTGTTTTAACTTTATAGCTGTAGCTAGGCCTGATGGACCGCCACCTACAATCACTACATCATATTCCATTGTCTCTCTGGACATAATTTAATTTTTTACAGATTATATTATTTTTGTATAGTGTTTAATTTATTCAATTCCTCTAAGAATTGAGGAACTGCTTCAAAAAGATCGGCTTCAAGACCATAGTCCGCAACACTAAAAATTGGTGCTTCTCCGTCTTTGTTTATTGCCACTATTACTTTACTTTCTTTCATTCCTGCTAAATGCTGAATAGCGCCTGAGATACCAACAGCAATATATAAATCTGGGACAACAACTTTACCTGTTTGACCAACTTGGTGATCGTTACTTATATATCCAGCATCAACTGCTGCTCTAGATGCTCCTATTGCTGCATTTAATTTATCAGCTAAAGAAGTAATAAGTTTAAAATTATCTCCACTCTGCATTCCTCTTCCACCTGATACAACAACTCTAGCAGTACCAAGTTCTGGTCTATCCGATTTTACTTCTTCTCTTCTGACAAACTTTGTTTTTGAAAATTCCTCACTTGCTTCAGCTTTTTCTATTGATGCTGATCCACCAGTACTTTCACATGCATCAAAAGATGTAGGTCTTATTGTTACACATTTTTTTGCATCTTTACTTTTTACTGTTGCAAAAGCATTTCCTGCATAAATTGGACGCAAAAAGGTGTCGGGAGCAATAACTTTAGTTATATCACTGATTTGAGAAGTATCTAGAGCAGCAGCTATTCTAGGCATTAAATTTTTACCAAAAGTGTTTGCTGAACTTATTATATGTGAATAGTTATCTGCTAATTTTACAATTACTGGTGCAAAATTTTCAGCAACAAAATTCTCGTAGTAAGCTGCTTCGACTTGAATAACTTTCTTAACAAATTCTAATTTTGATAATGCTTTAGCGGCTTCTTCACAATTATGTCCAATTATTACAGCATGAACATCTTTATCTATATGTGATGCTGCAGTTGCTGCATTAAGTGTAAATGGCCTCAATTCTTTATTGTTATGTTCTGCAATTAATAAAACTGACATTTAAATTACCTTAGCCTCATTTTTTAATTTCTGAACCAGCTCTGATACACTTGATACTTTTATACCAGCTTTTCTTTTAGGTGGCTCTTCAACTTTAATTTGTTCGATTCTTGGGCTTATATCTACTCCTAAATCTGACGCATTTAATTGTTCAATAGGTTTTTTTTTAGCTTTCATTATATTTGGTAGCGAAGCATACCTTGGTTCATTTAATCTTAGATCACATGTCACTATTGCTGGAACATTTATTTCTATTGTCTCTAAACCTTCATCTATTTCTCTTGTAACCTCTAACTTCCCATCTTTGATCTCAATTTTAGATGCAAAGGTAGCTTGAGGCCAATTAAGAAGCGCACTTAACATTTGACCTGTCTGATTACAATCATCATCGATTGCCTGTTTACCCATAAAGACTAAATCTGGTTTTTCTTTTTCTACAATTTTTTGTAATAATTTTGAAACAGAAAGAGGTTCAACAACACCTTCTGTTTTAACGAGTATTCCTCTATCAGCTCCAACCGCTAATGCTTTACGAACTGTTTCTTGTGCTTTCTCTTCACCAATACTTACTGCCACTACTTCTGTGGCTTTACCAGCTTCTTTAATCTTTACCGCTTCTTCAATTGCATTATCATCTGGTGGATTAGTAGACATTTTAACATTGTCAGTTACTACACCCGAGTTATCTTCTTTCACTCTGATTTGAACGTTGTAATCAATCACTCTTTTTACTGCTACTAAAATTTTCATTAAGCTCTCAACAATTTATTTTCAGAATCATAAGGACTTTCATCAAGAATTGTAGCCTCATACATCTTTCCAAGAATATCAACTTTTAGTTTCTCTCCAACATTAGCTAGATCTGGTTTTACCATTGCTAAAGCTATTGATTTATCAATTCTAAATCCGTATTCACCCCCAGTTGCCCTTCCTACAACTTTGTCATCTTTGTAAATTGGATTATTTCCTAATACGTCAGAGTCCGTTGTATTGTGAACTTCAAGTGTAACCAATTTGTTATCAAAACCCTTTTCTCTCCATTTGTTCAAAGCTTCTAGGCCGATAAAATTTCCTTTATTTGGATGAACAAATCTATCTAAACCGGACTCATAAGGAGAATACTCAATAGA
>CACBOA010000007.1 GCA_902540785.1 uncultured Pelagibacteraceae bacterium
GATCATGAGAGAAATGTTTAAAAATGTAAGGGATAAATTGGCTTCAAAGTATTTAAAAACCAGTCTATCTAAAAGTAATAAAAAATTTAAACCTCGAATTAAAGCTCGAATAAGAAAAAACAAACAACTCTTAAGCAAAAATTTAAATACCTTTTTTGACTGGATTAAAGGAGCAGAATTAGTTGAATTAAAAGAATGTAATACCAATGAGGACCCAGTAAGACCAGAATTAGACAATTCCTTTAGAACAAGTTATGGAAGAAAAATATATGGAGTTAGATATAAAAATGAAATTCATGCAGTAATGTGTTTTGCATTTACAAACAAAGTACCCAAAGATGTTACGCAACTGGATAAATTTAGCCATGATGCTTTCTTACAAAGCACCCAAAGGGGCCAAAATGTTGGGCAAATTGCTATTGCATATACTGTTTGGTCAAAAAAAAGAGGTGGTGGAAAATTAATTGTAAAAGAGGTTTTTAAAAAAATTAAAAAATCAAATCATTTAAACAGACTGGTGACTTTGTCTCCGCTAACCGATATGGCAACAAAGTTTCATTTAAGGAATGGTGCTAAATTGTTACAGATTAATGAGACTACTCAAAATTTTGAATATATTGTAAGTAAAAAATGATTTCATTTATCCTAAGTTATTTGATCCCATTTCTTATACTTATAATGATTGTTGTTTTCATTCATGAATATGGACATTATTATTTTGCAAAAAAGTATGGTGTAGGTGTTACAGATTTTTCAATTGGATTTGGTAAAGAAATATTTGGCTGGAACGATAAATCTGGTACCCGTTGGAAATTATGTTGGATACCACTTGGAGGTTATGTGAAATTTTTTGGAGATCGAAATGTATTTTCTCAAGCCGACCAAGAAAAATTGATTAAGCAATATAATGATGTCGATAGAGAAAAGCTGTTTGTTTTAAAACCTTTGTATCAAAGAGTATTGATAGTTTTTGGAGGACCATTGGCTAATTTTATTTTAGCTTTAGTTATCTTTTTTTCAATCTATACTTTTATCGGTAAAGATTTTACCCCTGCTGTTATTTATGAAGTACAAAAAGATAGCCCCGCAATGATTGGCGGACTTAAACAAGACGATATAATTTTAGAAATTGATGGTAATGAGGTTCAAAGTATTATGGATGTGTCTAAATATATTACAATGTCTTCAGCTGATATTATTGATTTTAAGGTCAAAAGATTTTCTGACGAAATTTTATTAAAAGTAAAGCCAAACACTGTTCTTGGAGAGGATAATCTTGGAAACAAAATACAAAAAAGAATGGTTGGAATTAAATTAGGTGCATACAACAATGAAATTAATCATGTAAAGTTAGGGCCTGTTAAAGCTCTATACTATGCAGCCAATGAAGTTATCTATGTAAGCACTGCATCATTAAAATATATAGGTAGCATGATAATTGGTAAAGCCGACACATCACAATTAGGAGGACCTATAAGAATTGCAAAAATATCGGGTCAAGTTGCTGAATTTGGGTTTCTAGCATTTGTCAGTATGATGGCATACATTTCTATTAGTCTAGGCTTAATAAACCTGTTTCCGATACCTATGTTAGATGGGGGTCATCTAATGTTTTATACTTTTGAGAAGATTTTAGGTAGACCTTTATCACAAAAAACTCAGGAAGGTTTTTTCCGAATCGGTATGTTTTTACTTTTAACGTTGATGTTTTTTACAACATTTAATGACTTAAAAGATCTTGGCGTATTTCAATAAGCTTTATGTGAAAGTTCAAAAAGCTAATAAAATCAACATTTTTTTTACTATACTAGATATTGTGCATAAGTATTTTATAAACACTAAAAAAAGTCTTGATTTATCAACACTTTTGATAAAGATAGTAAATAACCTAATAAACCGGAGCTAAAATGAATAAAAAACAATTAGTTGTCAAGCTTTCAGGGGCTTTAAACTTAAGTAAAGCTGATGCTGAGAGAACTTTTGACACGATAACCAACACTATTTTGGACGCTTTAAAAGCTGATGATTCAGTGAAAATAGCTGGATTTGGCACATATAAAGTAGCTAAGAGAAAAGCAAGAGTTGGAAGAAACCCAAGAACTGGTGAGCAAATTCAAATTGCTGCATCACAAAAGGTCAAATTCTTACCTGCAAAAGCTTTAAAAGAAGTTTTCAATAAATAAAAGACTTTACAGCCTTAATGCATTATTGTGTTAAGGCTGTTACTATATGCAAATTCTGCATATCAAATTCTCATAATCAACGTTAGTTTTTCGCATTTTTAAAAATATAAGAATACCCTCAACAGGGAGGTCTTAATGACTAAATTATTAAAGAAAATAAGTGTGCCACTTGTTAGTTTAATTTTTTTATTAAACATGAGTAGTGCAGGATATGCAGAATCAACTGTTTCTGCAGAAGTAGGGTTTATTTTTAATACTCTACTATTTTTAATGTGTGGATTCCTGGTCTTTTTTATGGCTTGTGGATTTGCAATGTTAGAGTCAGGTATGGTTACATCGAAAAGTGTATCTGTAATCTGTGCAAAAAATATAGGTTTAGTATCCATTGGAGCAATAATGTTCTGGTTGGTTGGATATAACCTAGCTTATGGTATCCCAGAAGGAGGATACATTGGAAAATTCATTCCGTGGAAAGACGGTAGTAAAATCGATACTGGTTATGCAGATGGATCAGATTGGTATTTCCAAATGGTATTTTGTGTAACAACAGTTTCAATTGTTTCTGGAACAATGGCTGAAAGAATTAAATTATGGCCATTCTTTTTATTTGCAGCAATTTTAGCTGGTGTTATTTATCCAATTGTAATGGGTTGGCAGTGGGGAGGCGGCTGGTTAGCTAAAGCTGGTTTCTCAGACTTTGCTGGTTCAACATTAGTTCACTCAACTGGTGGAGCAGCTGCTTTAGCTGGTGCGATACTTATTGGGCCTAGATTAGGTAGATTTACTAAATCTGGAGCGCCGGCACCACTTAAACCTTTTGCAGCATCATCAATTCCATTAGTTACATTGGGTGTATTCATCCTATGGTTAGGTTGGTTTGGATTTAATGGTGGTTCACAATTAGCAATTGGAACTGCTCCTGATGCAATTGCTGTGTCAAAAATATTTATAAACACTCTATTAGCTGGTGCAGGTGGTGTAATGGCCGCTGCAGCTGTCACTAGATTATCTGGTAAAACAGACGTAGTGCAAATGCTTAATGGATGTATTGGTGGCCTTGTTGCTATTACTGCAGAACCATTAATGCCCTCACCGTTTGCTTCAATTTTAATTGGTGCAGTTGGAGGTATAATAGTTGTTTATGGTACTAAAATGTTGTTTGCTTTAAAAATCGATGACGTAGTCGGAGCAGTACCTGCTCACTTGTTTGCAGGTATCTGGGGAACTTTAATAGTTCCTGCTACAAACTCGGGTGCAAATTTTGGTACTCAGTTACTAGGTGTAATTTCAATAAATGCATTTGTATTTGTTGCTGCGTTTATAGTCTGGTCATTGATGAAAGCTACAATGGGTATCAGATTGAGTAAAGAAGCTGAAACAAAAGGAACTGATGTATCAGAGACTGGAGTTATAGCATACTCAATTAGAGACTAATTGCTTGCAATATTAAGGAACTCTTCGCTCTCTGTAACAAATTACTCATCGGAGAGTTCCTTTAAAACTTTTCTCTCTAGTTAGTTAAATTAAAAGCCCCCTCCCTCGGGGGCTTTTTTATATATCTTTTATAATTTCTTCAAAAACTTTTAAGGGTTTTAATTCTTTCATACCCTTCCTGTCTCTAATCCAAATATTATCAATATAATTTTCAGGGGTTATAGGTTTAATCTTGCTATATTTTAATTCACTTACAGGGTCAGTCGCAATAAGCCCAAAGGTTTTTACTCCTAAAGCTGCAGCTAAATTTAATGGACCTGAGTTATTACCAACAAAAAAATCAGAGTTTTTGATTGCTAAAATAACTCCATTAAGATCTTTATTTGAACAATCTATAAAATAAGATTTTTGAGAATTATCAATAATTTTTTTTGCAATGTGTGATTTTTCAGGACCACAAATTAAATAAATAAAATCAAATAATTTCTTTTTATATAAATAATTAGCTAATTCTATAAAATTTTCTTCATACCACATTTTAAAATCTTCAAAAGAGTCAACTCCAAAAGCAATTTTTTTTCCTTTTATTAATAGATCCTCATTACCTTCTTTAAATCTTTCGATATCAACCTCAAGTTTTGGAAACTTATCTTTTAAATCAATTGAATTTATTTTTAAGAGCTTTTGAGATTGTTCGGAGTAATTCATTTTCCAATCCTTATCAGAGAGGAAATTATCCACACTAAGCCATTTTTTTTGATTCCCAATTCCTGGTCCAATAATATTTTTAATACCAGCAAGTTTAGCTGCAATAGCAGGTTTATTTACTTTGTCTAAAATATAAACATAATCATATTTACCTTTGTAGTAAATTTTTAATAATTTAACTACATCCAACCAGTAACTCAGACCTTTTCTAAAATCATTATAATAAATGGTATTGATGTGGGACATATCTCTTAAAATTTTTTTAGCTTGTGTTTTTTTTCTTAAAATTAAATCGACTTTTTCATTGTGATGTAAACTAATTGCTTTGATATATGGCAGTTGCCATATCAAATCTCCAAGTTTATGATGTGTATAGACAATGCAAATTTTAGCCATAAATTCTTTCAAAATTAAATACTGCAGACCCGTCTTTTTTAAAACAACGATCGTACTGGTGAATTATACAGTAAATTTCACCTTTATTATTTATCAATTGTTTATTTTTGTTGAAAGAAAATTTTCTCATATAAGCAGTGGTACAAATTTTAGAATATTCATTTTTATGACATTCTTTCTCTTTAAAGAAATTATTGTGAATTAAGTAGTTGTGTATACCTTGATCATAACCTGTGTCTTTTTTTTTGAATGTAATTATATGACGAAGTGGCCTTTTATATGGAAATAGAATTAAATTTTTTTTCATTAGATTGGTATACTTAATTATTTCATCATAATTACCTAGTGTAGTTCCTGAGCAACAGATATTTTTATCTTTAATCTTTTCGAATTCTTTTGTTCCAACAGTTCTTTTAAGCCATCTAATATTTCTTGTATCATTTAAGATTTTTTCTTTTTCAAGAAAAAAATTTAATGGTTTTTTAAAGTTATGATTGAAAATATTAGATTGAAAAACAACATCTCTAGAATCTGTTAGTAGTACTTTTTTTGGCTTATGCTTAAGTTTTTCCAGAATAGATTGATAAATCTCATATCTTTCTTGAGCAATACCGTAATTATTTTTTTTTGAATTTGCAATATATTCAATGTCATAATGATTAAATTTCTTTTTGGTGATTTCATTTATATTTTTATCAACAATTAAAATGACTCTATCTTTTGATATTTTTCTAAGACTTTTTACAAATATTTTTAATTCAGACCACTGATACCCAATTGCTGCGCTTAAAATAAGATTTTTATAATTAATTTTCAAATTTTTCTACTCTTTCTTGTAATTAAATAAATTTTTTCTTAATAAAGATCTCTAATTTTATTTATGTATCATAAAAAAGATATTATAATAATACTTATGAACATAAAAACATCTCAAACTTTAGTCTCTGAAGCATTAGCAGAGATAAAAACTATTTCACCTGATGATGCTTTAGAGTTAACGAAAAAAAATCAGTGTAACTTAATTGACATAAGAGATATTAGAGAGCTCGAGAAAGAAGGGAGGATTGATAGCTCTTTTCACATACCAAGAGGAATGCTTGAATTCTGGCTTGATCCTCAAAGTCCTTACTTTAAAGAGGGAAAAATTGATATCAATAAAGAGATGGTTCTTTTTTGTGCTGGCGGTTTGAGATCTGCATTGGCTACAAAAACTTTAAAAGATATGGGCTTCGAAAAAGTCTCCCATATTGATGGAGGTTTTGGCGCTTTAAAAAAAAGTAAATTCAAAATTACTTAAGATTTGAACTCATCAAGAGCGTATTCGAGTCTATCCTGTCCCCAAAAAAGTTTGTCATTAACAATAAAAGTTGGAGCACCAAATACATTTTTTTTGAATGCTAGATTTGTCAAATTTTTTAACTCATCTTTAATTTTTTTATCTTCTATACTGTTAGCAAATAAACTTTTATCAACGTTACAATCAGACAGAATTTTTTCAACATTTTCATCTTTTGATATATCAATATTATCCTTCCAATAAGCATCAAAACAAGTATCAAAAAATTTATCTTTTTTATCTTTACCAATAAAAAGGAATCCTCTCATAAGATATAAGGAATTAATTGGAAATTTCTCATTCCATTTAAATGGTATCTTATTTTTTTCTGCTATTAAATTACAATCATTCTTCATATTTTTCATTTTTCTCTCATTGAAAGCTGGAGCAGTAATATTGCCAAGATTATGCAAACCTCCTAATAAAATACCCTTATAATTAAAATTTTTTCTTTGATTTAAATTAATAATTTTTCTATGTGCTAAATATGAATAAGGGCTGATAAAATCAAAATAAAAATCAATTAATCTATTCATATAAATTTATACTTTTGGCATAAAATATTCTTATCAACCAATATATCAATATTCCAAGAGGACCAATCAAGTAAGTTATTATCAAAGGAAAAGCCACAAGAATTTTGTTTATTAACAACTTTTGAGAGTCTCTCACCATCCATCCCCCAACAAATAAATTTATAGACACAAAATGTATCCAAAATAAAGTTAGAAATAAATTATTTGAAAATAAATTGGATAAATTTGATATACTCAAGTAAAGCTCAAAGTTACTTATAAAATCATATGTATTTAAATAAGATTTATATAATGCAAATATATATGCTCCACTAAGCAATAAGATTGGCAAGATAGAAGTTACAAAAAATTTATTTATATTCGATGAAGGAAAAAAAATTAATATTAGCCAGAATGGTAATACACCTAAATTTACCCAAAAATAGAGAATTTCAATTGTAAAATATGCATAAATTTGTTCGATCATTTAAAATTATATTATATTAAATCTAACGATGATTCCTATAAGAAATAAACGAAAAACATTACAGGCAACTGTAGATGAAATAAGAAATTTTGCGCTAGCTTATGTTGATAAGTATGCACCATCAAAACAACAATTACGGACATATTTATTGAAAAAATATTTAAAATTATCAGTACCAAATATAAAAAAACAAGATGTCACCAATTTAATTGACGTTGTTCTTTCTGATTTAGAGAAGAGTAAATTTATAAATGACAAATTCTATTCAGAAAGTAAGGCTAAAAGTATGATCCGGAGGGGAAGCTCAATAAATAAAATTAGAAATTATTTAATTGGAAAAGGAGTGAAAGATCAATTCATCAAGGATACTGTTAATAAAATTAATGAGAATAATTCAGATCAAGATTTTTTTTCAGCAATTAAAATTTGTAAAAAGAAAAGAATAGGCCCAGCTAGAACTGAGGATAATCGTCCTTTATTTTATAAAAAAGATATATCTTTGCTAGCAAGAAATGGATTTGATTTTGAAACTTCAAAGAAAGTGATGGATTTACAAAAAGATGATTATATAAAAATAGTTAGATTACTCTAATTTATTTTTTTTTTCCTCTTTAACTAAATTATTAATTTTATTCCTGATATAATTTTTTACTAAGACAAATACTAAAAGACCAAAAATTGATACAGAGACAATTATAATCAATATTATTCTTAGTTGTTCATCCATTTAAATATTATTTCTTTTTAAAATTAAGCTAGGATTTTTGAAATCTTTCTTACCATACTTAATTTTTTGATTATCGAAATCAGTCACAATACCACCTGCATGTTCTAAAATAGCATGACCAGCAGCTATATCCCATTCACGCGCTCTTGGTTCTGCTACATAACCATCGTATTCGCCAGCCGCTATAACACAAAATTTTAAAGAACTTTTCATTTTAACAAATTCTTTAACATTTAATTTTCTATGAATACTTTCGATTTCAGGCTTAATATTGTTTGAGTAAGAAACAAATTTTATAAAATTTTTGTTAAAATTTTTTGAACATTCTAGTTTAACCTTATTCTCACCTAAAACTTCATAAGCATTATCTAATCCATATGAATAAAACATTCTTTTTTTTGCTGGAGCAAAAATTAAACCACCAGCTGGTTGATTATTTAAAATAAGTCCTGCATTAAGTGTAAATTCCTCTAAATTATTTATATAATCATAAGTGCCATCAATAGGATCAATTAACCAAAAATTATTAAGATTTTTTTTATCTTTATTTTCAGAACTTTCTTCAGAAACGATTGGCAATTCAGGCGTAAGTGTCTTTATTTTTGTGGTCAAAATTTTATTAACCTCTATATCTCCATTGCTAACAGGCGTATTATCAGATTTCATTTTTTTCTTAAGACCTTTATCTCTCAAATCCAAAGCAATTTGACCAGCATATAAAAAAGTGGCAATTAAATCCTCAACAATTTTTTTTATATTTTCATTATTCATATATTTTTATTAACACTATATTTTTTATATTGATCACTTTTTTTCCTACATTTTCAAAATTAACTGTAACTTTGTCATCAATAATTGATTGAACTTGACCAACACCCCATTCTTTATTTGTTGGATTTTTTACTTTATCTCCAGGCTCAAAATCTAAAATCATACTATTTTATTTATAGTAAAAATGAGTATAAATACCAACAAATGAATAAAGAATTAAACTCTATTGGCTTAAATAAAAAACCATCGGATACCACAGTCGTTGTTGCTATGTCAGGTGGAGTAGACTCCTCAACAGTCGCAGGCATGATGAAAAAGGATGGTTATAATGTTATCGGTATTACTTTAAAACTTTATGATGACAGTAAAGAAATAGCAAAATCCAAACAATGTTGCTCGGGTCAAGATATTATGGACGCCAAGAGAGTAGCGAATAAACTAAATATAGAACATAAAGTTTTATATTACCAAAATAAATTCAAGCAAGGTGTTGTTGATAATTTTATAGATAGCTATTTGAAAGGTGAAACACCAATACCGTGTGTGCAATGTAATCAAACGGTAAAATTCAAAGATTTATTTGAATTTTCAAAGGAATTAAACGCTGATGCTTTAGTTACAGGTCATTATGTAAAAAGTGTAACTGCAAATAACACTACAAACATGTATAGAGCAATTGATGAAAATCGAGATCAAAGTTATTTTTTATTTAATACCACAAGAGATCAATTGGACTATTTAAGATTCCCCTTGGGAGTCTTGCACAAGAGCGAAACTAGAGAAATAGCACAAGAGTTAAATTTAAATGTTGCAGATAAACCTGATAGTCAAGACATCTGTTTTGTTCCTAATGGTGACTATACATCTGTCATTCAAAAATTTAGACCAGACTCTTTCAAAAAAGGTAACATTAAAAATTTACAAGGAAAAGTTATTGGTGTTCATGATGGAATAATAAATTTTACTATAGGTCAAAGAAAAGGTATTAAGATTTCAAATGATGAACCACTCTATGTTGTTAAGATAAATTCTGATAAAAATGAGATCATTGTAGGTACAAAAGAGTTTTTAGGAAAAAAAGAAATTTTATTAAAAGATGTTAATTTATTATCTGAACAACAAGAATTTGAAAAAAATATTTATGTAAAAGTCCGATCTACAGGCAAACTGTTAGGCGCTAAAGTTAAATTAGCAAAGAATAATAGCGCAAATGTGGAGCTAGATATACCTGAGGATGGTATATCTCCAGGCCAAGCTTGTGTTTTTTACAACAAAGACTCTCAAGGTTATAAAGTTTTAGGAGGTGGTTGGATAAAAGAATAGGTTATTTTTTCTTGTTCTTTTTTCGAGCTCTTCTCTTTTTAGAACCCATTTTTCTTCTGCCTCTATGTTTCTTTGGGTAACTCATTAAATCCTTTTCATTAATTTATTGAATTTTTCATATGGATATAGCATTGTCAACTTATCATATCAAATTTTTTATGGTTAAATCTTTTAAAACATTCTTAAAGCACACAGCAAAAGATTTTCATAATCAATCAGTAAACCCTCCAGTGGTAAGAGCTTCAACAATTATCTTTAAGTCAATGCAACACATAAGAAAGACACAAGTTAAAGCCCAAAAAAAACCTACAGGGGGTCACTTTGATTATGGAAGACAAGGAACATCAACAACTTATATATTACAGAGAATATTGACTAAGCTTGAAGATAGTTATCACGTTTTCACAACTCCCACAGGTTTTGGTTCAGTTTTTTTGGCTATATTTAGTGTTGTTAGACCTGGAGATGAAATGTTAGTTGCAGACCCTGTTTATAGTCCAACAAGAATTCTTACAGAAAACTATTTAAAAGAATTTAATGTAAGGACTGTTTTTTATAATCCTCATGATTTGAAAACATTAAAGAATAATATAACGAAAAAAACAAAATTAATTTTTGTAGAAAATCCAGGAAGTAATACTTTTGATTTTCAAGACTTGGGTAAAATCATTTCAATCGCAAAAAAACATAGAATATTTACGGCGATCGACAACACTTGGGGAACTCCATATTACTTAAAACCAATGAAATTAGGTTTTGATATGTCAATTGTTTCAGCAACCAAATATTATTCTGGTCACTCTGACGTGATGGGAGGTAGTTTAGCAGTAAACAAAAAAGTTTTTAATAAAGTAAAAGCAGCAGAAAAAATCACAGGTTTAAGACTTGGTCCAGATGATGCTTATTTAATTACAAGAGGTTTGAGAACTCTTGATGTGAGATTAGATAGACACAGTGAGAATGCAAAAAAAATAGCAGCTTTTTTATCAAAAAATAAAAAAATTCAATTACTCTATCCATTTAAGAAAAATTCACAAAATTATAGAATGTGGAAAAAATATTACTCAGGTGCCTCTGGTTTAATGGGTTTAAAAATAAAATCAAGTAGTGCCAAATCAGTCAAAAAATTTGTAAATTCGCTTAAATTATTTGGCTATGGATATAGCTGGGGTGGATTTGAAAGTTTGGTATTACATCAAGAATTTAGAGAAACAGGAAAAAGAAAATATATGAATTTGTCAAAAGATGAACATTTAGTCCGATTGCATATAGGACTAGAAGACCCTATAGACTTAATTCAGGATATTAAACAAGCGCTAAGATATTTAAGATGATTTCTGAAAAATTTTTTCAATCTAAAACTGCAATTATAACCTTAATAGCTGCGTGTTTCGTTGTTTTAATTTCTTTAGGAGTAAGACAAACTTTCGGACTATTTTTTATGGATTTTAACGAAACTTTAAAAATCAGTAATACCGCGTTTGGTTTTGCCATAGGAATGCAAATGCTTATGTGGGGTATCACAGGTCCTATTTTTGGGGCAATTGCAGATAAATATGGTGGACATATAGCTATAATTACAGCATTTATTTTTTATACATTAGGTATTTATTTTTTATACACGGGACCTAACACTGGAATATTTTTTCAAATTCATATGGGTTTATTAATTGGAATCGGACTTGGTGGTACAGCGATCAGTATTCCAATGTCAATTGTTGGAAAACATTTTCCATTATCAACAAGAACAATTGCTATGAGTTTTGTAACTGCATTAGGGTCATTTGGTTATTTTCTTTCACCAATTTTTACAAATTATTCATTAAATGAGTTTGGATGGAATTATACATTATATATATTCAGTTTATTTTTATTATCAGGATTAGTTGCGGCATATTTTGTAAGATCTCCGTCAGACACAGAAAAAGTTGAAAAAACCTCCGACCAATCATTTAAAGAAGCTCTTTCAGAAGCATTTAAAACCAAGAGTTATATATTACTTGTTTCAGGATTTTTTGTTTGTGGCTTTCACATAACTTTAGTTGGAACTCATGTTCCAAAGTATGTAGTTGATAGAGGATTAGAGGACTGGACAGCTGCAGCAATATTATCCTTAATCGGAGTTTTTAATATTTTTGGTTCATTATTAAGTGGTTATCTTTCAGCCAAGATGAGTAAAAAAATTATACTGAGTGCGATCTATTTTTTAAGGGGTATTTCGATTGCATTGTTTATATTCCTTCCTGCAAGTAATATTAATGCATTCTTATTTGGAGCAAGTTTTGGTTTCTTATGGCTCTCAACAGTTCCAGCTACAAGTGGAATAGTAGCCCATTTATTTGGTACTAAATATTTGGGACTTTTATACGGTATTGTTTTCTTAAGTCATCAAATTGGATCTTTTTTTGGGGCTTATTTGGGTGGATTATTTCATGATACATATGGGTCATATGATTACGCGTGGTATTTAGCAATTGCTTTATCCATATTCGCGGCAATAATCCACTTACCAATTAGGGAAGAACCAGTTTTAAGATTAAAAACAGAATAAGTTGAGCAGATCAAATCAATTAGTAGAACTAGACCAATCGGGGAAACCTTATATTATATATAAATCTCAAACGGGATTTGATCTTTACACAAATTTTTCAAAAAAAATTGTTTTAAACAATAAAAATATTCAAAATTTTTTGAAGAAAAAAAATAAAAAAAAAATAAAAAATACAGATCTTTATATTGGTTTTTTTGGCTACGAACTTTTGAATAATTTAATTGATATAAAATTACCTAGACAAAAAGATTTTAATTTTCCAAAAGGTATTTTTTATAAACCAGAAAAAAAAATCAAATTAAGTAACAACCTTAGTCATTTTAAAAGAGATTTTGAGTCTGGACGTTTTAGAATAAATATAAATAAAAAAAGCTATACAAAAATATTTAACAGATTTAAAAAAAAAATTAAAAGTGGAGAAACGTATCAAATTAAAATTTGCACCAAATACAAAACTAAATCTAAAATAGATCCGTTAGATTTTTTTTCAAGGTTATCTAAGACAAATTTAGCTCCAGAAGCTTTTATGATTAAAGACAAGAACTACTCAATAGTTAGTTGTTCACCCGAAAATTTGATAACAAAAAAAAGGTCAGAAATATCTACAAAACCAATTGCTGGAACAGTAAAAAAAACAAAAAATCTTAATAAGTCAAAAGCATTAAATTATTTCAGAAAAAACATCAAAGAAACAAAAGAACATAATATGATTGTAGACATGGAACGAAATGATCTATCAAGAATTTGTAAGGTCGGCACTGTAAAACTATCAAAACAAAAAATTGTTGAGGAATATAAAGATCTATTTCATTACGTAAGCCTGATTAAAGGAAAATTAAGAAAAAATATCAACAATTTGGATATTATCAAAGCAATGATGCCGGGTGGTTCAGTTATTGGCTGTCCTAAAATAAACACGCTTAATCTTTTAAATAATCAAGAAAAAGAAAATAGAAATATTTATACGGGTAGCTTTGGTTATATAAAATTTAATGGTGATATGAGATTTAATATTATTATTAGATCAATTTTAAATTTTAAAAATATCTCAGAGATATCAGTCGCTTCAGGTGTCGTGGTTGATAGTAATGCGAACCATGAATTTAATGAAAATTTTTTAAAGGCCAAAGCACTAATTGATTTATTCAAATGATATATGTGATAGATCATAACGACTCATTTACTCATAATGTAGTTCACCAATTTGCTTTATTTGATAGAGTTGAATGTGATAACTATAATGAGATTAGTGAAAAAAAAATCCATCAAGCTTCAACAATAGTTTTTTCACCGGGGCCAGGTAGCCCAAAAGATTATCCGATAACTTCTAAAATCTATAAAAGATTTAAGGGAAAGAAAAAGATGATTGGCATTTGTCTAGGGTTTCAACATATTCTTTTTTGTGAAGGTGGAAGGATTACTGAACAGAAAAAGATATATCATGGTTTTCAATCAAATATTAAAGTAGTTAATGACAAATCTTTATTTCAAAAAGGTAAAATATTTAAAGTTGGAAGGTATCATTCTTTAAAGTTACAAGAGCCTTTTAAATCTAATAATTTTGAGATAACTATGAGATGTTTAAATTCAAAAGTCGCGATGGCGTTTGAAAATCAAAAGGAGAAAATATATGGATTTCAATTTCATCCAGAATCTTTTTTAACTATCAATGGCAAAATACTTATTAAAAAAATCTTATCAGCTTAAAAATTTAGAGGAAATAGAATTTCATGACCTATGGGGAGATCATGGAATTTTCACGACGATGTGGATTTTTGGTAGGCCAGGAAAAATTTTATTTTTTAAAAATCATTTAAATAATTTAATTAAATCCTTAGAAGATTATAAGATCACTAAGAAATCTTTACGAGCTGATATTTTAGCTATTATTAAAAAAAATTTGTCCAAAAAGAAAAGATATAATCATCTATTAAGAATTGCCCTAAATAAAAAAATAATTTCAATATCTTTAAGAAAAAGAATTAAACCAAAATTAAATTTTAATTTGAAATTAGTAAAATTAAAACGAGAAAAACCTGAATATAAAAACCTTAAATACAAAAAGATTTTATCATATTTATCTAAAATGGATAATTCCCAATCAGATATTGGATTGGTATCTAATAAAAGATTATTGGAAACTGGAACCTCAAATTTATTATTTGTTAAAGATCAAAAATTTTTTACCCCTAGAAAAGGATATTATGAGGGTAATACTTATAAATTTTTTAAAACAAAAATTAAAAAGATAATCAAAAAAGATATTTTCCTCAAAGAGATAAATAGTTATGATGAAATCTTATTATTGGGTTCTGGTAAAGGTGTTACATCGGTTAAAACAATAAATGAGATTAAATGGAAAAGAAAAAATTTAGATAAGTTTAGGTTTCTTTCAAAACATTATAATACAGCTATAAATAAATGTAATTCATATAGATTTTAAGAGAATGAAAGATCCAAACGAACCTTGTTTATTTTGTAATGTTAAAAAAACAGGATACACTCATGATAATAATCTTGCATATGCTAGCTATGACTCTTATCCAGTTACAGAACACCATTGTCTTATTATTCCTAAAAGACATACGATAGACTTTTTTGATCTATCTAACGAGGAATTGCTAGCCTGTAATGATCTTATTAAAATAATTAAAAATGAAATAATTAAAAAAGATAAATCAGTTAAAGGATTTAATTTAGGGACAAATATTGGAAAAGTATCTGGACAATCAATTTTCCATTGTCATTTTCACTTAATTCCTCGTAGAGAAGGAGATGTTGATAATCCTCAGGGTGGAGTAAGATCAGTTATTCCAAATAAACAACATTATAAAAGAAATAATTAATCTTGTATAAAAAGACAAATTGACCTTAGTTTGTGGTTGAACTATTGATTCACAATATATAAAATTTAAAATAATTCAAAAAATTTAACAAAGGCGGAAATGTTAAGTAATAATCCTTTTTCAATTTTATCAGAGTCAGTTTCACCGTTGGCAATGCAATCTTTTATTGTGGCTATGATTTTATTGATTGTAATCGGTACAGTCATTCAAATGATACATCATAAAAATCTGACCTATTTTTTTAATAATGCAAAAAAAGCAAAACTTTCAGCAACAAAAAAACTAGGTGTAGGAGAAAGAGTCTCTGTTATTGCCAAAACAACAGTAGTGGATATTGGCACAACTTCAGAACTTGGTTTTGGAAAGAGGAGACTTGCTCATGTTCTAGGAATGTATGGTACAATTTTATTTTGGGTATCTTCGGCTATTTTAGTTTTTTGTTACACAGGTGCTGATAAACCTAGTTCTCAAACTTGGTCAATGCTTTGGCATGTTGGAGCAATACTCACATGCTTAGGAGGATATTGGTTTTGGTTTTTTTTAAGAGTTGATGTTTCTGCTGAAGCTCATCCTTGGTATAGAATTATTAAAGCTGATTTGTTTGTCTTAGCTTTACTTGCGTGTTCAACTTTTGGGTTGGCTTGGTCGTTCACTCAATTCAATGGACAAATTGGTCTGTCTTATTTATTTTTAGTTCTATTTATTGCAGCTAATTTAATTCTATTTGGTGGTGTGTATTGGTCAAAATTTGCACACATGTTTTATAAACCTGGAGCTGCTATTCAAAAAAATTTGGCTGAAGCTGATGGATCAAGAGATAATTTACCCCCACCAGCTGATGCGCCTGAACAATTTGGTTTGGGTATAAAAAGAGAAGAGCCAAAACACTATTAATATGTTACATAGAAAGGATAATTAAAATTATGTCAACTTTTGTATACATGACTAGATGTGATGGCTGTGGTCATTGCGTAGATATTTGCCCCTCAGATATCATGCACATTGATGAAAATATCAGACGTGCAAAAAATATTGAACCAAACTTTTGTTGGGAATGTTATTCGTGTGTTAAAGCATGTCCTAATCATGCTATTGATGTAAGAGGGTATGCTGATTTTGCCCCAATGGGTCACAGTGTTAGAGTTAGAAGAGAAGAAGAAAAAGGAACTATCTCTTGGAAAATAAAATTTAGAAACGGAACAGAGAAAAACTTCGTCTCACCTATAACAACTAAACCTTGGGGAAAATTTATTCCTAAGCTCGCAGAAGGGGACACACCCAATCAAGGAGAAATTAATTCACAGAGGTTATATAGTGAGCCAGAGGGTTTAAATACTAATCAAGAATTACCATCGGTCCCAAAAGAGTCTTTTAAAAAAGGAGTTTACTATTAATGGCCAAACATAAGACCCATTATGAAGAGTGTGATGTATTGGTTGTTGGTGGTGGAATGGCTGGAACGGGAGCAACTTTCGAAGCTCGTCATTGGGGTAGAGATTTAAAGATTGTTTGTGTTGAGAAAGCTAACATCGATAGAAGTGGAGCTGTAGCTCAAGGATTATATGCCATCAACTGTTACATGGGTATGCAGTGGGATGAAAATCAACCTGAAGACCATGTAAGATATGCACGAAATGATTTAATGGGAATGGTCAGAGAAGACTTAGGATATGACATGGCTCGACATGTAGACTCGACTGTTCACATGTTTGATGAGTGGGGTCTTCCAATGATGAAAAATGAAAAAACAGGAAGATACTTAAGAGAAGGAAAATGGCAGATCATGATTCATGGTGAGAGTTATAAACCAATTGTAGCTGAAGCAGCAAAAAAATCTGCCGACAAAATTTATAATAGAATAATGGTTACTCATTTATTGATGGATGAAGCCCAAGAGAATAGAATTGGTGGAGCAGTTGGCTTTAATATGAGAACTGGAGACTTCCATGTGTTTAGAGCAAAAGCTGTTATCGTCTCTGCAGGTGGAGCATCACATATATTTAAACCAAGAGCTGTAGGTGAGGGTATGGGCAGAACTTGGTACGCGCCGTGGAGTAATGGATCAGCATATGCTTTACCCATAGCAGCTGGTGCAAAGATGACTCAAATGGAAAACAGAATTGTTTTATGTAGATTTAAAGATGGTTATGGACCTGTTGGTGCATACTTTTTACATTTAAAAACATATACTCAAAATGCTAATGGTGAAAACTATGAAAAAAAATGGTACGACCAAACAAAAGAGTTAGTAGGTGAGTATATTGATCACCATCCAACTCCAACATGTTTAAGAAATCACGCATTTATTCAAGAAGTGGCTGCGGGAGGTGGACCAATCCACATGGTGACTAAAGAGGCTTTCCAAGATCCACATTTAGAGACCGTAGGATGGGAAAATTTTTTAGGTATGACAGTTGGGCAAGCTGTTGTTTGGGCTTCGCAAAATATTGATCCAAAATATACAAATCCTGAATTAACAACCTCGGAACCTTATGTGATGGGATCACACGCAACGTGTTCTGGAGCTTGGGTGAGTGGACCAGAAGATTTGTCTCCACCTGAATATTTTTGGGGTTATAATCGAATGTTAACTATTGATGGCCTATTTGGAGCTGGCGACACTGTTGGTGGAAGCGCTCATAAATTTTCATCAGGCTCATTTACTGAGGGGAGACTAGCAGCCAAAGCAGCAGTGAAATACATACAGGACAAAAAAGCAGACGGAATTAAAGTTTCGGACAAACAATGTGATGACTTCAAAAAAGCTGTTTATAAACCTCTAGACATTTATACTGTCGCTCAAAATGAAATAACTGGGGGAACAGTTTCACCGAGCTATATTTCACCTATTCAAGGTCTACAAAGACTTCAAAAAATTATGGACGAATATGTGGGAGGAATTACCTCTAACTATATGACAAATGGAAACTTATTAAAAAAAGCTCTGCAATTGTTAGACTGGCTTCAAGAAGATTTAGAAAAAGTAGGAGCTGAAGATTATCATCAATTAATGAGAGCTTGGGAATTAAAGCATAGGGCGCTGACTTCTCAGTGTGTGACTGAACATACATTATTTAGAGAAGAAACTCGTTGGCCAGGATATTATTATAGAGGTGATCATATGAAGTTAGATGATGAAAACTGGCATTGTTTGACGGTATCTAGAAGGGATCCTAAAACTGGTAAATTTAGTCTTGAGAAGGTCCCCGTGTATCATATTGTTGATGAAAAAGAGAAGAAAAAAGCTTCTTAATCCAATACTATAAAGAGTAATCAATGGATCTATTATCCAAATCAGATGAGGAAATATTCAAGATTGGTAAACCCTTCTGGGAAAATTTAGTCAGATCCTCCAATTTGAAAGATTATGGCGGTTTTACCAGAGATTTTTCCACTCAAATGCTTTTCGGAGCTAATGAGGTCGAATTAGGTAAACAATGGGCTAATAACAAACTAATTGTAAACTTAAATGAAACATATGAGCCATTTGGCACTCTAAGAAGAGGTGATCATATAACAGTATTAATAAAGCAGACAAACAAAGAAATCCAAGGTGAATTCCTAGGCAGACTTGTGCTTGGAGTAGAGGATGGCGAAGTTAAAGTTTTTGGTGCAACTATCTACTAAAAAAAGAATTAATTTTTCAATAATAGTTTGACAATTTATCTACCGGGTGTATGAGAAATATAGATGCACCTTCCAAATATAAAAATACCTCAAATACTTTCTGAAAAAAAAACAACATTAATTAAAACTGGAATTTTTTCAGCGATTGTAGCTTGTTGGGGTGTGATCTTATTTGGAACTTTTATAACTTTTAATTAAGTTATATTTAAAGTTTTTTTAGATGGATGTTTTTTTACCTATAGCCCAAGTATTTATTAACCCTGTCGAAATACTTTTAATTAGCGCAATAGTTGGAGTTCTCTCTGGTTTATTTGGTGTAGGAGGTGGTTTCTTAATGACACCTTTTTTAATATTCATGGGTGTTCCCCCAGCTTATGCAGTTGCTAACGAGGCCAACAATATCTTGGCAACTTCTGTATCTGGATCCACCACTCATTGGTTAAAAAACACTTTAGATTATAAAATGGGATTAATGATTGTAATTGGTGGAACCATAGGAACTATGGTGGGTATTTTTACTTTCACATATTTTAAAGATATCGGTAAAATAGATACGGTAATTTCTTTAGCCTATATGTACATTCTTGCAATAATTGGGACTCTGATGTTAGTGGAAAGTTTGGGTGAAATTGATAAAGCCAAAAAGAACATTGTAGAGAAAAAAAAATTACATGTTCATTATTGGATACATGGACTTCCTTTTAGAATGAGGTTTCCAAAATCAAAACTATATGAAAGTATATTCACACCCATCATAATTGGATTAGTTGTTGGGTTTATAGCAGCTATAATGGGGATCGGTGGTGCATTTATCTTAGTACCTGCAATGATTTATATTATTAAGATGCCGACAAAATTAGTTCCTGGAACTTCCTTATTCGTAACAATTTTTGTTAGTGTCATAGTTACATTTCTTCATTCAATTAACTATGGTTCGATAGATCTAATGTTAGTGTTAATGTTAGTTATAGGCTCAATAATCGGAGTACAAGTAGGACAAAAACTTGGTGAACAAATTGATAGTTCTGGATTAAAAGCATTATTAGCAATTTTACTATTAATTGTAGGAATAGTAATTGCTTATGATACTTTCTTTGCAGAAGAAATATTAAATGGCACAACACCTATAAGCTCAAAGGACTTAAATTTCTTCTCAAAATTTATTAAAGAGTTTTCAGAAGATATGCCATTCTTTTATGGATTATTTTCGATTTTATTTGCTGTTATTTTAGGAATTGCAGCGGCATTTATTAGAAGATCAATTTCAAAGTTTAGAGAAAAATATTTTAAAAAACCAGTTAAACAATCTAAATAAAAAATTTTATATAAGTTTCTATAGTTATAATACTCACGACTCCTACAGTTAACATTGCCGTAAATCCAACAATAAAAGGCTTATAACCCATATTTCTAATATCTTTTAAATTTGTTGATAAGCCTATTGCAGCCATAGCCATAGTTAGGAAAATTTTAGAACTTGCTTTAACAAAATCTATAATTTCAATCCAACTATTATTGGTTGAGAAAACTTCATCACCAACATTTCTTAAAATTATCATCCCAACAAAACCTAAAATAAAATAAGGAAATATACTTAAAATGGAGTAACCCTTTTCTTTTACCTGACCTCTATTATAAAGAAAGGCAAAAAGAGGAATCATCACTATCAAAAAAGTATTTCTTAAAAGCTTTGTGACAGTTGCAATATTTAATGTTTCAGGACTATTGTACTGTTGATCATATATTAATCCTGCTGCAGCAACTTGTGATGTTTCGTGTATAGCTGTTCCTAAAAAAAGACCTGCAAATAATGAATTTCCCTCAAAATAGAAATTTGAGAAGTAAGGGTAAAACAACATCGACAATATTCCGAATAAAGTAATATTTGCGATTGCATAAGAAATTTCACTTTTATTTGCTTTTATTACAGGCGCGGTTGCCATAATAGCAGTGGTGCCACAAACGCTGCTTCCAATTGATATTAAGTAAGCCATCCGAGTTGGTATCTGAAGTTTTCTAATTAAAAGCTTTATTACGATTAAGACGCTAACTATACAAATTAATATCAATGGAATTGCAATTTTTCCAAACTCTAAAAACTCAAAAGGCTTTAATTGTATACCTAAACAGATTATGCCAAGTTTTAAGATATAATCTCTACTAAAATCTAATCCTTTTTGAAAACTTTCTCTAATTTTAAAAAAATTTCCAAAGAAAATACCGAGTAGGATTGCTATCATTGCTGTGGAGATCGGACTTTTGCTATATCCTAAAAGATCAATACCAATAATGTTATTAAAACCTTGGGATAGAGAATAAAGAACAAATGCAAGAACTATGCCTGGTATGAACACCAAGTAATTTTTAAAAAACATTCTTTAATTTAGTGATTATGCGCTTCTATAAAGTTTAGTCATAACAAATTCTTTATGACCTAAAGCTTCTGCACAGGTTAATCTTCCATTAGCTACTCTTAGTGTTGTCTCGATAAGCTTATCTCCCGCCTCAGATAAGTTCATTTCTCTTGAAAGAATCTTTGATACATCGCAATCAACATGCTCACTCATGCTTTTAGCTGTTAATGGGTTAGCAGTTAATTTTACAACAGGCTCTATAGGGTTTCCAACTATATTCCCTTGGCCTGTTGGAAATAAATGAATGTTAAATCCTCCTGCAGCTTGAAGTGTAATACATTCTGCTGCTGCTGAAGATGTATCCATGAAGTAAAGTCCTGGACCTTTTGCTGGCTCCTCAGCTGGCTCAAGTACATCTATAAATTTTAAGTTTCCTATTTTTTGAAAATTTCCAAATGCTTTTTCCTCAATTGTGGTTAAACCACCTGCAATATTTCCAGCAGTTGGTTGACTTTCTGAAAGATCATTAGTTGCTTCTTTTAATATAAAATCATTGTATTCATTCCATGTCTTCATAAATTTTTCAGAAGCTTCCTTAGTTGCTCCTCTTGCAGCACAGACATTTTCTGCCCCAGTAAGTTCAGACGTCTCACCAAAACATAAATGAACACCTAATGGTTCTAATTTTTCCATTAAATTTCCAACAGTTGGATTTGATGCTAATCCTGATGTTGTATCTGACTCCCCACATTTTACTGAGATCCATAAATCACTCATTGGACACTCTTCTCTTTGTTTTTCAGATGCCCATTGTGAAAACTCTTGCGCTTTTTTTGAAGCTTTCATTACAGTTCCAATATCTCCTGTGCGCTCTATGTGAAAACCTTCAACTGGTTTTCCTGTTTTAGCGATGCCATCAACAATTTTTTTAGTCCATTTTGGCTCAATACCAATCACAATAACCGCAGCTACATTTGGATTACTTCCTGTTCCAATCATTGTTCTAAAATGTAAATCTAAATCCGCTCCAAATTGCAGTCTTCCGTAAGAATGTGGTAATGCAATCGTCCCCTTTATATTGTTAGCAACTGCTTCCGCACATGCGTTAGAAATGTCATCAACAGGCAATATAATTACATGATTTCTAGTTCCCGCTCTGCCGTTTTCTCTTTTATAACCTAAAAAACTTTTTGGGATTTCCATTATTTACCACTTTTTTGTTTTTACATTATGAACATGAACATGTTCACCTTTTTTGATTGCTTTAACTACTTTGCCAATATCATGACCATACTTTAAAATAGTATCACCTTCTTTTAAATCGACCATAGCAATTTTATGACCTAGAGGTATTTCATCTATTGATTGAATAGACGCCGAGCTATCATTTTCCATAATCCAGCATTTACAGTCTTGTTTTGGGGTTATTTTCTCTATCACTACTACACCTACATTATCTTTTTTGTCGTGAATTATGATATCTGTAGCCATATATATAGTGTCGAAATGTTTATTTGAATTTCCAAAAATCTTATATATTAATCGCGACTATTAAGAAATAGTTTTATAAAAAAACTATTACATATACTGGTTAGGAAAGGCTCTATTAATGACAAAAATGACAACAGAGGAAGCTTTTGTAAAAGTTTTACAAATGCACGGTATTGAACATGCTTTTGGTATAATTGGTTCAGCATTCATGCCTATCTCAGATATTTTTCCTGATGCAGGAATTACCTTTTGGGATGTTGCTCATGAAACAAATGGTGGACTAATAGCCGATGGTTACACAAGATCTACTGGAAAAATGTCAATGGTAATCGCACAAAACGGACCAGGTATTACTGGATTAGTAACCCCGATTAAAACAGCTTATTGGAATCACACACCATTACTATTGGTAACACCTCAGGCTGCAAACAAAACAATGGGTCAAGGGGGTTTCCAAGAAGTAGAGCAAATGAATTTGTTCAAAGATATGGTTTGTTACCAAGAGGAAGTTAGAGATCCATCTAGAATGGCAGAAGTTTTAAATAGAGTAATAGAAAAGGCAATCAGAGGTTCAGCACCTGCGCAAATTAATGTTCCAAGAGATTATTGGACTCAAGTGATTGATATTGAGTTACCGCCAATCGTCAGATTAGAAAGACAAGGTGGTGGGGCAGAAGCAATTGATAAAGCTGCAAAACTTTTATCAAATGCAAAATTTCCTGTGATTTTATCTGGTGCTGGAGTTGTTATCGGTGATGCAATTAATGAGACTAAAAAACTTGCAGAAAAATTAGACTCACCTGTTTGTTCAGGTTATCAGCACAATGATAGTTTTCCAGGAAGTCATCCTTTAGCAGTAGGTCCTTTAGGATATAATGGATCAAAAGCAGCTATGGAATTAATTTCTAAAGCTGATGTAGTTTTGGCACTAGGCACAAGATTAAATCCTTTCTCAACATTACCTGGATATGGAATTGATTACTGGCCAAAAAATGCAAGTATTATTCAAGTAGATATTAATCCTGATAGAATTGGTTTGACTAAAAAAGTAACAGTTGGGATAAGTGGTGACGCAAAATTAGTTGCTCAGCAAATAATTGATAAATTATCTTCAACTGCAGGAGATACTGATAGACAAAAAAGAAAAGATTTAATTCATCAGACAAAATCTGCGTGGTTACAAAAATTAGCAAGTTTAGATCATGAGGATGATGATGAGGGAACAGTTTGGAACAAAGAAGCGAGAGAAAGAGATAAAGACAGAATGTCACCAAGACAAGCTTGGCGAGCAATACAATCTGGGATGCCAGAGGATGTAATTATATCTAGTGATATAGGTAATAACTGTGCAATTGGAAATGCTTATCCAACTTTTGAAAAACCAAGAAAATATTTAGCTCCAGGTTTATTTGGACCTTGCGGTTATGGTTTCCCATCAATTTTGGGTGCAAAGATTGGATGCCCAGATACACCTGTAATTGGTTTTGCAGGGGATGGAGCATTTGGAATTAGTATGAATGAGATGAGCTCGTGTGCAAGAGAAGAGTGGCCGGCAATTACAATGGTCATCTTTAGAAATTATCAATGGGGTGCAGAAAAAAGAAATACTACTTTATGGTTTGATAATAACTTTGTTGGAACAGAACTAGATCCAGAATTAAGCTTTGCAAAAGTTGCAGATGCTTGTGGTCTAAAGGGAGTGACTGTTAGAACAATGGAAGAAACAACAGAGGCCATCAAAAAATCATGTGAAGATCAAAAAAAAGGTATTACCACATTTATAGAGGTAATATTGAATCAAGAATTGGGTGAGCCTTTTAGAAGAGATGCAATGAAAAAACCTGTGAGAGTGGCTGGAATAAATAAAAAAGATATGAGGCCACAAAAATCTCTAAATGGATGAAATTAAGATAAGTTCTAATAGAAGCTTTGGTATAGTATTTTTTATTGTTTTTTTATTAATAGCACTTTATCCACTTTTAAAAGATAATGATTTAAGAATTTGGTCATTAGTTATCTCATTTATTTTTCTTATTCTTGGTTTGATAAACTCAAAGATACTTACACCCTTAAATAGATTATGGTTTAAATTTGGATTACTACTTGGAAAATTTATATCACCTTTAATAATGGGAATTATATTTTTCATAGTTGTAACACCTATTGGAATTATTATGCGGTTACTTAAGAAAGATTTATTAAATTTAAAATATAATAAAAAAGAAACTTATTGGATCGACAAATCAGGCCCAAAAAGTAAAATGAAAAATCAATTTTAGTATGAGTTTTATAAAAGAATTTTGGGAGTTTCTAAAGGTAAGAAAAAAATATTGGCTTTTACCAATTATAATAGTACTTGTTTTATTTGGTGGATTAATTGTTCTAACCCAAGGTTCTGCAGTAGCTCCATTTATTTATACAATTTTTTAAAGTGACTTCAATTTTAGGTATTTCTGCATTTTATCACGATAGTGCAGCCTGTTTATTAAAAGATGGAAAGATAATTGCAGCAGCGCAAGAGGAAAGATTTTCAAGAAAAAAACATGATCCAAGATACCCACATCAAGCTATTGAATTTGTTTTAAAATTTTCAAACATAAAATTGAGCGAAATTGATCAAATTGTTTTTTTTGAGAAACCTTTTTTAAAATTTGAGAGATTATTAGAAACTTATGTTGCCTTTGCACCAAGAGGATTTGTTTCATTTGCAAAAGCGATGCCATTATGGATTAAAGAGAAACTTTTTCAGAAAAATCTTTTATTCAATAAGCTAAAAGAACATGATGAAAATTTTAAATCTGATGAAAATATTTTTTTTTCAGACCATCATTTAAGTCATGCAGCTAGTGCCTTTTTTCCATCACCTTTTGAAGAAGCAGTCGTATTAACTGCTGATGGTGTTGGCGAATGGGCAACGACCACGGTTGCTGTTGGAAAAAAAAATGATTTAGAGATAAAAAAGGAAATTCATTTTCCACATTCACTAGGGCTTTTATATTCTGCTTTTACTTACTACACAGGTTTTAAAGTAAATAGTGGAGAGTACAAACTTATGGGTTTAGCACCTTATGGAAACCCAATTTATGAAGATAAGGTAAAAAAATTAGTTGATATAAAAGATGATGGAACCTTCAGACTAGATCAAAAATATTTTAATTATGCGACTGGTCTTACTATGACTAACGAAAAGTTTCATAATTTATTTGGACAAAAACCCCGTGATCCAAAAAATGAAAAGATTACTCAATTTCATATGGATATTGCAGCATCAATTCAGAAAGTAACAGAAGAAATAATGATCAAATTAGCAAAAGCTATTCGTCAAGAATATAACATCAATAGTTTATGTTTAGCTGGTGGTGTTGCTTTAAATTGTGTCGCTAACGGAAAAATTCTTCAGGAAAAGATTTTTGATAATATTTGGATCCAACCTGCAGCAGGGGATGCTGGAGGATCTTTAGGTGCAGCTTTAGCTCTTTGGCATATTGAACAAAAAAAAGAGAGAGTAGTTAATTCAAATGATGACATGAAAGGTTCATATTTAGGAACCGAATTCAATCAAGAGGAAATTGAAAAAGAACTAAAGTCAGTAGGGGCGAATTTTGAGACAATAGAATATGAAGATTTAATAAGTAAGACAGCGGAGTTTTTATCAAATGAAAAAGCAATAGGTTGGTTTCAAGGCAGAATGGAGTTTGGACCAAGAGCTTTAGGTGCGAGATCAATTTTAGGTGATCCAAGATCAGATAAAATGCAAAAAAACCTTAATTTAAAAGTTAAATATCGAGAAAGTTTTAGACCTTTTGCTCCATCAATTTTAAGAGAAGATCTATCTGACTGGTTTAATATAAATGTAGATAGTCCTTATATGTTGTTAGTAGCTGATGTAAAATCTAATAAAAAAATTGAAATGAACGAAGAACAAAAGAAACTTTTTGGTATAGATAAATTAAACATCAAAAGATCTGAAATACCAGCGGTAACACATGTTGATTACTCTGCGAGAATACAAACTGTAACTAAAGAAACTAATAAACCTTATTACGATTTAATCTCAAAATTTAAAGAAAAAACTGGTTGCCCGGTAATAGTTAACACATCATTTAATGTGAGAGGAGAGCCTATAGTTAATTCTCCAACAGACGCCTTTAATTGTTTTATGGGAACAGAGTTGGATTATTTAGTCATAGGAAATTGTATTTTAGAAAAATCAAAACAAGATCTAAATCTTAAAAAAGATTATACTAAGGAATTTGAACTAGATTGATTGGTAGGGGCATCCTGTTGCCAGGTGCACCTATTAATGCATATCTGGCCAATTTTTATCATTGAATCTATCAATCTCCTTTTTACTGAAAGGTCTAAATAATACCCAACCAATAACAATTACTAAAGTTAATAGGATTAATGTTTGCATAATTTAATTTATTACAGACATGGGATCGAGTCTAGTCTGAAACCAATTTACTCTAAAATCTAAATGTGGGCCTGTGGATCTTCCAGTTGATCCAACTGTTCCAATAATATCTCCTTGATTTATTTTATCACCTACTGAAACCATTACACTTTCAAGATGAGAATATATTGTTGAAATACCATGCCCATGATCCATAATTATAGTCCCACCAGTATAATACAGATCATCCTCTGCCATTGTTACTGTCCCAGAGCCTGATGATTTAATCATAGTTCCTTTTTTAGCTGCAATATCAATTCCATAGTGTGGCCATTTAGGTTTACCATTTAAAATTCTTTGACTTCCATAAACTCCACTTATAATTCCTTTAACTGGCATAATGAATTGATTTTTAAAAAAAGGTAAATCGGAATTAATTGCTCTTGCTTTTCCTATCTTATTATTTTCTTCTTTAATTCTTTTGTAAACCGACTCTGGTGGGGTGACCTTGCTTTCCTCTAGTCCATCTATTCTTTGGATATTATATTTTCTTTTTAAAACTTTCTTTACTATTTTCTCTTTTTTACCATCTTGAATTTTTGTTATAGTTAGATCAAATTTTCTATCTCTATCTATACCAAAAGCAAAAAAACCATCCTTAGATACTTTAACTTCTTTTTTATCAATAATAATTTTTGCTGAAGGTTTAGTAATACCAACAATAAAATGACCCTGTAAAAATTTTCCTTTAAATTCAATAGCGTGTGAGTGAGTAGGGATGAGAAAGATTATAAAGAAAAATAATCTAAATATTATTTTGCTGTCCATCCACCATCAACCAATAATGAAGTTCCTGTAATCATTGAAGCTGCATCAGAAGCTAGAAATACTACAGCTGAAGCTACCTCAGATAGTTCTGCAAATCTTCCTAAGGGAATATTGTTCAGCATATCTCTTTTAAATTTTTTATCTTTCAAAAACTTTTTAGTCATGGGAGTTACAACAAAGGTTGGGCAAACAGTGTTAACTCTAATGTTATATTTTGCTAAATCTATAGACATTCCTTTCGTCAAACCCTCTAAACCAAATTTATTCATATTATAGACACTTCTTATAGGCCCGCCTACATGCCCCATTTGCGATGACATATTTACAATAGATCCTCCTAATTTTTTTCTATTTTTTGATTTTATCATTTTTAACGCGCAAAGATGTGCCAAGTTAAAACTCGCTATTGTATTAATCTTAACCATATATTCCATATCGTCCTTTTTAACTTTGGTAAAATGAGCTGGTCTATTGTTTCCTGCGTTATTAATTAAGATATCTATCCTTGGCTGTTTATTGATAATTTTTTTAACCTCATCGTAATTTGTAATATCACAAACATAAGATTTACATTTTGATTTAAATTTTTTTATTTTCTTGGAAACTTCATTTAAATCTTTACCAGTTCTACTTATAATGATTAAATTTGCTCCAGCTTCAGCTAAAGCTATAGCACATGCTCTACCAATTCCTTTACCTGCACCAGTTACAACTGCGGTTTTGTTTTTAAAGTTATAATTTTTTAGGAACATTATAAAAATAATATTTTAATATCAGTGTAAATCAACTCAATAGCAACAATTAGTATAGCTATTAAGCCAGCCCAAGCTATCCATTTATACTTTTTAATCCAATTAGATATTAATGTTGCAGCTGTTGCCATTAAAACAATGGATAAAACCAGCCCAAAAACTAATAGATGGTAATGATCTCCAGCTGCACCAGCAACCCCCAAAACATTATCTAAACTCATTGTGAAATCAGCTAACAAAATTGTCCAAATTGCTTTTACGAAACTTGAATTATCTACTTTAATGTCACTATCGTGACTTGAACCTTTCACCACATCCACGTAAAGTTTATAAACAATATAAAGCAAAAGTAACCCACCAATTAATCTCAACCCTGTTATCTGTAACAAATAAGCTGTCAATAATGTTAAGATTATTCTTAGAACAACTGCGCCACCTATACCCCAAAAAATAATTTTCTTTCTTTGCTCTAAAGGAAATTTTGAGGCAACCATTCCGATAATAATTGCATTATCTCCTGCCAGCACAAGGTCTATTAAGATTATTTGTGTTAAGATAGTAATTTGTTCTGGTGTAACAAAATCAGCGAACATTAACTTCTAAGTATCATATCAGCACCTTTTTCCGCAATCATTATTGTCGGTGCATTAGTATTACCGGAAGTTATATTGGGCATTATAGATGCATCGATAACTCTTAAATTATTTAAACCTTTTACCTTAAGCTTTTCATCAACTACCGCCATATCGTCTTGTCCCATTTTGCAAGTACCAACAGGATGAAAAATGGTTTGAGCATAATCTGCACCAGCTTTTACCAGCTCTTCATCATCATTGATATTTATTCCTGGTCTATATTCTTCAGGGTTATATTTTTTAAAAGTTTCAGACTCCATTACAATTTTCCTCGTAAGCTTTAATCCCTTTGCAGCAATCATTCGATCATGTTCTGTTGATAGATAATTAAGTTTTACTTTTGCATAAATTCTAGAGTCTTTGTTGGTAATATTTACGTGACCTCTACTAGTCGGTCTAATGTTTGATACAGTCGGAGTAAACGCATGGAAATCATGGTTCTTTGTAGCACCTAAAGTATCCATACTCATTGGTTGAACATGCCATTGAAGATCTGGTAACTCTAAAGAGGGATCACTTTTAGCAAACATACACATTTGACTAGCACCCATTGTCATGGGTCCACTTCTATTGAAAACATACTCAAGCCCAATCATTAATTTACCGAACAAACTATTTATTTTTTTATTTAACGACTTGAGCCCATGAATTTTATAAATTGGTCTAAACATTAGGTGATCTTGTAGATTTTCTCCTACTCCTTTTAGATCATGAACTATATCTATACCTAAATTTTTTAGCTTATCAGAATTACCTATCCCAGAGGTTTGTAAAATTTGTGGAGAACCAATAGATCCAGATGATAGGATAACCTCTTTATTTACTATAACTTTTTTAAGTTCGTCCTCTTGCCAATATTCAACACTTTTTGTTGTTTTATTTTCAAAGTTAATTTTTTTTACATGAGCTTTGGTAACGATTTTTAAATTTGTTCTATGTTTTATCGGATTTAAATATCCAACTGCAGTGCTACATCTAAAACCATCTTTTTCAGTAACTTGGAAATATCCACAACCATGATTATTACCAGTATTAAAATCTTTGGTTTTAGGTATACCAAATTCTTCTGCAGCATTTTGAAACTCATTTAGTAATGGTAATTGTATTCTTTGGTCAGACACAGATAAAGGACCACCAACTCCATGAAAATCATCTTTTCCACGCTCTTGATTTTCTGCTTTGATGAAATATGGAAGAACATCGTCCCAACCCCAACCAGTATTACCTAATTGACGCCAAGTATCATAATCTCTACTTTGGCCTCTAATATATAACAAACCATTAATTGCTGAACTTCCACCTAAAGTCTTTCCTCTTGGATACCGAATGGAGCGATTATTCATTGTTTCGTCTGGTTCAGTTTTGTAACACCAATCAACAGAGGGGTTGTGCATAGTTTTAAAATATCCAACAGGAATGTGTATCCAGGGATAATTATCTTTTCCTCCTGCCTCAATTAATAAAACTTTATTTTGTGAATTTTCAGAAAGTCTATTTGCGAGAACGCATCCAGCAGATCCAGCACCAATAATTATAAAATCAAAATTTTCCATCTCTAGTTGAATTAATTTTTTACTTAACTTAATTAATCATCTTTACACTCATATCAATCGATTGTCACTTGTATCAGGTTTGTTTTTCTGATTGAATTGATTACGTTAAATTTAACTAACAAGAGGAAATATAATGAAAAAAATCATTTCAATGTTATTTGCATCTGTTTTAGTCCTTGGATTTGTATCCAATGCTAATGCTGCAAAAACACTAAAATGTCAGACAGTTCTAAACACTAAAGCTGATGAAGTGAAAATGTTAAAGGACTTTACTGATACAGTAACTGAATTAACAGCTGGTTCGTTAAAATTCGAAATTTTACCTGCAGGCGCTGTTGTTGGAGTTAAGGAAACTCTTGATGCTGTTGATAAAGGACTGATTGATTGTGGTTTCGCATGGACTCACTATTGGTCAGGAGATCATCCTGCTGCTATGTTATTTGGTTCGCCAGTAGCTGGTGGTGGAGTTGGTATCGACAATATCGCGTTCCTATCATGGTTCCAATACGGTGGTGGTAAAGAATTATACGACCAACTTTGGAAAGAAATGGGAAGAGACATAAAAGGATTTATGATTCAACCAGTTGGTCCAGAAGCTTTAGGTTGGTTTCCAAAACCAATTAAAGATATGGCTGATTTTAGAAAATATAAGTTCAGAACTCCTCCAGGAATTCCAGGACAAACATATAAAGACATTGGTATAGCTTCTGTAGCAATGGGTGGTGGAGATATTTTACCAGCTCTTGAAGCAGGAACAATCGATGCTGCTGAATGGTGTTGTCCAAAACCAGACTTAACATTTGGTTTCCAAAAAGTATTAAAGCATTATTATTTACAAGGTTTACACCAAGTAGTGGTAAATGCTGACTTTTATATTACTGGAAAAACTTATAATGCTATGAGCGCTCATGAGAAAAAATCTCTTGAAGTTGCTGCTAATGCTTCATTAGCAAAATCTTTAAGTTACAGAATCTATGAGAATGGTAAAGCTCTTAGAGAGTTAACTACTAAACATGGAGTAATCTTAGAGGACACTCCTTCTGATTATTTCACAGAATATATGGCTGCTGCAAAAGCATCTTTAAACAAGAATGCTAAAGATAACAAATTCTTTAATGAAGTTTATACTTCAATGAAGAATTTTGCTGATGTAGCTGTTCCTTTCTGGAGTGGTGCTCAAATGTCAAATGCGAAGCTAGGAATGGCTCACGCAGCAACATTAAAGTAATCAGTAATTAATCTTAATTTAACTAGAGCGGACTTTTAAGTCCGCTCTAGTTTTTAATTCAAACTTATGGCAGACGAACCAGGTAAACTAGATATATCAGATGAAATGATTGCCGAAAGGCGAGGTGGTTCGGGAAAAATGCCTGATGACATGCCATTATGGATGGCAAAATCTATAACAGGAATTGATAAATTTAGTAAGTGGATAGGCAATATTGTTTGTTGGATATTGATGCCATTAATTTTTGCAATGACTTATGAAGTTCTTGCAAGAAAATTATTTTTAGCACCAACTATTTGGGCTTATGACATAAGTCGTTTTTTATATGGAGCACTTTTTATGTTGGGTGCTGGTTACGCTCTTTCTAGAGGAGTTCATATAAGAGCAGATTTTTTGTACAGAAATTTTAAAACTAAAAACCAAGGTCTAATAGATTTTTGGTTATATTTGTTATTTTATTTTCCAGGGTTAATTGTCTTTCTTTATATGACAGTTGGGTTTGTTGGAGAGTCAATTCAAAGAGGAGAAAGAGGCATGGATACCACTTGGATGCCTTATATGTGGCCAATTAAAACCTGCTTACTTATTGGTATTATATTCTTATTAATTCAAGGTGTTTCAGAGTTACTCAAAAGTTATTGGGCAGCTAAAAAAGGTGAGTGGCCTGGAGAAACTAAATGATTGCTGAGTTTATAGATCCAGCAATCTTAGGTTTTATTCTTGTTGGCGTAATGTTATTTGCAATATTTGTTGGTTTCCCTATTTCATTTACACTAATTTTTTTAGGTTTTGTTTTTGGTTATTTAGGATTTGGAAAGTTAGTTTTTTATTTAATGACTCTCCAATTCTCTATGGTTATGACCGAACAAACACTCGCCGCTGTCCCACTCTTTGTCTTTATGGGAATTATGATGGAACAAGCTGGCTTAATGGAAAGATTATTTTCAGCATTCCAAATGATGTTAGCAAAAGTTAAAGGATCTTTATATTATGCTGTTTTATTTGTCTCTGTAATTTTTGCAGCTGCAACAGGGATCGTAGGAGCATCTGTGACAATTCTTGGAATTATGGCTGCAAAATCGATGAACAGATCTGGTTATGATGTGAGACTTGCAGCTGGTACTATCACAGCTGGGGGAACTTTAGGAATATTAATCCCACCAAGTATTATGTTAGTTGTTATGGGGCCTATAATGGAAATTCCAGTAATAGATTTATTTGCCGCTGCAATTTTACCAGGAATTCTTCTTGCAAGTTTATACGCAGGTTACACAACGATTAGATGTATGATTAATCCTAAATTAGGACCGGTCATACCTGATGACATGAGAGCTGCGAGTATGAAAGAGGTTTGGATTGAATTTTTTTTAGGATTAGTGCCACCAGCAGCTTTGGTATTTGCAGCATTAGGAAGTATTTTATTCGGTTTTGCTACTCCAACAGAAGCTGCAGGATGTGGAGCAATGGGGGCTTTACTTCTTTCATTAGCTTATAAAAAATTAACCCTTTCTAAATTACAAGAAGCATTAGTCAAAACATTAGAGATAACTGCACTGATTATGGTTTTAGTTGCTGCTTCAAATTTTTTTGGTGCTGTTTTTGCAAGACTGGGTACACCAACTTTACTAACTGAGTTTTTGTTAGGTCTTGAAATGAATAAATATCTAATTTTAGCAATGGTTATGGTAATGATTTTTTTATTAGGATGGCCTTTAGAATGGGTGCCTATAGTAATGATTATTGTTCCAATTATATTACCATTGATTGAAGCATTAGGATTTAATTTAACTTGGTTTGCAATATTAGTTGCTGTTAATTTACAAACCGCCTGGTTATCACCACCTGTTGCACTTTCGGCTTATTTTTTAAAAGGCGTTGTCCCTGAGTGGGATTTAAAAGATATTTACTACGGAATGATGCAGTTTATGGTGCTGCAAGTGTTTGGTTTAATTCTAATTATTATATTTCCGA
>CACBOA010000008.1 GCA_902540785.1 uncultured Pelagibacteraceae bacterium
GAGCTATCTCCTGAATTCATTTTATTTTTATAAAGCTTTAAATTTTGATTGTTTAAACCTAGACCAAAATTATATAAATTTACCTCTTTATTTAATGATAAATTGAGTTTAAGACACTCAAAGCTATTCTTATTTGGTTCAAAACATAAAAATTTATTAATTTTAACATTAGACTCAATTAATTGTTTTGAAACTAGACCTATATTTGAACCTATATCTAAAAAAACATTATTTTCTTTAATTTTGTATTTTTTAATAAACTTGATTATTTCATAATCCCAATGTTTATTTTTTAGAACGAAAGGTGTCATTATTTCGTCGGGTATTAGGTAAATCTTTTCTGTATTTTTTCCTAATCTGCAATTTTTTTTTAACTCTATTTCTAGTTTATTTATTGACAAGTATTTTGATTCAGATTCTACTAATGACTTAAAAATAGTTTTGTAATGATTTTTTATAAATTTTGATAAATATTTCTTCATTTATAATGTTCTAATTTATTGCTTTCAATATACACAACTTATTGTATACATTAACAACAATTTTATCCATATGAACAAATCAAAACTAATTCAATTTGAAAATAATATTGCTCAACTTTTTAATAATGCCAAGATAAAAGCGCCAATCCATCTTTATAGCAACAACGAGGATAATTTAATAAAAATTTTCAAAAAAATAAAAAAAAATGATTGGGTTTTTTGTTCTTGGAGATCTCACTATCAATGTTTGCTTAAAGGAGTGCCGCCAAAAATCGTTGAAAAAGAGATATTAAATGGCAAATCTATTTCTTTATGTTTTCCAGAATACAATATTTATTCTTCTGCTATAGTTGGTGGAGTAATTCCAATTGCTACTGGAGTAGCCTTATCAAATAAACTTAAAAAAAAGAAATCTAAAGTTTATTGCTTTGTTGGTGAAATGACTGCTGAAACTGGAATTATGCATGAATGTCTAAAGTTTTCTATAAACAAAAATCTTCCTATTCATTTTATTGTTGAGGATAATGGTAAATCAGTTTGCACTGACACTAGAAAAGCATGGTCTAAAAAAAAATTAACATTTGATGGTATAAAAACTAAATTTGTTAGTTATTACAAATATAAACTTAAATATCCTCATGCTGGCGCTGGAAAGAGAGTGCAGTTTTAATGAAATATTTTAATGAACTTAAAAAATCGATGGAATTTTTGGATAAAAGTAAAAAGACATTATTTATTGGTCAAGCCGTTGAAGTTCCTGGTACAGCTATGTCAAACACACTTAAGAATGTTAAAAAAAGCAAAAGAATTGAATTACCAGTCGCTGAGGAAATGCAAATGGGAATGACTATTGGAATGTTAATGTCCGGATATGTACCTATTAGTATCTATCCAAGATGGAATTTCTTACTATTAGCAATGAATCAATTGGTTAATCATTTAGATAAACTATCAACAATGACTGATAATAAATATAAGTCTAAAGCGATTATTAGAACAAGCATAGGATCCGAGAGACCTCTGCACCCACAGTATCAACATATAGGAGATTACAGTTCTCAAATAAAAAAAATGTGCAAAAATATAAATGTCGTAAGGCTCTCAAATCCTAATCAGATTTTAAAAGAATATAAAAAAGCTTTTAATAGAAAAGATGGAGTAAGTACAATCTTGGTAGAGTATGGTGATTATTACAACGAAAAATAAAATATGATAATAACAAAAACACCCTATCGTATTTCATTTTTTGGTGGTGGTTCTGATTATCCTGAATGGTTTAATAAATATTATGGTGAGGTTATTTCAACTACAATAAATAAATATTTATATATATCTTGTAGAGAATTGCCGCATTTTTTTAAACATAAATTTAGAATTGTTTATTCCAAAATTGAAAATGTTAAAACAATAAACAAAATAAAACATAACGGTGTGAAGCAATTACTCAATTATTTAAAAGTAAAAAATGGATTAGAAATTCATTATGATGGTGACCTCCCATCAAGAAGTGGCATGGGATCTAGTTCTTGTTTTATTGTTGGTTTACTAAACGCGTTATCAAAAGATCAAAATATAAACTTAAATAAAAAAAAACTTGCAAATATGAGTATAGAAATAGAGAGAAATATAATGAAAGAAAATGTAGGATTGCAGGACCAAATAGCTGCAAGTTATGGTGGATTTAATAGAATTAGATTTGAAAAAAATAATTATACTGTAAATAAAATAATATGTAAAAAATCATTTAGAGATGATTTAAATAAAAAACTATTTTTGCTATACACAGGAAAATCTAGAACAGCAGAAAAAATTACAAGATCATATACAAATAAACTTAGTCAAAATAAAAAAAAAAATATCAAAAAAATTCTAGATTTTGTTGATCAAGCAAAAAAAATCATTAAACAAAATAATTCAGATGATTTTGGATATTTATTAAATGAAACCTGGCATCAAAAAAGAGAATTAAGTAAATTAGTCTCAAACAATAAAATTGACTATTTATATAAAAAAGGCATATCCAGTGGTGCCCTAGGAGGAAAATTATTGGGTGCTGGAGGTGGAGGTTTTTTAATGTTTTATGTAAATCTGAATAAAAAAAAAGATTTTTTAAAATCTTTCGAAAATAATGTTATTGTTCCAATTCAGTTGTCAAATGTAGGATCAGAAATTATATTTTATGAGAAGTAAATTTAATCATCCATTAATGTACGACAATATTACTATCGAGGATAGAAAAATTGCTGCAAATTATATTAGAAACAGTAATATTTTTACTCAATCAAAAAAAGTTAAAGAGTTTGAACAAAAATGGTCTAAATGGCTTGGAGTAAAATATAGTATTTTTGTAAACTCTGGTTCATCTGCGAATTATCTAACTTTTTTAGCAATTAAAATAATTTACGGGACAGGCGAGGTAATTGTACCACCTTTAACTTGGAATTCAGATATAAACGCAGTTATTCAAAATGACTTTAAAGCAAAGTTTGTTGATATAAGTCTCAATACTTTATCAATGGATCCAAATAAGATTCTAAAAAATCTGAACAAAAATACAAAAGCAGTTTTTCTCACACACGCCCAAGGTTTTAATGGACTAACTGATAAACTTATTAAATCTTTAAATAAAAAAAAAATATTGTTGATAGAAGATGTTTGTGAATCTCATGGTGCAACTTTTAAAAACAAAAAATTAGGATCATTTGGAAAAATTTCAAATTTTTCTTTTTACTACGCTCATCATCTGTCTACAATTGAAGGAGGTATGATTTGTACAAATGATAAAAAAATTTATGAAACAATAAGAATTTTAAGAGGTCATGGCCTTCTAAGAGAATCAGGAAATAAGAAATTCGAGAATAAAATAAAAAAAAAATATAATAAACTTTCTCCAAACTTTATTTTTTTATATCCAGGTTTCAATATGAGAAATAATGAAATTCAGGCAATAATAGGCATAAATCAGCTTAAAAGACTTGATGCAAATAACAAACTTAGGGCTAAAAATTTTCAATTTTTTTTAAGTAAGTTAGATAAAAATAAATTTTTTACAGACTATCTGATCAAAGGTAATTCAAATTATGCATTTCCTTTAATACTAAAAACAAAATCTTTTAGGAACAGAGATAGATTTGAAAAACATTTAACAAAAAATAGGGTTGAATTTAGAAGAGGTAATGCAGGAGGTGGTAATCAGATGCGACAGCCATATTTAAAAAAAGTTATTAAAGTAAAAAATTTTAATAATTTCCAAAACGTAGAGCGTGTACATCATTTTGGATACTACATAGGTAACTTCCCTCAATTGTCCAAAAAAAATATTATAAAATTGGTTAATATAATAAACAATTATTAATGTATGTTAAAAGTAAAAACTTTTAAATCTACAATATTTAAAGATCACAGAGGTCTTTATTGGACATCTTGGGAGAGGAAAAAAAATAGTTTAAATTTCAATCACGATAAATTCTCTATATCTAAAAAAAATACTTTAAGAGGTTTACATGGGGATTCAAAAACTTGGAAACTTGTAAGTTGTGTTTTTGGAAAAGTATTTTTTGTTATTGTTAATTATGATAAAAAATCCCAAGATTATCTTAAGTTTAAAACAATGATACTTAAACAAGGTGAAAATATGCAAGTACTAATACCACCTTTGCATTTAAATGGTTTCTTGTGTTTATCGAATAGTTGCGTTTTTCATTATAAGTTATTTTATAAGGGCAAATATTTTGATGTTGGTAAACAGATTTCATTAAAATGGAATGATAAATCACTAAAAATTAAATGGCCGAAGAAAAAAAAACTAATATTAAGCAAACGAGATAGATGAAAAATTATAAAATTTTAATTACAGGTGGCGCCGGATATATAGGTTCAATGTTATCAACAAAGCTTATTGATCTTGGTAATCAAGTTACAGTTATAGATATTTTGGAGTATGACACTCGTTCATTAAGTCATTTATATTTAAATAAAAATTTTACCTTTTATAAAAAAGATGTAAGGGACAAAAAATTTCTAAAAAAAATAATAAATAAATTTGACTGTGTGATCCCCTTAGCAGGTTTGGTAGGTGCTCCATTGTGTGAAAAAAGAAAAAAGGATGCAATCGAAATAAATTTAAATGCAGTGAAAGATTTAGTTTCAATGTTATCAAAAAAACAAAAAATTATATTTACGAACTCAAATTCAGGTTATGGTATTGGAAGTAAACAAAAATTTTGTGATGAAAATTCTTCATTAAATCCAATTTCACTTTATGGCAGAACAAAAGTTGATGCTGAGAAAATTGTAATGAAATTTAAAAATGCAATAAGTTTTAGGCTCGCAACTGTTTTTGGTTATTCTTATAGAATGCGAACAGACTTATTGTTAAATAATTTAGTTCTCCTTTCCATGAGAGATAAAAAACTAGATATATTTGAGTCTAATTTTAGAAGAAATTTTATTCACGTGAGAGATGTTTGTGACGGAATAATTTATGCAATCTATAATTTTAATAAATTGAAATCTAATGTTTACAATTTAGGTATGTCAAAAGCAAATATTACAAAATTTGAAATGGTAAAAAAAATAAAGAAGCATATTGGAAAATTAAAAATAAAAAAAATTCATAATGTTAAAGATCCAGACAAAAGAGATTATTTTGTAAGCAATAAAAAAATTGAAAAAAAAGGATTTAAAGCAAAAATTGATATTGATAAAGGAATTAAAGAACTAATTGAGGTTTACAAAGCTCATAAAGATTTTATCAACAACTATTAATTTAATATTTTGTTTAACTTTTTTAAATTTATATTATTAATATTCATGAATTTAACACCTGTTTTGTTTGCACAAATCTCATCAGATATTTGATCTCCTATCATTATAGATTTTTTTTTAATTAAAGACCAATTTTGAAAAAGATTTAATAACATTCCATTTCCAGGTTTACGAAGATTTGTTTTTTTTCTATAAATTTTTAATTTTGCATCTTCATGAAATGGACAAAATTGAACATCGTCTATAAAAATATCTAACGAACATAATCTCTTTTTCAATTCTAATTGAAAATTAAAAAATTGTTTTTCAGTAAAAATTCCTTTTCCTATACCTGATTGATTTGTAACTATAAAAATATAAATGTTTTTTTTATTTATGTTTCTTAAAGTATTTACAAAGTTTTTTTTAATTTTTAATTCATTAATATTATGGATATAACCTTTGTCATTTATAATTGTGTTATCTCTATCAAGGAATAATGCGGGTCTTGTTAAATAATTAATGAGGTTTTTTTTAGCACTATTTAAATTTTTTGGGGTACCAATATCTATAAAGAAATCGTTAAAAACTATTCCTTTTACTTTTTTTGTCTCAATCAATTTTGGTATAATATCGTTTTCTAAAGAATAATTTTTTCTTTTAATTTGTTTTAAAAAAAATTTATTAAATTTATAAATACCACCGTTAATTAAAATAGACTTTTTATGATAGGAAATTTGATTATATTTATTAATCTTTAAAAAAGTTAACTTCTTATTTGATTTATAATTATGATTTTTTACTAAAGATAGAAAAATTTCATTTTTCTTTAGTTTATAATTTATGACTTCTGATAAATTTATATCAAAAAAAGTATCACCATTAATAACAATAAATTCATTATTTATTTTATTATGAAGCTGCGAAAGTGATCCTGCAGTGCCAAGGGGCTTTTTTTCAATTATCACCTCTGTTTCAACAAAATTAAAATTTTTTTTATGATATTTCTTTTTAATTTGAGAACCTCTGTAACCAGCAAGAATATATAATTTATTAAAGTTATATTTACATATCTTTTTTATTAATAAATCTAAAAATATAAAATTATTAATTTTAATTAATGGCTTTGGTTTTTTATTCAAATAATTCTTGATTCTTGAGCCTCTGCCCCCAGCCAAAATAATTATATCTGTTTTATTCAATTTTTTTACCTTTTAAACTTATTAATTAAAATTTTTATAATTATAAAAGGAAATTTAACTAAATTTTCCAAAATAATTGGTATTTGAGATAATTTATTTTTATTAAGATTAAGTAATAATGCTTCACAAATTTCTTTAACGTAGACTAATAAATTTGATCGTTTTGAAATATTTCTAATTTTCTGGTTAAAAAAAACTCTGATATACCAATAAGGCATAGTGTAAGTTATGTTATTTTTATGAACAACTTTTTTTATAATTTTTTGTAAAATATTTCTAAAATACTCATGATCTTCATATTCAAAACATTTTTTAACAAATATATCTTTTTTCGTCTTATATTGATCTTCATCATTTAAAAAAAATTTACATAGTTTTAAAAGTTCCTGTTTATTATTAAAAGTTGGTAGATCCTGATCAAATAAAATTTGATTTGCCGGTGAAAATTCTGATAAGCACAATGAATTACATAAACCAACCATTATTGGTCTACCTTTAAATGAAAAAAAATTATGAGGGATTGTAGGGTGTGAGTAAAATTTGTTTTTGTTACCTGTATTTGAAAAATTTAATACGATTTTTGACTGAGATATAAATTTGCTCAGATTATCCCAATTATAATCAGGTGGAATGTTATAGCCCATAAGATTTACATTTATATTATTTTCATTTAGATATTTTAAATATTCATCTCTTGTTGATTTTTTGGCACCAAAAAAAGAAATATCATATTTTTTTTTTGTATCGATTTTTTTGAATAGATTTTTGTTTGCCTCTAATGGAACAAAATAACTATCAAATCCTTTTTCCAAATATCTATAATTAGAAATTGGACACGCTGTAAAAATAAAGTTAAATGCTTTGGCAGAAATAAAATTGACTTCATGCATATCATAATCATCAGTTAGAAATAAAATTTTTTTGTTACAATTTATTTTTGAAATAAAATCATAATTAATCAACGATAAGTAGTCACCTTCTGCAACTAAATAATTTATTTTATCCTTATATATTAAATTGTTTATTTCTTTAATAATATTTTTTTCTGGCTTATTTAAATTTTCGTTTAAATAAAAGTTAATTACCTCGAATTCTATTTTAAATTTATAATTAAGAACCTCTGAATAGAAACCATTAGTTTTATTGATTATAATTATTTTTTCCATAAAACTATTTAGATGCAAAAGTCTCTAAATAATCACAAAGTATTTGCCCTAAAAATATTTCAATTACTTGAATTTGAGAAGTGGTTTTAGATGGTATCAATATTAAATTCTTAGTATATCGCTTTAATTTCCCACCATTGTTCCCCGAAAAAGCATGAAAATTTATCCCCATTTTTTTTGAAAGTTTAGCAGCTTCAATTAAATTTTGACTATTTCCTGAGGTAGTGATTGCTAAACATAAATCTCCCTTATTTCCTAATGCTTCAAGCTGTCTTGAAAATATATACTTGAATCCAAAATCATTTCCAATTGCAGTGAGTGCAGATGTATCTGTTGCTAGTGAAATTGCTGATATCGCTTTTCTATTTTTTTTATATCTTACTGTAAGTTCAGTAGCTAAATGTTGAGCATCAGATGCACTACCTCCATTTCCAAAAAAAATAATTTTTTTTCTATTTTTAATTGCCTTTTGAGCCTGATTACATAAATTCAAAAATGAGGGTAAATTAATAAAATTTAGTTTGTTTAATAAGTTTAAAACTCCTTTTTTCTCATTATTGAAAATTTTGTAAAGTTTAGTATTTTTTGGCATTGAATTATTTTGATTAGACATTGCTTAACATACATTTTTATACTTATTTATTTATTTTTATAGAGAAATTTATGCTTCTAATTAATTTGATTTATCAACGATTATAATGTACTAAACAAGCGTTTTGGGGCGGTTAGCTCAGTTGGTAGAGCATCTCGTTTACACCGAGGGGGTCAAAGGTTCGAGTCCTTTACTGCCCACCAAAATGTATCATAAGTGGGGGTGTAGCTCAGTTGGTTAGAGCGATCGCCTGTCACGCGATAGGTCGAGGGTTCGAGTCCCTTCACTCCCGCCACTTAAACAAATTAATACTGATAATCGTTATCATTTAGACCATATTTTCTAAATAATGTGACCTAACACCACTTCATCTACTCACAAAAAATGATATATATTCCCTCATGACTGCGGAATTTTTAAATGATTATTTACCTATAATTTTATTTTTAGTAATTGCACTTGGTTTGAGTTGTGCATTTATAGTAATCAATTTTATATTATCTCCAAAAAACCCAGATCCTGAAAAACTTTCGGCTTATGAGTGTGGATTTGAACCTTTTCAAGATTCAAGAATGGAATTTGACGTACGTTTTTATTTAGTTGCAATACTCTTTATAATTTTTGATTTAGAAATTGCATTTCTTTTCCCGTGGGCAATATCGCTAGGTAATATTGGTTTATTAGGTTTTACATCAATGATGATTTTTTTATTCATATTAACTATTGGTTTTATTTATGAATGGAAAAAAGGTGCATTAGACTGGGAATAATATTTTTATCAAATGAATAATAAGTTAGATCAAGTACCCGAGGAATTCAAACAACTTGCTAAAGATTTTAGCGATAATGGATTTATAACTACTTCATTAGAAAATTTAGTAAACTGGTCAAGATCTGGATCATTGCATTGGATGACATTTGGTTTAGCTTGCTGTGCTGTTGAAATGATGCAGACTGCAATGCCAAGATATGATCTTGAAAGATTTGGAGCAGCCCCAAGAGGATCACCTAGACAGTCCGATGTTATGATTGTAGCAGGAACGTTAACAAATAAAATGGCTCCAGCACTAAGAAAAGTATATGATCAAATGCCAGAACCACGATATGTGATATCGATGGGTAGTTGCGCAAATGGCGGTGGTTATTATCATTACTCATACTCAGTTGTTAGAGGTTGTGATCGCATTGTACCAGTTGACGTTTATGTACCAGGCTGCCCACCTTCTGCAGAAGCACTGTTATATGGGATAATGCAATTACAAAAAAAAATTAGAAATAAAGGGTCTTTTAATAGATAAGATGAGAAATTTAATTGATTTAGAAAAAAAAATTAATTCAGAACTAACTACAAAAATAAATAAGACGAAAATTAGGCATAACCAAATTTATATTGAAATCGATAAAGAAGATTTGATTGATGTTTTACTTTTCATTAAGACTAATAAAGATACAAAATTTAGACAATTAATAGATATAACAGTAGTAGATTACCCAGAGGAATCACAAAGATTTAAGATTGTATATTTGCTTTTAAGCCATGAGTTTAATCAAAGATTAATTATAAGTTATTTTATAAATGAAAATGAGGTTATTTCCTCTATAACATCTATTTTTCCTTCAGCAAACTGGATGGAAAGAGAAGTTTTTGATATGTATGGAGTAAATTTCAAAGATCATCCTGATTTAAGAAGAATACTTACAGATTATGGTTTTGAAGGTCATCCCTTAAGAAAAGATTTTCCTTTAACTGGTCATATAGAGTCGAGGTATAGTGAGGAACAAAAAAAAGTAATAAACGAGCCAGTAAAGCTAGAGCAAAATTATAGAAACTTTGACTACGAAAGTCCATGGGAGGGAACAAAATATATCAAAGAACAGACAAAGACAGATGACAAAAAAAATTAAAAATTTGAATCTAAATTTTGGTCCTCAGCATCCAGCGGCTCATGGTGTATTAAGACTTATACTTGAGTTAGATGGTGAAGTAGTAGAAAAAGCTGATCCACATATTGGATTATTACATAGAGGAACTGAAAAACTCATAGAAAATAAAACTTATATGCAAGCTGTACCATATTTTGATCGTCTCGATTATGTTGCTCCAATGAATCAAGAACATGCTTTTGCATTAGCAGTTGAAAAAATCTTAGGAATTGATGTGCCTATAAGAGCCCAATATATAAGAGTAATGTTTTGTGAGATTGGTAGAATTTTAAGTCATATTCTAAATGTTACAACTCAGGCATTAGATGTTGGTGCTTTAACTCCATCTCTATGGGGATTCGAAGAAAGAGAAACTTTAATGACATTTTATGAGCGAGCTTCTGGATCTAGATTACATGCAAATTATTTTAGAGCTGGGGGTGTACATCAAGATTTACCAGTCGGATTAGAGAGGGACATCTTAAAGTTTTGTGAAACTTTCCCAAAAGTCATTGATGATTTAGAAAACCTATTGACTGATAATAGAATATTTAAACAAAGAAATGTTGATATTGGAGTCGTAACAAAAGAGGATGCTCTTGATTACTCATTTAGTGGCGTAATGATAAGGGGCTCAGGCGTTCCATGGGATTTAAGAAAATCACAACCATACGATTGTTATGATCAATTAGAGTTTAAAATACCTGTTGGTAAGAATGGAGATTGCTACGATCGATATTTGTGCCGAATAGAAGAAATGAAAGAAAGTGTTTTTATAATTAAACAATGTTTAGCAAAGATGGAAAAAGGTCCAATTAAAACTTTTGATGGTAAAATTTCACCACCATCAAAAAAAGAGATTAAGCAATCAATGGAAGCTTTAATACATCATTTTAAATTGTTTACAGAGGGATATAGGGTTCCCGAAGATGAAATATATACAGCAGTAGAAGCTCCAAAAGGTGAGTTTGGGGTATACCTGATTTCTGATGGTTCGAGCAAACCTTACAAATGTAAAATTAGAGCGCCAGGATTTTCACATCTTCAATCGATGGATTATTTAATAAAAGGTCATATGTTGGCTGATGTACCAGCTGTGCTTGGATCTTTAGACATAGTTTTTGGTGAGGTTGATAGATGAGTTTAAAAAGACCTTCAAAAGAACAACCTGAAAGCTTCGAATTTAATTCTTCGTCTTTAGATGCTGCAAATAAGATTATTGCCAAATATCCAAAGGGTAAACAACAAAGTGCTGTGATGGCTTTACTCTATATAGCACAAAGACAAAATAATAATTGGATACCTCTTGCTGCCATGAAATACATAGCAAAAATTTTAGACATGCCTTATATAAAAGTCTATGAGGTTGCAACATTTTACAGTATGTATAATTTATCACCGGTTGGTAAATATTTTGTTCAAGTATGTACAACAACTCCTTGTATGATAAGGGGAGCAAATAAATTAGTAGAGGCATGTAAAGAAAAGATATCTGAAAATGAGTCTGAGCTTTCACCAGATAAAAACTGTTCTTGGATGGAAGTTGAGTGTTTGGGTGCTTGTGTTAATGCACCAATGATGCAAATTAACGATGAGTATTATGAAGATTTAAATAAAGAAAAAACACTAGAGATTTTAGATACGATTTTAAAAGGCGACACACCAAAGCCTGGATCATACAGAGGAAGAGTGAACAATGAGCCAGAAAATAATAGAAAAACTCTAATGGAATTTAAAAATGCTTAAGGATAAAGATAGAATTTTTCAAAACTTATATAACGATTTGGGTTCTGATATAATTTCAGCTCAAAAAAGGGGAGACTGGATTAATACTAAAGAAATTATAAGTAAAGGAAGAGATTGGATCATTAATGAGGTTAAAGAGTCTCAACTAAGAGGAAGAGGTGGTGCGGGATTTCCAACAGGTTTAAAATGGTCCTTTGCACCCAAGGAAGTTGGATCACGGCCACATTATTTAGTGATTAATGCTGATGAGTCAGAACCAGGAACTTGTAAGGATAGAGATATTTTAAGATTTGAACCGCACAAATTAATTGAAGGTTGTTTGATTGCATCCTATGCAGTTCAAGCACATGTTTGCTATATTTATATTAGAGGAGAATATTTTCTTGATGGACAAAAACTTCAAGCTGCTATTGATGATGCTTATGAAAAGAAATTGATTGGAAAAAATGCTTCTGGAACTGGATGGGATCTTGACATCTATATTCATTATGGTGCAGGAGCTTATATTTGTGGTGAAGAGACTGCACTACTAGAAAGCATTGAAGGAAACAAAGGTCAGCCAAGATTAAAGCCACCTTTCCCTGCATTAATAGGACTTTATGGTTGCCCAACAATAATTAACAATGTTGAAACAATAGCTGTAGTTCCTACAATACTTAGAAGAGGTGGAAAATGGTTTGCATCGTTAGGAAGAGAAAAAAATACAGGTACAAAAATTTTCTGTATATCTGGAAACGTTAATTCTCCATGTAATGTTGAAGAGGAAATGAATATTTCTCTTAAGGAATTGATAGAAGTACATGCTGGTGGTGTAGTTGGAGGATGGGATAATTTACAAGCAGTAATACCAGGTGGGTCATCAATGCCTCTTATACCTAAAGATAAATGTGAAACTTTGACAATGGATTTTGACTCTTTAGTGGCTGAAAAAAGTGGATTAGGAACTGCAGGTGTGGTCGTTATCAATAAGGATCAAGATATTATTAAATGTATGGCCAGAATAGCAAGGTTTTATAAACATGAGAGCTGTGGCCAGTGTACACCATGTAGAGAGGGATCTGGCTGGATGTGGAGAATGCTAGAAAGAATGGCAAACGGAGAGGCATCAAAAGATGAAATAGAAATGTTAGGTGATGTAACAAAACAAATAGAGGGACATACTATATGTGCTTTTGGTGAAGGTTCTTCATGGCCAGTTCAAGGGTTACTAAGACATTTTAAAGATGAAATTAAGAAGAGAAATAAATTTGACCCAATTGTAAAAGAAAACAAAAACATTCCTTATTTGGTCGATCAACATTTACTGGATAAAAATGCTTAAATTAAAAGTAAACGATATAGAAGTTGAGGTTGAGGAGGGTTTAACTGTTCTTCAGGCTTGTGAAAAAGCTGGCGCTGAAATTCCAAGATTTTGCTATCATGAGAAACTATCAATAGCTGGTAACTGTAGAATGTGTTTAGTTGAAATGGAAAAATCACCTAAGCCGGTAGCCTCATGCGCAATGCCAGCAACTGATGGAATGGTTATAAGAACAAATACACCAAAAATAGAAAAATCAAGAAAAGGTGTAATGGAATTCTTGTTAGCAAATCATCCACTAGACTGTCCAGTTTGTGATCAGGGAGGAGAATGTGATCTTCAGGATCAATCAATGTTTTATGGTATTGATAAGTCGCGATTTAAGGAAAATAAAAGAGCAGTTCCAGATAAAAATATGGGTCCATTAATAAAGACTCAAATGACAAGATGCATTCATTGTACAAGGTGTGTGAGATTCGCAACAGAAATCGCAGGTGTTCCTGAATTAGGTGCTATAGGAAGAGGAGAAGATATGCAGATAACAACCTACTTAGAGCAGTCTGTACAATCAGAATTATCAGGAAATGTTATAGATCTTTGTCCGGTTGGAGCGCTTACTTCCAAACCTTATGTTTTTGAAGCAAGACCATGGGAACTAAAAAAAACTGAAACAATAGATGTGATGGATGCAGTTGGATCTAATATAAGAGTTGATACATATGATTGGGAAGTGAAAAGAATATTACCAATAATAAATGAAGACATAAATGAGGAATGGATTTCAGATAAAACAAGATACGCGTGTGATGGGTTATTAAATCAAAGACTAGATACTCCATATATAAAATATAATAATAAGTTTGAAAAAGCTACTTGGGATGAAGTTTATAAAATCATTAAATCAAAAATTGAAAATACAGATAACAGAAAAATATGTGGTTTTGTTGGAGACCTTTCCAATATGGAAGCAAGTTTTATTTTTAAAGAATTTTTAGAAAGAACAATAAATACAAAAAATTATGAGTCTCGATCCATCAAAACTTTTATTGATAGTTCAAAAAGAGAAAATTACATATTTAATTCAAGAATAAATGGAATTGAGGAAGCAGATTTAATCTTAATGATTGGAACCAATCCGAGATATGAAGCAACAATGGTAAATGCAAGAATTAGAAAAGCATTTTTAAATAATAATACAAAAATTATCTCTTTGAATAATGTTGGAGATCTCACTTATCCATATGAAAGTTTAGATGGGAATACGCAAACGATAAAAGATATTTTTGATAATGATAACGAATTGTCCAAAAAAATAATTAATTCAAAAAAACCATTAATTATAATTGGTGAGTCCTTTCTGAGAATTAGATCTTCTGAATACTTATTAAATTCACTTAAGGATTTTTTGAAAAAAAATGAAAAAATTTCAAATGAGTGGTATCCACTTAATGTATTGTCAGTAGATGCGGGAACAGTTGGTAATTTGGATTTAGATATAATTGATAAGGATAATAAATTGCTTGATGAAGTGAAAGAAAACAAATTTGAAATTATTTATCTGCTTGGACAGGATAACTTAAATTTTAATAAGAAAAATGAATTTATCATTTATCAAGGTAGTCACGGCGACAGGGGTGCAGAGATAGCAGACATTATTTTACCTGGTGCTGCTTACACGGAGCAATCGGGTCATTTTACAAACTTAGAAGGAAAAATTCAAAAAGCTTACAAGGCATCATACCCACCTGGTGATGCAAAAGAAGATTGGCAAATAATAAATGACCTTGCAGAAGTAATGAATAATAGGAAGCTTTTTAATGATAAAGAGGAACTCGAAAGTAGTATGTTTAATTATTTAAAAATGAAACAAGAGCAAAAAAATTCTGAATTTATCGATAAGATTGAACAAAAAACTTTTGAAAAAGAAAAAATAAAAGTTGAATTTAAAGATTACTATTTTTCCAATGTAGTTGCCCGTGCATCAAAAACAATGTTTGAATGTAATAATTCAAAGTTAGTTTTAAAAAAAACAGGGACAGAGGGATAATAAATGGAATATTTAGATTTAATTTTTCAGGAAACATATAAGATTTTATTTTTACTGGTGCCAGTTTTAGTATCTGTCGCGATGATTGTTTGGTTAGATAGAAGAGTTTGGGCTTTTGTTCAAAAAAGACAAGGTCCAAATGTAGTCGGTCCGTTTGGCTTACTGCAATCTTTGGCTGATGCACTTAAATATATTTTTAAAGAAATAATTATACCCGCTAGCTCAAATAAGATAATTTTCATTTTAGCACCAATTATTACAATGACCCTTGCTTTGATAGCTTGGGCTGTGATTCCTTTTGGTGTTGACCAAGTTCTAGCTGATATTAACGTAGGAATTTTATATATATTCGCTGTTTCATCATTAGGTGTCTATGGAATAATAATGGGTGGATGGGCGTCAAATTCTAAATACCCATTTCTAGGTTCAATAAGATCAGCGGCACAAATGGTTTCTTATGAGGTATCAATAGGTATAATAATTATAAATGTCTTATTGTGTGTAGGCTCATTAAATTTAAGTGACATAGTACTTGCTCAGAAGGACATGTGGTTTGTTATCCCATTGTTTCCAATGTTTGTAATTTTTTTTATATCAGCATTAGCTGAAACAAATAGACCACCTTTTGATTTACCTGAAGCTGAGGCAGAATTAGTTGCTGGATATCAAACAGAGTATTCTGGTATGATGTACGCAATGTTTTGGTTAGGAGAGTACGCAAATATTCTACTAATGTGTGCTTTAGGATCAATCTTATTTTTAGGAGGGTGGCTGTCTCCGATTGAGCTCTATCCATTTAACTTAATTCCAGGAGCTCTTTGGCTAATTTTTAAGATATTATTTTTATTTATACTTTTTGCGTTGGTAAAAGCTATTGTACCAAGATATAGATATGATCAGCTTATGAGACTAGGTTGGAAAATATTTTTACCATTATCTTTAACTTACGTTGTTCTGACTGCTAGTTATCTTTTTTATTTTAACCTTTTACCTACTAATTAAATGAAAATTTCTAGATTTTTAAAAACGATATTTATGACAGATTTTATTGGAGGGCTTTTTATTGCGACAAAAGAATTATTTAAATCAAAAAAAACAATAAATTATCCATTTGAAAAAGGTAAAATAAGTCCAAGATTTAGAGGCGAACATGCTTTAAGAAGATACCCGAATGGTGAAGAGAGATGTATTGCGTGTAAATTATGTGAGGCTGTTTGTCCTGCTCAAGCAATTACTATTGAGTCTTCTCAAAGATCAGATGGAAGTAGAAAAACGACTCGTTATGACATCGATATGATGAAATGTATTTATTGTGGATTATGTGAAGAGTCTTGCCCTGTAGATGCAATAGTTCAAGGACCAAATTTTGAATTCTCCACAGAAACTCGTGAAGAGCTTTATTATACTAAAGAAAAACTTCTTGATAATGGAGATAGATGGGAAAATATTTTGGCAGCTAATATTAAGTCAGATAATCCTTATAGATAATTTATGATTGCGCATGCAATATTTTTTTACGTATTCTCTATAATTGCAGTTGTCTCAGCGGTCATGGTTACAGTATCAAAAAATACAGTCCATTCTGTTTTTTTTTTAATTTTAGATTTTATAAGTATATCCTGTCTTTTTATTATGATTGGTGCTGAATTTTTAGGAATGATAATGCTAATTGTTTATGTAGGGGCTGTGGCAGTATTGTTTTTATTTGTTGTAATGATGCTGAATGTTGCTCAACAAAAAAATCAATGGTTTATATCTAAAGAAAACTCCAATCACATACCAATTGGATTATTAATAAGCGTTATAATCTTTTTTGAACTTATAATTGTTATAGGTGGATGGAAATACAAACCCGACTTATTTGACCAAGGTAATCTATCAATAGTAAACGATGTTAGTAATACACATTCATTAGGAATGGTTTTATACACAGACTATATTCACATCTTTCAAATTAGTGGAATGATACTTCTAATAGCAATGATAGGAGCTATTGTTCTTACTTTTAGACAAAGAGAGGGTGTAAAAAAACAAAGTTATTTGAAACAAATTTCTAGAGAAAGAGCTGAGGGTGTAGAGGTTGTAGAAGTTGCTTCTAATAAAGGAGTTAAAATAGATGATTGAAATAGGCTTAGGACATTATTTAACATTAGGTGCAGTCATTTTTAGTATTGGAATAATTGGAATTTTTTTAAATAGAAAAAATATTATTGTCATACTTATGAGTATAGAGCTTATATTGTTAGCTGTTAATATTAACCTAGTTTCGTTCTCAATGTATTTGGGTGATTTGACTGGACAAGTATTCACTCTATTTATATTAACTGTTGCTGCTGCTGAGGCAGCAATCGGCCTTGCAATCATTGTTGTTTATTACAGAAATTCAGGAACAATTCGTGTTGAGGAAATTGATAAATTAAAAGGGTAAAATGGAAATTTCAATAATAGCTTTACCTTTGATAGCCTCAATAATATCTGGATTTTTTGGAAAATTTATCGGTGATCGAAATTCTGAAATAGTCACAAGTTTATTGGTATCGATATCGGCTATTTTATCAGCTTTAGTTTTATACGAGGTAATTGTTAATCAATATCAAGATAACATCACAATAGCTACATGGATAAGCTCAGGATCTTTGAATGTTAATTGGTCGATGAAGATTGATGCGTTATCAGCTGTAATGTTGGTTGTAGTAACATCTGTTTCTGCACTTGTTCATATTTATTCAATTGGTTATATGTCTCATGATCCTCATAAGCCAAGGTTCATGGCTTATTTATCATTATTTACTTTTGCGATGTTAATGTTGGTAACTTCAGACAATTTCATTCAATTATTTTTTGGTTGGGAGGGAGTTGGGTTATGTTCTTATTTCCTAATAGGCTTTTGGTTTAAAAAAGAGTCTGCAAATAAAGCTGCAATTAAAGCATTTGTTGTTAATCGAGTTGGAGATTTCGGATTTGCTCTAGGTATTTTTTTAATATTTTATTTATTCGGAACAGTAAATTATTCTGAGGTTTTTCAGCAAATTCCAAACATTACAGAAAAAAATCTAGTTTTTTTAGGTATTGAAATTAATGCAATAGATTTGATTTGCTTACTTTTATTTATTGGCGCCATGGGTAAATCAGCTCAAATTTTACTTCATACGTGGTTGCCAGATGCTATGGAGGGTCCAACACCTGTGTCAGCCTTAATTCATGCTGCAACTATGGTTACAGCAGGTGTTTTTCTTGTTGTTAGATGTTCACCTATTTACGAATATTCTGAATTTGTACTAAATATAATTACTGTAATTGGTATGAGCACAGCTTTTTTTGCTGCAACTGTTGCTTTGGTTCAAAATGATATAAAAAAGATAATAGCCTATTCTACATGTAGTCAATTAGGTTATATGTTTTTTGCTACTGGAGTGGGTGCTTATAACGTAGCAATGTTTCATTTATTTACTCATGCTTTCTTTAAAGCTTTATTATTTTTGGGATCTGGTTCAGTCATCCATGCATTTAAAGATGAGCAAGATATAAATAATATGGGAGGAGTATGGAAAAAGTTACCTTACACTTATTCATTAATGATTATTGGAACGTTGGCATTAACTGGTTTTCCTTTGCTATCAGGTTTTTATTCTAAAGATGCAATAATAGAATTCGCATATTTAAGAGGTAATACAACAGGTTATTATGCTGCTGGAATTGGGATTTTTACGGCATTTTTAACTTCCATTTATTCTTGGAGGCTAATATTTAAAACTTTTCACGGTGATTATAACAATAAAGAGATAAAAATTGAGGACACTCATGAGTCTCCTATAGTAATGTTGATACCTTTAGTCCTACTTTCTTTGGGTGCAATATTTGCTGGATTTATTTTTAAGGATTTGTTTATTGGTAATTATGGTTTGAATAATTTTTGGAAAGACTCAATATTTTTTCTAAAACCATTAAGTACGGAACACCCACCATTATGGTTTTTATTATTGACCCCAATACTAGTAATTTTATCTATACCAACAGCATATTATCTATTTGTTAAAAATAAAAATTTACCAGAACAAATTGTAAAAAATAACAAACCCTTGTACCTATTTTTATTAAATAAGTGGTATTTTGACGAATTATATGATGCATTATTTGTAAAACCATCAAAAAAATTCGGATTATTTTTGTGGAAGTTTTTTGATTTAAAGATAATTGATGGTTTTGGACCCGATGGTATCACTGCTATTATTAAAAGATTTTCAGTTAAAGCAAATAAATTTCAAAGTGGATTTATTTATCAATACGCGTTTGTTATGCTTCTTGGATTTTCTGCTTTATTAACTTTTCTAATTGTTAAATAATGAACTTTCCTATCCTCTCTTCATTAATTTTATTACCAACAGTAGGTGCTTTTTTCTTATTTTTTACAAGAAGTAACAAGCAAAATAATTTTACTGTGAAATACGTTGCATTATTTACTTCTTTTGTAAATTTTCTTTTATCAATATATTTGTGGATACTTTTCGATCATACGACCTCAGAGTTTCAATTTGTAGAACAAAGAATTTGGATTGAGGATTTTATAAATTATAAAGTAGGTGTTGACGGAATTTCAATTTTATTTATTTTACTGACAACATTTATTACCCCACTTTGTATCTTGTCAGTAAATAATTCCATTAAAGAAAGATTAAGTGAATTTTTAATTGCTGTATTAATTATGGAGTCTTTCATGATAGGAGTATTTTGTTCTCTAGATCTTGTAATTTTTTACTTATTTTTTGAGGCTGGTCTGATACCAATGTTTTTAATTATTGGAATATGGGGAGGGGCTAGAAGAGTTTATTCTGCGTTTAAATTTTTTCTTTATACTTTACTTGGGTCAGTATTAATGTTGGTTGCCATAATTACTATATATTGGTTAACCGGGACAACAGACGTAATTGAACTTTATAGTTTAGGCATCGAGACTAAATATCAAAATTTGTTATGGCTTGCTTTTTTTAGTTCTTTTGCAGTCAAAACTCCAATGTGGCCAGTCCACACTTGGTTACCAGATGCTCATGTTGAAGCTCCAACAGCAGGATCAGTTTTATTAGCTGCAATTTTATTAAAAATGGCAGGTTATGGATTTATAAGATTTTCATTAGGACTATTTCCTGTTGCATCAGAAGTTTTTACTCCACTGATATATACATTGAGCGTTATCGCAATTATTTTCACATCTTTTATCGCTTTAATGCAAGAGGATATGAAAAAACTAATTGCGTATTCTTCTGTTGCTCACATGGGATATGTTACCTTAGGTATTTTTACCATCCAACAACAGGGAATTGAGGGAAGTATAATTCAAATGATAAGTCATGGATTAGTTTCGGCTGCATTGTTTTTATGTGTTGGTGTTGTTTACGATCGGATGCATTCAAGACTAATTAATACTTATGGTGGAATTGTAAGTATTATCCCAAAGTACTCTGTTTTATTCATGTTGTTTACTTTGGCAGCCTTAGGTCTTCCAGGCACCAGTGGTTTTGTAGGAGAATTCTTAATATTGATGGGAGCTTTTAAAGATAACTTTTTAGTTGCTGTTATTGCTAGCATTGGAGTAATTATTGGCGCAGCTTATATGCTTTGGTTATACAAAAGAGTGATATTTGGAAAATTAATTAATAATGACTTAAAAAAAATGATAGATTTGAATAGATCGGAGTCAATTATATTAACTTCTTTGGCTATACCAACTTTGTTTTTTGGTTTTTATCCAGATCCTTTGATTAATACAATAGAGGTATCTATTTCAGATTTGATAGAAACATACAACTTTAGATTAGCGAGCAAGATATAATGACAAACCTGCAATTAGTTTTTCCAGAGATTTTTTTATCCTTATCAATAATGTTTCTACTTATATTAGGTGTTTTTAAAAAAAATAGCTCAAAAATAATCCAAAATCTTTCTTTAGCTGTTTTACTTATCACTGCCGTCATAACATTTAATGAAACAATTAGTATTAAAGAAGTTAAATTATTTAATAATAGTATAATTATAGACTATTTATCGTCATTGATGAAAATTGTTACGCTGCTAGCCACTTTTTTAGTTTTAATCATTTCATCAAATTATTTAAGAACTTTTAAAATTTTTAAGATTGAATATCCAATTTTAATATTAAGCTCTGTTTTGGGAATGATGATTATGATTAATTCTAATGACTTGATTGTATTCTATATGGGATTAGAGCTTCAATCTTTAGCATTATATGTTTTGGCCACTTTTAATAGAGATCAAATGAAATCTTCAGAAGCTGGACTAAAATATTTTGTGCTAAGCGCCTTATCTTCCGGATTACTTTTGTATGGATGTTCACTAATATATGGTTTTACTGGATCAACCAATTTCAATGTTATTGCAAATCAACTAGGTTCTAGTGAATATGCTATTACCTTTGGAATAGTTTTCATCTTAGTTGGGTTAGCGTTTAAAATCTCTGCTGTTCCGTTTCATATGTGGGCCCCAGATGTTTATGAAGGCTCACCAACTTCTGTAACTTTGTTTTTCACAATGGTACCAAAAGTTGCAGCTTTAACTGTATTTATTAGATTTTTATATGTACCTTTTTTAAATTTAATTGATCAGTGGCAAATGATATTGATATTTCTCTCTATTGCTTCAATGCTTTTTGGAGCAATTGCTGCAATAGGTCAAACCAATTTAAAAAGACTAGTAGCTTACAGTTCTATAGGACACGTGGGTTATGCTTTAGCAGGTGTTGCAACGGGCACAAATGAAGGAATGCAAAGTTCAGTAATATATATAATTATTTATATAATAATGAATTTAGGATTATTTTCTTGTTTGCTAATGATGAAAAGAGAAAATCAATACTACGAAAAAATAGAGGATTTATCGGGATTATCTAAAAATCATCCGATGTTAGCTTTATCACTGATGATTATATTGTTTTCACTGGCAGGCATACCACCCTTAGCTGGATTTTTTGCTAAATTTTATGTTTTCAAATCAGTAATAGAACAATCAATGTATTTTTTAGCAATCGTGGGTTTATTATCAACAGTGGTTGCTGCTTTTTATTACTTAAGATTAATTAAAATTATGTATTTTGATAAAGAAAAAGAAAAATATGACACAGATCATGGATTGTGGTTGAAATTTTCATTAACATTTTCAACATTATTAATTTTAGTTTACTTCATATTCCCAAGCCAACTTATTGAGGTAGTTTCTAGAATTAATATTATTTGATGAAGTTTAAAGTTTTCAGATATAAAAAAGTTAAGAGTACAAACAATACAGCAATAAGAATAATAAGAAAAACAAATCATAATTTTGGAATGATAATATCCGAAATACAAACTGGTGGTAAAGGTCAGTATGGGAGAAAATGGATTTCATATAAAGGAAATATTTTAATATCCTTTTTTTATAAATTAAAAAAGATAAATTTATCAATGAAACAACTATCTAAAAAAAATTGTTTTTTTGTTAAAGATGTAATTTCAAAATTTTACAAACGCAAAATAGTTTATAAATCACCAAATGATTTATTGATTAATAAAAAAAAGATTTGTGGCATTTTGCAAGAAAAAATTAATAAATCAGGGAATGATTATCTAATTGTTGGTATTGGATTTAATTTGGTTAAAAGTCCTATAATCCCCAATTATCCTACAACTAATTTATTTGAAATTACTAAAAAAAAAATAAAAACTGAAATATTTATGAATCAATTAAAAATATCCTTTGGTAAGTTTTTGTCAAAATATTATACAACTAAATAGATGATTATTTTAGGTGACATAGGAAATACTGAGACAAAAATTTGTTTGGTTAATAACTATGACAAAATCATAAAAAAAATTGTAATTCCTTCAAAAGGTAAAAAACTAAATTTATTGAACAAATATTTTAAAAAACTAAATTTTTCCTCAATAGATAAAATTTTATTTTGTAGTGTTGTACCATCAACCTACAAGAAACTAAAAAGATATTTCTATAACAAAACAAAAGTTAGGTGTTACGAATTAAAAGAGCTTGATTTGAAAAAAATTTTAAAAATTGATGTGAATTATAACCAAGTAGGGTCAGATAGATTGGCAAATGCAATTAGTGTTACGAAAAAAAATAAAAATTTTATTATTTTAGATTTTGGTACCGCAACAACATTTGATGTTCTAATTGGCAATAATTATAAAGGTGGAATTATATCTCCAGGTATTCAAATTTCTCTTAACACACTTTCAGATAAAGCATCTTTAATTCCAAAGATTGATTTAAAGAAAATAACAAAAGTGATTGGAAAAGATACAACATCAGCTGTCCGCTCAGGCTTTTTCTGGGGATATGCTGGATTAATTGACAATGTTGTAAATTTAATTAAGAAAGAGACAAAAAAGTCTTTTAATATAATTACTACTGGAGGTTTTTCTAAATTGTTTAAAAACTCTATTAGTACAAAAGTTAAAAGAAATAATGATATAACAATTAAAGGCTTAATTAAGGCTTCAAAATTAATTAAATAATATGAAAGATGAATTTTTATTTTGTCCATTAGGTGGTTCTGGTGAGATAGGGATGAATATGAATTTATTTGGCTATGGTCAACCAGGAGACCATAAATGGATTATGGTTGATATAGGTGTTACTTTTGCTGATGACACAGTTCCAGGTATTGATATTATTTATCCGGATCCAGGGTTTATTCAGGAAAGAAAAGATAATCTATTAGGAATTGTCTTAACACATGCTCACGAAGATCACATAGGTGCAGTAGCTCATTTATGGCCAAAATTTAAATGCAAACTTTATGCTACTCCTTTCACAGCTGTTTTAATAAGAGAAAAATTTAGAGAAAAAAATATCGATATTACTAATGACTTGCAAATTGTAGAACTAAACGGAAAGGTAAGTTTAAATCCTTTTGAGATTGAATACATAACTTTAACCCATTCTATTTTAGAACCTAACGGCCTTAGAATTCAAACACCAGCAGGTATTGTTTTACATACTGGTGACTGGAAAGTTGACCCAAATCCCCTGATAGGTGCCGAGATTAATTCAAAGAGATTAAAAGAAATTGGTGATGAGGGTGTTCTTGCAATGATTTGTGACTCTACTAATGTTTTTAGTGCTGGGCGCTCAGGTTCTGAATTAGATGTAAGAAAAAGTATGTTGAACATAATGAGTAGGTTGAAAAAAAGAATTATAATAACCTCATTTGCATCAAACGTTGCAAGAATGGAGTCAGCTTTTTATTGCGCAGAAAAAACAGGAAGACAAATTTCTCTTGTTGGTAGATCTATGTACAGAATATACAAAGCAGCTAGACAATGTGGATATCTTAAAAATACCATAGAACCAATAGATCCAAGAGAAGCAAAAAACTTTGCTAGAGAAAAAATTGTATATCTTTGTACAGGTAGCCAGGGTGAACCGATGGGAGCAATGATGAGAATTTCAAATTATACACATCCCGATGTATTTATTGAGAAAGGAGATGCAGTAATTTTTTCCTCAAAAATAATACCAGGAAATGAAAAAAAACTTTACAAACTTCACAATCAATTAGTCAAGGACGGAATAGAAGTAATTTCAGAAGAGAGTGAATTTATCCATGTTTCTGGGCATCCAAACAGAGAAGATTTAAAAGATATGTATGACTGGGTTAAACCAAAATGTATAATTCCTGTACACGGAGAACACAGACATATGATTGAGCATATTGCTTTTGCTAAGGAAATGCAGGTACCTTATCCTGTTAGAGTAGAAAATGGTGATATAGTAAAATTAGCTCCAGGAGACTATCCAGAAGTCTATGATAAAGCTCCCAGTGGAAGACTATATTTGGATGGCAATATAAGTGTTGAGGAAAACTCTCAATCTATAAAAGATAGAAAGAACTTAGGATCTAACGGTTATCTCGAAATAACTATTTTAATCACAACTAAAGGGAATATTCACAACAATCCAATAATAAACTTTAGAGGATTACCAATTTATGAAACAGATGAATTTATTTACTTGTTAGAAGAAGAAATAGAGAAAACGGCAAAAACATTTAATATTGGAAATAAAAGTCAAAGACACAATCTTATAGATGCACTTAAAATTGCAGCTAGGAAATTTACGAAAGAAAAAACAGGCAAAAGACCTTTCACCAATATTAATTTAGTTGATATTTAATGAGTGCTACCGGACTTGCTATAATATATATAATCATTTGGTGGATTGTTTTTTTTGCGATTTTACCTATTGATGTTGATAGAATAAAGATTAAAAAAATTGAAGGTGAGGATCCTGGATCACCAGAAAATCCAAAGATTTTAAAAAAATTCATTTATTGCACTGGAATAACAACTATTTTATTCACAATTATATATTTGTTAATGAGGTTTGAATATTTAAACTTAAGAAATATAATCATCTAACATGCATATTTCAAAATCTTTTATTCCAATTTTAAAAAATAATCCCTCAGAGGCTAAAATTAAATCCCACCAATTAATGTTAAGGGTGGGTATGATAAAACAATCATCAGCAGGTATATACTCCTGGTTACCTCTTGGCTTTAAAGTTATGAAGAAAATTGAACAAATTGTAAGGGAAGAACAAGATGGGATTGGAGTTCAAGAAATTTTAATGCCAACAATACAATCCAGTGAAATTTGGAAAGAAAGCGGAAGATATAAAGATTACGGTGAGGAAATGCTAAGAATAAAAGATCGTCAAAATCGTGAAATGTTGTATGGCCCTACAAATGAGGAATTGATAACAGATATATTCAGAACCTCGATTAAATCTTATAAATCTCTTCCACAACTTTTATATCATATTCAATGGAAATTTAGAGATGAAATTAGACCAAGGTTTGGTATAATGAGATGTAGAGAGTTCTACATGAAAGATGCTTATTCTTTCGATATATCTGACGAAGAAGCACTTTTTTCTTATAATAAATTTTTCTTATCATATCTTAAAACATTTAAAAAATTAAATTTAAAAGCTATACCAATGGCAGCAGATACAGGTCCAATTGGGGGAAGTCTATCTCATGAATTCATTATTTTAGCTGAAACTGGTGAAAGTAAAATTTTTACTGACAAAAGAATTTTTGATTTAAGTATAGACAATGCAAAATTAGAGAAAGAATCTCTAGGGAATATGAGAAAAGAATATGAACAATATTATTCAGTTACCGATGAAAAATTTGATAAGACTGAATTTGAGAAGAAAGTTTCTGAAAAAAATAGATTAATAACAAAAGGAATTGAAGTTGGTCATATATTCTATTTTGGAGATAAATATTCTAAACCAATGGGTGCGTCAGTTGATTTACCAGGTGGAAAAAAAGATTTTGTTAAAATGGGTTCTTACGGCATAGGGGTTTCTAGATTAGTGGGCGCAATAATAGAGGCCAAATATGATGAAAAAAATGAAGTCATGAAATGGCCGATTTCTATTGCTCCCTATCATGTTGCGATAATTCCAATGATCAACAAAAATGACAATTCACAATTAGATAAAGCAAATAATATTTTACTAGAACTTGAAAAAAATAATATTGAGGCAATAATTGATGATACTGATGAAAATATCTCATCAAAAATTAAAAAGATGAATTTAATAGGTGCACCTTTTCAAATTATAATTGGTAAACAGGTTGAAGGCGATAAATTGGAGTTTAAAGAAGTTGATGGAGCATCTCAAAAAATTGAATTAAAAGATATCATTAAGATAATTAATAAACAAAAAGTAAACAATTGATTTCTCGATTAGAAAAAGAGATTACATTTAGATTTTTAAAAGCCAGAAAAAAAGATGGTTTTCTAAATATTATTTCAATTTTTTCATTTATTGGAATTGGGCTTGGTGTTGCTGTCTTAATAGTTGTTATGTCCGTTATGAATGGTTTTAGAACAGAATTGGTAAATAAGATTATTGGTTTTAATGCCCATATGACAGTGAAGCCTTATGAAAACAAAATTGAAAAAGAAAAATTAGATAACCAAAACTTAAAATCAATTTCTGAAAGTTTAATTTTTAGTAATTCAGGTGAGGGAATTATGATCAAAAAAGATATTACTAAAGGTATTCTTTTAAGAGGATATTTTGCAAAAGATTTTTCTAAATTAGACATTGTTAACAATGGAAATTTTTTAGGCGGTAAAAATAAATTATCAAATAATTTTATATCTATAAGTAAAGAATTAAGTTTTTCTCTAAACCTAGAGATTGGTGATGAAATTACATTGATGTCTTCATCTGGTGTACAAACAATTATTGGTAATCTTCCTAAGCAAAAAAAATTTACAGTAATTTCACTTTTTGATAGTGGTGTGATTGATTTTGATAATAATGTTGCTTTTATAAATCTGGTCACACTCGAGGAGTTTTTTAATTTAAAACCCAAAGACCGTAATTTAGAGATTTATTTAAATAACCCTAAAAATATAGAATATCAAAAAACTTTAGTTCAAAAAATTTTTAATAATGAATTTATTTATACCTGGTCTGATATGAATAGATCTTTGTTTTCAGCATTAAAAGTTGAACGAAATGTTATGTTTATAATTTTAACATTAATTATAATCGTTGCAGCTTTTAATATAATTTCTGGTTTAACAATATTAGTAAAAAATAAAACAAAAGAAATTGCTATATTAAAATCCATTGGTGTTCTTAATAAATCAATTATAAAAATTTTTTTCTTAATTGGTGTAATTATTGGAACTTCAGCAACAATCTTTGGTATAATCTTAGGGGTTACTTTTTCAATGTATGTAGAAAATTTGAGACAATTTCTAAGTGAATTTTTTAACATTAGCTTATTTCCTGAGGAAATATATTTTTTAAGCTCCATGCCTTCAGAAATTAATCCAATTTCAATATTAATTATTTCTGCTTGTTCAATTATGATAACTATTTTGGTATCAATATTTCCAGCATTTAAAGCCGCAAAACTTGATCCAATAAAATCCCTTAAATATGAGTAATATAATTAAAATTTCAAAATTAAATAAATCTTTTGAAGGTATTAAAAAAATTAATGTTCTAAAAAGTATTTCTTATAGTTTTAAAAGAGGTAAGATTTATTCTTTAATGGGCCCATCAGGCTCAGGTAAATCAACATTATTAAATTTGCTATCTTTAATTGATAGACCTAGTTCAGGTTCAATTATATTTGAAAATAAAAAGATAAATTACAACAATACTGATAAAAATGATATTTTAAGAGCAGATAAGATTGGAATTATCTACCAACAAGACAATTTACTTCCAGATTTTACTTCACTGGAGAATATTTATTTAGCTGCTTTGGCTGGTGGAAATGATGAGAAAGTTGCAATTAATAAGGCAAAAAATTTATTGAAAAAAGTTGGGTTGACTAATAGATCAGAACATTTTCCTTCACAATTATCTGGCGGTGAAAAACAGAGGATTGCAATTGCAAGAGCAGTTGTCAATAATCCGCAAGTAATTTTAGCCGATGAGCCAACTGGTAGCTTAGATATACAAACAGCAAAAGAAACTTTTGGACTTTTAAAAAATCAAATAAATAAAGAAAGATTAATAATATTTGCAACTCATAATAGATTTTTTGCAAATAAGGCTGATTGCTTATTGGAAATAACTAATGGTAATATAAAAACCATTAATGCTCGAATCTAAATTTCAAAAGTTTAATCATTTAAAACTCCATACACAATATTCTATTTGTGAAGGCGCAATAAAAATAGATGAGATTAAAGAATCTTCAAAAGAAAATAAGATTAAGTCTTTGGGTATATGCGATACATCAAATTTATGTGGTGCATTAGAATTTTCAGATAAACTATCCAAGATTGGCACTCAGCCAATAATAGGAACTCAAATTAATTTTAAGTATGAGGAAACTATAGGCTTACTACCACTTTTTGCTATGAATGAGAAAGGTTATAAAAGAATTATTGAACTATCTTCTTTATCTTATTTGGATAATAATAAGTTATCAGAGCCAAATGTTCCTTTTAGTGAACTATTAAAAAAAGATGAGGGTGTTGCTATATTTTCTGGAACTGTATTTGGTTTATTTGGGAATTTATTTGATAAAGGTAAATATTCAGATATTGAAAAATTATATTCAAAACTCAAACTAATTTATAAAGATAGATTTTATATTGAATTACAAAGACATGGAGATCGTAATGAAGATAGTTTTGAAAAAATGAATTTAAAAAAATCTTATGATTTAGAAATTCCTTTGATTGCAACAAACGAGACTTTTTATATTGATAAAGATATGCACGAAGCGCATGATGCACTAATTTGTATTAAGAATAAGACATATATACAGGAAAAAAATAGAGTAAGATTTAGTAACAAGCATTATTTAAGAGATGATAAAGAAATGTATGAATTATTTTCTGATATTCCTGAGGCACTTGAAAATAATTATAATTTTCCTTATAGATGCAGCTACAAACCCTCATTCTCAAAACCTATTTTACCCAATATTAGTTCTGAAAAAGATGGAAACGCAGATGATATTCTCAAAAAAAATTCACTCATTGGGTTAAAAGACAAATTCATCAAAGTTTTTAAAAAAGATATTAATGATTTTACTTCAGACAATAATTATCAAAAATATCTTGATAGACTTAATCATGAATTGAATATTATTACTGAAATGAAATATTCAAGTTATTTTTTGATTGTATCTGATTACATTAAATGGGCAAAAACAAACAATATACCTGTGGGTCCTGGAAGAGGATCGGGTGCTGGATCATTAGTTGCTTGGTGTCTTTCAATCACAGATGTTGACCCAATTAAATTTAATTTGATATTTGAAAGATTTTTAAATCCTGATCGTATATCTATGCCTGATTTTGATATTGATTTTTGCGAGGAAAAAAGAGATCTGGTTTTTGAGTATCTTACAAAAAAATATAAAGACAGCGTTGCACATATTATTACTTTTGGAAAATTAAAAGCTAGAATGGTAATACGAGATGTGGGTCGTGTAATGGGTTTGTCATATGGTTTCGTTGATAGTATCTCAAAAATGATACCATTTGATCCTTCAAGACCACAAAATTTAACAGAATGCATAGCTGGAGAGCCAAGACTTCAAAAATTAATAAATGAAGATCCCAGAGTTAAAAAATTAATTGATTTATCTTTGAATCTAGAGGGACTAAATAGAAATGTCGCTACTCATGCGGCGGGTGTTGTTATAGCTGATAAAAAATTAACAGATGTAGTACCATTATATAAAGATAATACAGCAGATTTACTTCTGCCTTCAACACAATTTGATATGTATTCGGCTGAAAACGCTGGATTAATAAAATTTGATTTTTTAGGTCTAAAAACTTTGACAGTAATAAATAATACTCAAAATATTATAAGGAAAAAAAATAAAGATTTTGACATAGAAAATATTAATTATGATGACCAAAAAGTTTTTGAGCTATTATCTTCAGGTAAAACTGTTGGATTGTTCCAAATTGAAAGTGCCGGAATGAGAGAGGCTCTTATTCAAATGAAACCAAACCACATTGAGGATATTATAGCACTAGTAGCACTCTACAGACCTGGTCCAATGAGCAATATACCAATTTATAATGATTGTAAGCATGGAAAACAAAAACCAGACTATCTTCATCCATTATTAGAGGAAATCCTTAAGCCAACTTATGGTGTTATAATATATCAGGAACAAGTTATGCAAATAGCACAAAAATTATCAGGCTATACTGCGGGCCAAGCAGATATATTAAGAAGAGCGATGGGCAAGAAAAAAAGGGCCGAACTAGAAAGACAAAAACAAAGTTTTATCTCTGGTGCAGTAAAAAACGGTATTAGCAAAGAAGTTGCAGCTGGTATATTTTTAAAGATAGAACCTTTTGCAGAATATGGATTTAACAAAAGTCATGCTGCGGCGTATGCAATAATTTCTTACCAAACAGCTTATTTAAAAACATATTTTCCTAAAGAATTTATAGCTGCTTCAATGACAATGGATATTTCAAATCAAAACAAACTAAGTGAGTTTTATGAAGAACTCAAAAGACTTGATATAGAGATTAAAAGGCCAAATATAAATGAGTGTTTTGCAGATTTTAGAAATGATGAACAAAAATTTTATTATGCACTAGGAGGTATTAAAGCAGTTGGTTATGAAGCAGTTTCAAATATTGTTAAAGAAAGAACAAAGAATGGAAAGTTTAAATCAATTAATGATTTTTTAAACAGAATAAACCCTAAAGATATAAATAAACTACAGTTAGAGGGATTGGTAAAAGCTGGTGCTTTTGATTGCTTAAATGAGAACAGACAGTCCTTATTTAATTCTATTCCCAATTTTATAACAAAATCTAAAAATATTTATGAGAATAAATCAGCAAATCAGATTGATCTTTTTGGAGAAAGTGAAAATAAAAACGATGATTTTATATCTAATACAAAAGATTGGAAATTTGAAGAAAGATTATCGAGAGAATTTGAGGCAGTCGGTTTTTTTATATCCGATCATCCATTGAACCAATTTAAAGAAATTTTTAATGATTATAACATAATTAATTATCAAAAATTTAATAATAAAGATGAGACAAATGACGCAAACATAGCTGCAACTTTGCTTAAAGTTCAGGAAAGAAAGACATCCAAAGGTAATGCTTATGCAATATTGAAATTAACTGATCTTTCAAGTGTATTTGAATTATTTGTATTTTCTGAAACTCTTGAATCTAATCGGAATATTTTAAAGGAAGGGAATTCATTAATAATAACTGTTATCAAATCTTCATCGGATGAGGGCAATAGATTTAAAAGAATAAATGTAAAAAAAATTGTCTCTCTTAAAGACTTATTAAATAACCCGATAAAGAATATTACTTTTACTCTTAATTCTTTAAAAGACTTAAACGAATTATCAAAATTTTTAGTTGATCCTGGAGAGACAAAAATAAAAATTAAAATACAAGAAAATGATAAAAGTTTAGATTTTCATTTACAAAATGGTAGAAAATTAGATAGAAAAACGGTTAATCTTTTAAAAAATAAGCAAATATCTTCAATAATTCACTAAATTAAGCTTGTTTAATATAAAAAATATTTGTAAACATTCGCAAATTAATTAATACGCACACAGTTTTTGGTTTTATACCTCCGGTCCTTAATTGGAAATTACTGTGGTGGCATAACCGGGAAAAAATATGAAGATACCTAACGTTACAATACAACAATTGCTAGAGGCTGGAGTCCATTTAGGCCATAAAACTTTAAGATGGAATCCAAAAATGAAGAAATATATTTTTGGAAAAAGAGATTCGATACACATAATTGATCTAACTCAAACATTACAACTTACTAAAATTGCTCTTGAAAAAGTTTATGAAACGATTTCAAATAATGGAAAAATTCTATTTGTTTCAACGAAAAAACAGGCTTCTGAAGCAATTGCTGAAGTGGCAAAAGAAACTGATCAATATTTCGTAAATTATAGATGGCTTGGGGGAATGCTTACCAATTGGGGAACTATATCAAACTCAATAAAAAAATTAAAAAAATTAGAAATTGATCTAACATCAGAAAATAGAGGTTTTACAAAGAAAGAACTTTTAAAAATGAGCGTTAAAAAAGATAAATTGCAAAGATCTTTAGGCGGAATTTCTGAAATGAAAAAAATTCCTGACCTCGTTTTTATTATAGATACTAATTATGAGTCTTTAGCAATTCAAGAGTCATCAAAATTAGGAATTCCAATTATAGCTATTCTTGACAGTAATTCAAATCCTGATGGTATCGATTTTCCTATACCTGGAAATGATGATGCTAGAAGATCAATTGATCTTTACTGCTCTCTCATAAAAGAAACGATTATTAGTGCTAAGAAAAATGTTCCTGTTACAGAGGTTAAAAAGTCTGTTGATAAAAGTAATGAAGAAAAATCAGATAAAACAAGACAAGAACTTGATAGAGAGAAACTCGATAAAAAATTTTCTAAAAAAGATAAAGAAAAATTGAATTAAAATGAGCGATATTGAGAAAGTAAAAAAACTTAGAGAGGCAACAGGAGCTGGATTTAAAGATTGTAATTTAGCTATCAAAGAATCTAAGGGAAATTTAGATAAAGCAGTCGAAATTTTAAGGGTTAAAGGAATTTCAAAAGCATCAAAAAAAATGTCAAGAGAGGC
>CACBOA010000009.1 GCA_902540785.1 uncultured Pelagibacteraceae bacterium
CTCTTAAAAAAGGTCAGAGTATAGATCTGACAGCAGGGATTTAATCATGGGACTAAAAACTTTTAAACCATATACAAAATCTACAAGAGGGACAATTTTAGTTGATAGAACTGGGTTGTGGAAAGGTAAACCCTTTAAAGCTCTAGTTTCTCCAAAAAATTCTATGAAAGGAAGAAACAATAATGGACGTATAACCTCATCTAATAGAGCTGGAGGTCATAAAAAAATGTACAGACATATCGACTTTTATAGAAAGAAATTTGATATGTTAGCAACTGTAGAAAGAATAGAATATGATCCTAACAGATCCTGCTATATCATGCTGGTAAAATTTGACGATGGTAATCATTCATATTATTTAGCACCCCAAAAGATTAAGGTTGGAGATAAAATAGAAAATGGCTCAAAAAAAGAAATTAAAATAGGAAATTGTATGCCCCTTCAAGATATTCCTGTTGGTGTAAACATCCATAATGTTGAAATCCAGCCTGGTGCAGGTGGTAAATTAGCAAGATCAGCTGGCACATCGGTCGTAATCAGTGGTGTTGATGGAAATTATAGTTTGGTGAAATTAACCTCAGGTGAAGTAAGAAAAATAGATTCTAGATCATTAGCTACAATTGGTGTTTTAAGTAATCCTGATCAAAAAAACATTAAGATTGGAAAAGCAGGAAGATCAAGATGGTTAGGAAGAAGACCTCATACTAGAGGAGTTGTTAAGAATCCTGTAGACCACCCTCATGGTGGTGGAGAAGGTAAGTCAGCGGGAGGAAGACATCCAGTTTCACCCACCGGTCAATCAGCTAAAGGTCTGAAAACTAGAGATAATAAAAGAACTGATAGATTTATTGTGAAGAGAAGAAATAATAGAAAGGACACTAAGTAATGGCTAGAGCAGTATGGAAAGGACCTTTCGTAGAGGAAAGCTTAATGAAAAAAGTAGACAAATATAAAGTTGATCCAAAGAAAATTCCTATCAAAACTTGGTCAAGAAAATCTACTATAATACCTGATTTTGTTGGTGTTAGTTTTTTGATTTATAATGGCAAAAAGTTTATACCAATAACAATTTCTGAAGATATGGTTGGTCATAAATTAGGTGAATTTGCACCAACAAGAACTTTTTTTGGTCACACACCAGCTGATAAAAAAGCAAAGCCGGCGGAAGCGGAGGCAAAAAAATAAAAAATTATGAGTAAAAAAAAGAAGATAAATAAAGATAACATAAAAACTGTTAAATCTATCAATAATAACATTAGATCTAGCGTGAGAAAACTTAATCCGATTTTGAGGGGTATAGTAGGAAAAAAAGTTGATGCAGCAATTCGAGATCTGCAATTTTCTGAAAAAAGAATAACTAAAGATATAAGAAAAACGATTAATTCAGCTGTGGCGAATGCAGAAAATAATTTTCAATACGATATAGATAAACTAGTAGTCAAAGAAGCTTATTGTGGAAAAAAAATTACGATGAAACGATTTAGACCTAGAGCAAAAGGTAGAGCTGCACCAATCTTAAAACCTTATTCGAGTGTAACTATAATTTTATCAGAAACAAAAAAAATGGAGAGTCATGGGTCAAAAAGTTAATCCTGTTGGTTTTAGATTAGGTGTTAACAGAGGATGGGATTCTGTTTGGTACGCTAAGAAAAAAGATTTTGGAAATTATTTAATTGAAGATTATAAAATAAGAGAATACATAAAAAAAAATGTAATTAACTCGGGAGTTTCTAAAGTGATGATAGAGAGAACTGCTAATAAATGCTATGTAACTATTTATACATCTAGACCAGGCTTTGTAATTGGTAAAAAGGGGAGCGATATAGATAAGATTAAGAATAATTTGTCAAAACTTACTACTAATGAAGTCAACTTAAATATTAAAGAGGTGAAAAAGCCTGAAACTAATTCTTATCTAGTAGCAGAAAATATAGCTCAACAGTTAGTTAAAAGGATTTCTTATAGAAGAGCAATGAAGAGGGCAATGCAGTCTTGCTTGAGGTTAGGTGCTAAAGGTATCAAGGTTTCAGTGAGCGGTAGGTTAGGTGGAAATGAGATCGCAAGAACAGAGTGGTTAAGAGACGGTAGTATCCCATCACATACTTTGAGAGCAGACATCGATTATGCTGAGGCTGAAGCGCTTACAACATATGGAATTATTGGAATAAAAGTATGGATCTATAAGGGTGAAGTTTTTGCAAAAGAGTTTAGCCAGGAAACAAATAAAGTTAGAGAAAAAGAGAGTAAATAAATGTTACAACCAGTAAGAACAAAATGGAGAAAAGCTCATAAAGGCAGAATACATGGAACTGCTTCTAGAGCTAACTTCATTAATTACGGGGCGTATGCATTAAAAGCTTTGTCGCCAGATAGAGTAACAGGAAAACAAATTGAGGCAGCTAGAGTAGCGCTTACAAGGCATATGAAAAGACAAGGAAGAGTATGGACAAGAATTTTTCCAAATATTCCAGTATCAAAAAAACCAATTGAAGTAAGGATGGGTAAAGGAAAGGGTTCTCCAGAGTTTTATGCATGCAGAGTAAAGCCAGGAAGAATTTTATTTGAGGTAGATGGTGTCTCTGAACAGGTAGCTAAAGAGGCATTGTATAAAGCCTCAGCCAAGTTACCCATAAAAACAAAAACAATTAAAAGATTTGCTTAATATGAAAAAACAAGAAATCAAAAAACTTACAAAAGATCAAATATTTAAGAATATTGATAAATTAAAAAAAGATTTATTTAATTTGAGATTTCAAAAAATAAATTCTCAAGTATCAAATCCTGCTAAAATTAGTGAAACAAAAAAGACAATTGCAAGATTAAAAACAGTATTAAAAGGAAAAATAAATGCCTAAGAAAATTTTAAAAGGAATTGTTGTAAGTGATAAACCAAATAAGACAATAACTGTTATGGTTGAAAGAAAATATTCACACCCAGTGCTTAAAAAGGTTATTAAAGTGCGAAAGAAATACAATGCTCATGACGAAAATAACAAATATAAAAATGGAGATAAAGTATCAATAATAGAGAGTAAACCATTTTCTAAAAACAAAAAATTTCAAGTAATGGAGAATTTAAAATAATGATACAAGTACAAACTGAATTACTTGTGGCAGATAACACTGGTGCAAAAAAAATTGAATGTATAAAAGTTCTGGGTGGATCAAAAAGAAGATATGCTAGTATTGGTGATACAATCGTAATTGCAGTAAAAGAGGCGATACCAAAAGGTAAAGTAAAAAAAGGGTCAGTTCACAAAGCTGTTGTGGTAAGGGTTAAAAAGGGAATACACAGAGACGATGGTTCAAAAGTTAAATTTGATAATAATGCTGCAGTATTGGTTGATGACAAGGGTGAACCAGTCGGGACAAGAATTTTTGGACCAGTTACTAGAGAGTTAAGAAATAGAGGGCAAATGAAAATAATTTCATTAGCTCCTGAGGTTTTATAATGATTAAAAAAGGTCTTAAAGTTAAAGTTTTGTCAGGTAGAGATAGAAATAAAGAAGGTGAAGTTATTGAAATAGATAGATCAAACAATAGAGCAAAGATTAAAGATATTAATATGGTTAAAAAACATGTCAAAACAACGAAAGAAAAGAAAGGTGGAATTTTTTCAAAGGAAAGTTTTATCCATATTTCAAATCTAAGATTGATTGATGAAAAAATTAAAAATAAAAAGAAGGAAGCTAAGAAATAATGACACCAAGGTTAAAAGAATTGTACTATAAGGAAATACAACCATCGCTCAAGTCTCAATTTGGTTTTAAGAATTTATACATGGGACCCAGAATACAAAAAATAGTTTTAAATATGGGGCTTGGCCTAGATGGTAATGATAATAAGATTTTGAAATCTTGTGAAGAAGACTTAGCAAAAATTACTGGACAAAAACCGGTTATAACTAAATTTAAAAAATCAGTTGCAAATTTTAAAACGAGAAAAGGTTCGAATTCTGGTCTAAAAGTAACTCTTAGAAAAAATAAAATGTATGAGTTTTTGGACAGATTGGTCAATATTGCCTTGCCAAGAATTAAAGATTTTAGAGGTCTGTCACCCAATGGTTTTGACAAATTTGGGAATTATACATTTGGTATAAAAGAACATATAATTTTCCCAGAAGTTAGCTTTGATAGAGCAGATAAAATTAGAGGGTTAGATATAGTAATTGTCATATCCTCTAAAAATAAAGAGCACAGTCTTGCTTTGCTAGAGAAGTTGAATTTCCCATTTATTAAAAAAGGAGATAATTAAAATGGCTAAACTTAGTTCAGTTAATAAAAATAATCGAAGAATCAAACTATCTGACAAATATTTTAAGAAAAGACAAAAATTGAAGAAAATTATTATGAACAAGAAAATAACATTAGAGGAAAGATTTAAAGCACAACAAAAATTATCAAAGTTACCACGTAATTCAGCGAAAATAAGAGTAATGAATAGATGTCAAATTACAGGCAGGCCGCATGGTGTTTATAGAAAGTTAAAAATATCTAGAATTGCATTAAGACAATTAGGTTTGCAAGGAAAGATACCAGGACTAATTAAATCAAGTTGGTAGAAAGGAATATATGAGCTTAAGTGACCCAATAGGAGATATGATAGCAAGAATTAAAAATGCTCAGTCGAGGAACCACAAAAACGTTGAGCTACCGTCATCAAATTTTAAAACTAAGATTGCTGGAATTTTAAAAAATGAGGGATTTATTAAGGAGTTCAAAGTGAGCTCTGAGAATAATAAATCTACACTTACTCTAGAATTAAAATATCATTCAGGAAATCCTGTTATTAGTGCTTTTGAGAGAGTATCCAAACCAGGTAGAAGAATTTTTTCAAGTGCTGAAAGTTTACCAAAAATTAATAATGGCTTGGGGATTGCAATAGTTTCAACTCCAAAAGGTGTAATGACAGATATTGATGCAAGAAAACAACGAGTTGGTGGTGAAATAATTTGTAAGGTATTTTAATGTCTAAGATTGGTAAAATAAACATATCGATTCCAGATAAAGTTAAGGTGGCTTTAGCTGGAAGTATATTAAATATCGAGGGTCCACTAGGTAAGTCAGCTCTTAATATAGATTTAGATATTTTTTCTCTAGATATTAAAGATGGTAAAGAAATATCAATCAAACCAAAAAAAATAGATCAAAATACAAAAAGATTATGGGGTATGAATAGAAGTTTAATAAATAACGCTGTAATTGGATCAAGCAAAGGTTACGAAAAAGTTTTAGAATTAGTGGGAGTTGGTTATAGGGCAGCGCTCAAAGGCAACCAATTAAACTTACAACTTGGTCACAGCCATGATATTAATTACGATATACCTGATGGAATAAAGATAACTGTTGAAAAACAAACCACTTTAAAAATAACAGGTGCAAATAAACAGCAAGTAGGTTCGGTGGCATCAAAAATTAAAACATTGAGAAAAATTGAGCCATACAAAGGAAAAGGTGTTAGAGAAAAAGGTCAATATGTTTTAAAAAAAGAGGGTAAAAAGAAATAATGAGACTTACAGCAAATAAGAGAAGAAAATTTAGAGTTGGTAAAAAATTAAAGTCTGTAGCAAATAAGGATAGATTTAGATTAAGTATATCGAGATCATCAAAAAATATTTCTGCACAAATAATTGATGATAGTAAAAATATAACCCTTTTATCAGCTTCATCTGTTGAAAAAGATTTTAAATCTCAAACAAAAATTACAAAAACTGAACTATCTAAAATAGTTGCAGAAAAATTAGCTAAAAAAGCTTTAGAGAAGAAAATATCCAAGATTTATTTTGATAGAGGTCTTTATAAATATCACGGAAGAGTGAAAATTTTTGCAGAGACTCTACGTAAAAACGGTATGGAGTTTTAATGATGGATAATATTAAAGAAAAAAAATTAGATGATATCTTAGAAAAATTGGTTCACATTAATAGAATAACTAAAGTAGTTAAAGGTGGAAGGAGGTTTGGCTTTTCAGCATTAGTGGTTGTTGGAAATCAATCAGGTAAAATTGGTATAGCCCATGCAAAAGCTAAGCAGGTTCCAGATGCAATTAAAAAAGCGAATGAAATGGCAAGAAGAAAATTAGTTCATATACCTCTGAGAGAGGGAAGAACTATCCATCATGATGTTAAAGCTAAAGATGGTTCTGGTAGAATAATTTTAAGAGCTGCTTCTAAGGGTACAGGCATAATTGCAGGTGGACCAGTAAGAGCTGTTTGTGAAGTTTTAGGTGTTAAAGATATAGTGGCAAAATCAATGGGAACTTCTAATGCTCACAATGTAATAAGAGCAACAATGAAAGCATTATTAAAGCAAAATTCACCGAAGCAAATTTCTAATATAAGAAACAAAAAAATTTCCGAAATTATTGAGAAAAGAGGATAATGATTAGTTTAAATAACAGAACAAAGATTAATAGAAAAAAAATCAGAGTTGGCAGAGGAATTGGATCTGGAAAAGGAAAAACTTCAGGTAGAGGCGTCAAGGGTCAGAAATCAAGATCAGGTGTTTCAATAAAAAGTTTTGAGGGTGGTCAGATGCCACTATATAGGAGATTACCTAAAAGAGGATTTAACCCAATCCGAGATAGAAATATTGCTATATTAAACTTAGATAAAATTCAGTCATTTATTGATAAAAAAAGCGTAAAAACTTCTGAAGTTTTAAATTCAAATTTATTAAAAAAATTAAAATTGATTAAAAAAAAATCATCTATATTAAAAATTTTAGGATCAGGAGAAATTAAAGATAAGATCAATATTGAAGCAGATTTAGCATCTAAATCAGCAGTTAATAAGCTTGAGAAGATTGGTGGATCTATTCAAATCAAAAAATAAAAGTATCCATGAGCGCAACATCTTCAAGTAATGATTTAAGAAATAGAATTTTTTTTACATTAGCATTGTTATCTGTATATAGATTTGGAACATTCATTCCGTTACCAGGTATTGACCCTGAACAATTGAAAATTTTAATGGAAGGTAACCAAAAAGGTTTGTTGGGAATGTTCAATGTTTTTGCAGGTGGAGCAGTAAGTAGAATGGCAATATTTGCGTTAGGAATTATGCCTTATATCTCTTCATCAATTATAGTACAATTGTTAACTGGTGTTTCAGATTATTTTAAACATCTAAAATCTCAGGGCGAAACTGGAAGATCGAAAATCACACAAATTACTCGTTATGGAACAGTATTTCTGGCAACAATTCAAGGTTATGGTCTGGCTGTTGGTTTAGAGTCTTCTGCTAATCTAGTCATAAATCCTGGAGCTTTTTTTAAAATTTCAACTGTTACTACAATAGTTGCTGGTACTATTTTCTTAATGTGGCTAGGTGAACAGATTACACAAAGAGGAATAGGAAATGGAATTTCTTTAATAATTTTTGCTGGTATTGTTGCTGAAATTCCAAGAGCACTAGTAACAACGTTCGAACTTGGTAGAACAGGTGCTATTTCAACAGTTATGATTTTAGCAATATTTGTGCTTCTTATTTTAACAATTCTCTTTATTGTTTTTATGGAAAGAGCATTAAGGAAAATTCTAATTAATTATCCAAAAAGACAAATGGGAAATAAAATGTATGGTGGAGAGTCTTCTCATTTACCCTTAAAGATTAATCAGGCTGGTGTTATACCTGCAATTTTTGCTTCCGCATTATTATTATTACCTGTAACTTTTTCAAACTTTAATTTTTCTGAAAGTGATACTTTCATAAATTTTAGTTCATATTTTACACAGGGACAACCCCTTTACATGCTGCTATACGCTTCAGGTATAATATTTTTTACATTTTTCTATACCTCTATAACTTTTAATCCAAATGAAACTGCTGATAATTTAAGAAAATATGGTGGTTTTATTCCAGGTATTAGACCTGGTGAGAGCACAGCAATTTATATTGATAATATACTCACAAAACTTACGACAATTGGTGCCTTATATTTGACTTTAGTTTGTTTGATGCCAGAATTTTTAATAGCAAATTATCCAATACCATTTTATTTAGGTGGTACTTCAATCTTAATTGTAGTTGTAGTAGCAATTGACACTGTAACTCAAATCCAAACAAGATTAATGAGTTCACAATATGAACAATTAATAAAAAAAACTAAATTTGGTAGATAAGTGAACATTATTTTATTTGGCCCTCCAGGAGCTGGAAAAGGTACACAAGCAAAATATTTAGTAAAAAAATTAGATGGTTACCAAATATCAACAGGAGATATTTTGAGAGATGAAATTAAAAAAGAGTCTGATATCGGTAAAAAGATTATAAATGATATGAATGATGGTAAATTTGTAAGTGATCAAATTGTCAATGAACTTATAAGCAATATTATTTTTGATCCCCATAAGAAAAATCGCCTTATTTTTGATGGATATCCAAGATCATTAAGTCAAGCAAAAAACCTGAGTCTATTATTAGAAAACTCTGGTCAAATAATCAACCATGTGTTTTTCTTAAATGTAAATAAAGAAACTATCATTAAAAGAATTGAAAAAAGAAAAATTGAGGAAAAAAGATCTGACGACGATTTAGATATCATTATTAAAAGGTATGATAGATATATGAATATAACTAAACCGGTTTTAGATTTTTATTCAAAAAATATTAATTTTCACGAAATCGACGGCTCTCTAAAAATAGATCAAATAACCAATAAAATAGACAATTTAATAGATGTTTAAGACGTTGACTTTAGAAGATCTTCTTATATAAAAGGTCACAAATTATCACAAATTTATGGCTCGTATAGCAGGTATCAATATTCCGCAGAATAAACTAGTTCATATTGGGCTTACCTATATTTATGGTATTGGAGACAAGTTTTCAAAACAAATTTGTGATGCATTAAATTTTCCAAAAGAAAAAAGAGTTAATCAACTTACTGATGATGAAATACTAAAAATAAGAGAATATATCGATCAAAATTTTAAAGTTGAAGGTGATTTAAGAAGAGATTATTCATTAAGTATTAAAAGATTGATTGATTTAGCTTGTTATAGAGGTTCAAGACACAGAAAAAAATTACCCGTTAGAGGTCAAAGAACAAGATGTAATGCAAGAACCAGAAAAGGAAAAGCGATCGCAATTGCTGGTAAAAAATTAACTCCACTCAAAAAATAGATATGGCTAAAACAGATAAAAATGAAATTAAGAAGAAAGATGAAGATAAATCAGAAAAAAAAGTTTTAAAAAGCTCTTATTCAAAAAAGAAAAAAACTAAAAAAAATATTTTAAATGGTATTGCCTATGTTCAATCAACTTTTAATAACACTATAATTTCTATCGCAGATATTAATGGGAATGTAATATCTTGGGCTTCGGCTGGTCAAAAAGGCTTTAAAGGCTCGAGAAAATCTACACCTTATGCAGCACAAGTTGCAGCTGATGCTGCAGCCTCAAAGGCACTTGAGTATGGAATGAAAACATTAAATGTTGAGATAAAAGGCCCAGGTTCAGGTCGAGAAACTGCGTTAAGAGCTTTACAAGCTAAAGGATTTAAAATTTTGTCAATTAAAGACACAACACCAATGCCTCATAATGGAACTAGGCCACCAAAAAAAAGGAGAGTCTAATGGAGACAGAAAATGTAAATATAAAGAATTGGAAATCATTAATCAAACCGTCAAAGCTAGATGTGAAATTAAGTGAGGATCTGACTCATGCAAAGATAATTGCTGAGCCACTAGAAAAAGGTTACGGTTTAACTTTAGGAAATTCTTTAAGAAGGATATTGTTATCCTCAATAAGAGGTGCCGCTGTCACATCTATCCAAATAGACGGTGTTCTACATGAATTTACATCTATAAAAGGTGTTAGAGAAGATGTTACAGATATTGTTCTAAATGTTAAATCTCTAGCTTTAAAATGTAATTCTGAAGGTACAAAAAAATTAATCCTTGACGCAAAAGGTCCAGGAGAAATTAAAGCCTCTGATATAACTCCTGTTGCAGATGTAGAAATTTTGAACCCTGAATTAGTGATATGTAATTTAGATGAGAATACAAATTTTCATATGGAAATGAATGTGAACACTGGAAAGGGATATGTGCCTGCTGAACTCAATAAGCCAGAGGAACCACCATTAGGATTAATTGCAATAGATTCATTATATAGTCCTGTAAAAAAAGTTTCGTATTCTGTTAGTACAGCAAGGGAAGGAAAAGCTTTGGACTATGATAAATTAACAATGGAAGTTGAAACGAATGGCTCGATCTCTGCTGAAGATGCTGTTGCTTACTCAGCAAGAATTTTTCAAGATCAACTTAAAATGTTTGTTAATTTTGACGAACCCGTTGAAGCTCCTGTTAAAGAAGTTTCTACAGAACCAGAATTTAATAAAAACTTGTTAAGAAAAGTTGATGAGCTTGAATTATCAGTAAGATCAATGAATTGTTTAAAAAATGATAACATAATTTACATTGGTGATCTCGTTCAGAAATCAGAGGGAGAAATGCTCAGAACTCCTAATTTTGGAAGAAAATCTTTAAATGAAATTAAAGAAGTTTTAACTGGCATGTCATTATATTTAGGCATGGAGATTCCAAATTGGCCTCCAGATAACATTGCAGAGATGTCTAAAAAATTAGAGGAAGCTATTTAATGAGACATGGTTTTGCAAATAGAAAATTAAATAGAACTTCAGAACACAGAAAAGCATTACTTAAGAATATGCTCAATTCATTGATAAAATATGAGCAAATTAAAACTACTTTACCTAAGGCTAAATTTTTAAAACCTCAAGCAGACAAAATTATAACTCTGGGAAAGAAAAACAATTTAACATCTACTAAAAACTTAATTTCACAACTTCAAGATAAAAAATCAGCTAACAAAGTTACAAAAACGTTATCAAAAAGATATGAAAAAAGAAGTGGTGGTTACACAAGAATAATTAAAGCTGGGTTTAGATATGGTGATAATGCTCCAATGGCTATAATTGAATTCGTAGATAGAGATGTCAAAGCAAAAAGGATCGATAAAAAGAAAAAAGAGACCGTTGAAAATATTGAAAAAAAAGACGCTAAAAAAGAAGCTGTAACTAAATAAATCTTATAAAAAATGATAAAAAGTTTTGTTGTAGACGCAACATTTAATAATATGCGTTTAGATAGATTTTTAAGGAATAAAATAGGGAAAATACCTCAAGGGCTAATTGAAAAAAAATTACGAACTGGAAAAATTAAATTAAATAAAAAAAAAGTAAAAAGTTCTACTAAAGTTACTTTAAATGATAAAATAGAATTATTTAATTTAGATTTTAAAGAAAAATCTAATATTAAAAAAATAAATTTCAAACCCTCTAATACAATTATCAAATCTAATGAAAAGTCTATAATTGAAAATAATGAGGATTTTATAGTAATTAACAAAGACTCTGGAATTTCAGTACAAGGTGGAACTAAATCAAAAAAAAATTTAATAGATATTTTTAAAAAAAGTAAAATATTCGAAAATACAAAACCTTACTCAGTTCACAGACTGGACAAGGATACTTCAGGTGTTTTTATAATTGCCAAAAAAAGAGAAATGGCACAACTTTTAACTTCACTTTTCAGGTTGAGAAAGATACATAAAACGTATTTAGCAATTTGTCATGGTGAATTAGAACAAAATTCTGGAGAATTAAATGATAATCTAATTAGATATGATAATGGAAAGAAAATAGTTGAAAAAGCCAAAACAATTTTTAAAGTAATAGATAAAAACTCAGAAGCTACCTTACTTGAGCTTAAACCGGTCACTGGTAGGAAACATCAATTAAGAAAACAATTGTACAATATTGGTCATTCGATTTATGGTGATCAAAAATATAAACATATCACTCTTAAAGGGATAAACAAGAAGCTAATGCTTCATTCATATCAAATTAAATTTCTAATTAATGGTCAAAAATATACTTACAAAGCTTTGTTACCAGAATATTTTAAAAATTTACTAAAATCAAAAAGACTTAACTTTTTAGATTAATTAAAAAATTTTCTATTAATTTATTTTCTAATTCATCATAATTTTGATCAACGATTGTTTTTAAGTTAGTTACTCCTCTATTATTTATACCACAAGGTATTATAGCATCGTATTTATCAAGTTTATTGTCAATATTTATTGAAAAACCATGGTAAGCAATCCATTTACTAACTCTTACACCTATAGCTGCAACTTTTTTAATTTCATTATTGTCATCGTACCAAATCCCAATATTTTTTTTGTCCGCAAAAGTCTCAATGTCAAAAAATTTTATTGTATCAATAATTGTCTTTTCAATTGTGGATATAAACTTTCTTATATCTTTGCCTCTTTTTTTTAGATCAATGATAAAATAACAAATTAGTTGCCCTGGCCCATGATACGTAATTTTACCCCCTCTATTTGTTCTAATAATTTTTATTGATTTATCTAAAATTTCATTTTCTTTATAACTTGTACCGGCTGTAAAAATTTCAGTATGTTCTAAAGTCCAAATTAGCTCATTAGCTGTATTTTCATTCATTTTATGAATTTTTGATTCCATAAAATTGATGGCTTCTTCATATTTTATTGGTTTTTTTGATTTTTTAACCTCAATATTCATTTAAAAATTGTAATCTTTTCATTTTGTATTAAAAGAGCCGACATAATAATAGGTTAATTTATGACTTTAGTTAAAAAAATTAAAGATAAAAAAGTAAATTTTGAATTTAATAAAGAATTTATAAAAGTTGTCACGGATAAAATAGCTAATAATGATGCATTATTTATTATCAATTCATTCAAAGAAATGCATCCTGCAGATGCAGCCGATATTATTGAACATTTGAGTGAAAATGATAGAGAAAATTTAATTAAATTAAACAGTTTTAAAATTGATCCAGAAGTATTCGTGGAGCTAAATGAGTCTGTTCAAATAGAGATAATTAAATTTTTATCATCAGAGTCAATTGTTAGAATATTGAAAAATCTTGAGTCTGACGATGCAATAGCAATTTTAGAAAATGTTGAAGAAAAGAATAAAAATTCTATCCTAAGCGCTTTACCTCCTAAAGACCGCTTTGCTTTACTAGAGGGACTTAGTTATCCAGAGGATAGTGCAGCAAGAATAATGCAAAGAGAGTTTACTGCAATACCGAGTAATTGGTCAGTTGGTCAGACAATTGATTATTTAAGAGAAAACAAAGATTTACCAGAACAATTTCTGGAAATATTCATTGTTGATGAAAATTTTAAACCAATTGGCACCGTGCCTTCATCTAAAGTTTTACGAACACCAAGAGAAACAAAAATGTCTGATATCATGGAGGAGACAATTTTTTTAGTACCTGTGGATATGGATAAAGAAGAGGTAGGTAATTCATTTGAAAATTATGGATTAAATTCAGCATGTGTGGTTGATAAGAACAATAAACTTGTTGGAATGATAACTTCTGATGATATTTTGACAATTTTAAAAGAAGAGGCGGAAGAAGATACGTTAAGACTTGCTGGTGTTGGTGATGAAGAAATTACAGATGGTGTATTTACTAAAACAAAAAGAAGATTTAATTGGTTATTATTAAATTTATTTACTGCTTTCCTAGCGACTTGGTGCATAAGTTTATTTGGAGCGACTATCGAGCAAATGGTAGTGCTCGCTTTTCTAATGCCGATTGTAGCTTCGATGGGTGGCAATGCTGGAATGCAAACATTAGCTGTAACAGTAAGATCTTTAGCTACAAATGATTTGACAAAAAATAATTTTAGTCAAAATATATTAAAAGAATTTAATATTGGAGTTTTGAATGGAATAATTTTTGCTGTTATAAGTTCATTAATAGTTCAATTGTGGTTCCAAGATAGTCAACTTTCTCTAATAATTTCTATTTCGATGATTTTGACAATGATAATAGCTGGTCTTTTTGGAATTCTAGTTCCTGTTTCATTAAAAAAAATGAATATCGATCCAGCCATAGCATCTAGCGTATTTGTAACAACAATTACTGATGTGATTGGATTTGTATCCTTTTTGGGTGTTGGTGCATATTACTTTTAGAAATTATCTATTAATCTTACCTTATTAATAAAATAAGCAATAAAAAGTTTTGAATTTCTTATATTTAAAGAAGGTTTAAGATTATTTTTCTTTCTAATCTCTAAGTAATCAATCCTAATATCAAAATTTGTTTTTAGTAGTTCTATTTTCTTTTGTAAGTGAATTTTTGTTTTTTTATTATTTCTGAGAAATATTTTAAAATTAAATAATTCTTTAGCTATCTTACTTGCTTTAATCAAATCTGCTTTACTAAGTAATTGATTTCTTGAGGATAAAGCAAGTTTATTTTTCTCTCTTATAGTTTTACACGAAATAATTTTTGTTTTGTATTTTTTTTCAATAAACTTTTTAACTAACAGAAGCTGTTGATAATCTTTTTCACCCATGAATATTTTGTTTGGTTTAATAATATTTGTTAATCTATCCATTACGTCAATCACACCCTCAAAATGACCTCTTCTAAATTTTGCACAAAGTACTTTGTTTTCTTTTTTTAAAACTATTGATTTTTTTCTTTTAAAAGAATAGATGTCTTTCTTATTTGGGATATAAACAAAGTTAACTTTTAATTTTTTTAAAATATTAAGATCTTTCTTTAAATTCTTTGGGTATGACAAATAATCTTTTTTGTTATTAAATTGAGTCGGATTTATGAAAATACTTACAAGTGTTTGATTACATTTCTTCTTTGACTGTTTTATTAAATATTCATGCCCTTTATGAAGACTCCCCATTGTTGGAACAAAGCCCAAATTTGAAACTTTTTTTAGTGCCTCATTTATATCTTTATTTTTAATTAAAATTTTCATTTGTATAAAATAATTTTTATAAGTAAAACATTCAAATGATTAAACAAGCAATTATTCCTTTAGCTGGTTTAGGAACTCGATTACTACCATTAACTAGTGTTTTCGCCAAAGAGCTTTTACCTATAAATGGCAAACCTGGGATTGAATATATTTTAGATGAGTGTATTGAGGCTGGAATAAAAGAAGTTGTTTTTATTATTTCTAAAAAAAAAAAGATGATTAAAAAATATTTTTATAATGACAATTTTTATAAAAAAATAATAAAAAAAAAAAAAGATCCAAGAACCTTAAAAGAATATAAAAAAATTCTAAAATATAAAAAAATTATAAAATTTGTTTATCAAAATGAGCCATTGGGTACAGGTGACGCAGTGTTAAAAACTAAAAATATTATTAAAGATAAATTTTTTTTAATGTTGTTACCAGATGATCTTATAGTAAAAAAAAATTGTTCTAAATCTATGATCCAAATCCATAAAAAATATAACGCATCTGTTATGGCAAGTATGAATGTTAAAAAAAAAACAGTATCTAGGTGGGGTATCTATAAATTAAAAAAAAAAATGGATAAGAATAATTTTTTAATAGAGGATGTAATTGAAAAGCCTTCGATAAAAGAGGCGCCGTCTAATAAAGCTGTGATTGGAAGATATATTTTACCAAAGAAAATATTTGCAAAATTGTTGTCACAAAAACCAGGGAAAGGTGGTGAAATACATATTACTGATTCTATTCAAACTTTAATTAAAGAGAATCAAAAATTTATAGCACATAACTTTTCTGGTAAATACCTGGACTGTGGAAGTATGAGTGGTTACATAAAATCTGGAGTGGAAATTTCAAAATTATGAAATTATGCATGATAGGAACAGGCTATGTTGGACTTGTCAGTGGTGTTTGTTTTTCTGATGTAGGAAATGTTGTTTATTGTGTTGATAAAGATAAAAAAAAAATTGACTCACTCAATAAAGGAAAAGTACCTATTTATGAACCAGGATTAGAAGAAATACTAAAAAGAAATCATAAAGCTAAAAGGTTATTTTTTACTTCAGATTTAAATGAAGCAGTAAAGAAATCTGATATCATATTTATTTGTGTGGGAACTCCAACTAAAAAAAAAAGTAATTCAGCTGATCTAAAGCATGTATTTACTGTAGCAAAACAATTAAAAAAAAGTATTTCTAAATACAAAATCATCATAACTAAATCCACAGTTCCTGTAACAACTGGAGATAAAATTGAAAAAATTTTGAGCAATTTAAAGAAAAAAAAACTGATAGATGTTGTTTCAAATCCTGAATTTTTAAGAGAGGGAGAGGCTATAAGAGATTTTATTTATCCTGATAGAGTCGTTGTTGGGACTGATAGTAGCAAAGCTAATAAAATTTTAAAATCTTTATACTTACCCATAATTAAAAAATCTAGCAGATATTTTAAGACCTCAAGAAGAGGTGCAGAAATGGTGAAATATGCATCTAATGCTTTTTTAGCGACAAAAATTTCCTACATAAATGAATTGGCTAATTTATGTGAAAAAACTGGAGTAAATGTACAAGACATTTCTATAGGAATGGGTTTAGACCAAAGAATTGGTGATAGGTTTTTAAGAGCAGGGCCTGCTTATGGAGGTTCATGCTTTCCAAAAGACACTAGAGCTTTAATCGATGTTGCCGAAAAATATAAAACTGATCTCTCGATAATAAAAAGTGTTGTTAGATCTAATAATCAAAGAAAAATAATTCTTACAAAAAGAATTAATAAAATTTTAAAAAATAGGCTTAAAAATAAAAAAATTACTTTTTTAGGTGTAACTTTTAAACCTAATACCGACGATATGAGAGAAGCATCAAGTATTCCAATGATTAATTATTTAAATAAAAAAGGTAGTAAAATTAGATATTACGACCCTTCAGGAAGAAAAAAGGAATTTGATAAATTAAAGAATGTTAAATTCTACAGTGGTATTTCTTCAGCTTGTATTAAAAGCGATCTTATAATTGTTCACACTGAGTGGAATGCTTTTAAGTTACTAGACTTTAAAAAACTTGTAAAAAAAAAGAATTTTAAAGTTTTTGATATGAGAAATATCTATTCTCAAGATAAAATGAGAGATTTAGGAATAGATTACACCAGTATCGGAAGATAATTTAATTTAATTCAAATATAGCATCTACTTCAACTGAAACACCTAGTGGTAAGCTATTTGTGCTAATGGCTGCCCTTGTATGCATTCCAGCTTTATCAAATATTGATGCTATTAAATCTGAAGCTCCATTAATAACTTTTGGCTGATCTGCAAAATCATCAGTCGAATTAACAAATCCAGTAAGTTTAACACACGATTTGATTTTGGATAAATCTCCATCACATGCTTCTTTTGCCTGTGAAACAATGCTCAAACCACATCTTTTTGCAGCGTTATAACCATCATCCACTGAGAGATCTTTTCCTATTTTACCCTTGATTAGTTTACCATTTTCATCAATCGATATTTGACCTGATATGAATAATAAGTTACCTACAATTTTAGTAGCAACATATGAACCAACCGGTGGTTTTGCTTGTGGTAATATAATATTTAATTTTTTAATTTGATCATTAATTGTCATTTTTTAATTTTTCCATAAATTCTTTACCGTTTTTACTGCTTTGAAATTTAGTCCAAGTATCTTTTAACGAAGATTTATCAAGCTTTCTTTTACCTGCACTTAATTTTTCACCTGTGCTTGTTTTAAGTTTTTTTGCGGCACACTCAATATATTTTGCACTTAGTTTATCAAATTGATTACAATCAGTCTCATTTGCAAATAAAGAAGTTGAAATTAATATTATAAAGAAGGATTTAAATAAAAGTTTTTTTTTCATATTTTTTTTTCTATTTTTTTTTCTTTTTTTTATTTTTATCGTATTCTTTTCTTTTCTCAATTAAAATTAATGCCTCTTCCATAGTTAATTCACTCGGATCCTTTTCTTCTGGTATTGTTGCATTAAGAGACTTGTATTTAATGTATGGACCATATTGTCCTTTCATAATTCTAACTGGTTTGCCATCTTCAGGATGTGAGCCCAAGTCTTTTATAATAGATGAAGACATTCGGCCTGGTTTAGCCTCAGCAATTAAAGTTATTGCCCTGTTTAGGCCAATAGAAAAAATTTCTTCGATATTTTCAATTCTCGCTGATTTATTTTCACATTTTAGATAGGGACCGAATCTTCCAGTGTTTAATGTTATTTCTTTTTGATTTTCTGGATTGAGACCTAAAGATTTTGGTAGAGAGCATAAGAATTGAGCTTTTTCTAAATCAATATCTTTTAAATCTAAACCCTTAGGAATTGACACATTTTTTAAGAGTTCGTTAACTTCAGTTTTAGATTTCTTTTTCTTTTTCTTTTTTTTTGTGTTTTCTTCTAGTTCTTGTTCACTTAAAATTTTTTCATATTGAAGATAGGGTCCAAATCTTCCATTTTTTAAATATATATCATTGCCATTTTTATGCTTTCCAATAAATTTTGGTTCCGCTAGCTGAGCTTGAGCTGCAGCTTTTGCTTTAGATAACGGCCTTGTAAATTTACAATCAGGATAATTTGAACATCCTATAAAAGCTCCTCCTCTAAAACTATTTTTTAAACTGAGTGTGCCATTGTTACATAATTGGCATTTTCTGACTATATTTCCATTATTATCCTTATCAAAAATGAGTTCACCCAAACTATCATTGAGTAAATCTAAAACTTCTCTGGTTCTTTTTTCCTTTACCTCAGAAACATTGTTATTAAAGTCTTTCCAAAATAATTCTAAAACTTTAATCCAACTTTCTTTACCAGAGGTAATCTCATCTAATTGATCCTCTAATCCTGCAGTAAAATTATAATCTACATATCTTGAGAACAATTTTTCTAAGAAAGCAGAAATTAATTTTCCTCTATCTGTAGGAAAAAACCTTTTATTTAGTATTTCTGCGTATCCTCTGTTAGCTATGGTAGAGATAATACTTGCATACGTTGATGGTCTACCAATTCCAAGCTCTTCGAGTTTCTTTACTAAACTTGCTTCAGAGTATCTTGGTGGAGGTTGTGTAAAATGTTGTTCATCTATTAAAGACTCAATATTTACTAAACCCTTTGTCATAGCTGGTAATATACTTTCATCATCATCTTTATTTTGGTTGTTATAGATTTTTAAAAATCCATTAAATTTGAGTACAGAACCACTAGCTTTACAAACTGTGTCATTATTATCAGAAGTTACAGTAATTGTATTTCGGTCAAATTTTGCAGATGACATTTGAGAAGACAAAGCTCGACTCCAAATTAAGTCATATAATTTATTTTGATCGGTGCTTAAATATTTTTTAACACTTTGTGGAGTTCTAATTATATCTGTAGGCCTAATAGCTTCATGAGCCTCTTGTGCATTTTTAGCTTTTTTTCCTGAATAGTTAAGAGAACTCTCAGGCAAATATTCATTACCAATTTCTTTTTTAATATAGTCTCTAAAAGCTGAGACCGCATCTTTTGACAAATTTGTTCCATCAGTCCTCATATATGTAATTAAACCTATAGTTTCTCCATCTATTTCTATCCCTTGGTAAAGTTTTTGCGCAATTTGCATTGTTCTTGATGCGCCAAAACCTAGTTTACTTGAGGCTGTTTGTTGCAGTGTAGATGTAGTGAAAGGCCCTGAGGGATTTCGATTTATAATTTTACTTGAAATATCAGTAATACTAAATTTTTTTTTATTAATAATTGATATAGCTTTATTGATTTCTTCTTTATTTCTAAAAGAAAACTTTTCTATTTTGTTGTTTTCAAGTTGACTTATACTAGCATTTATAATTTGGTTGTTTTTATCTTTAAATTTAACATTTAGAGTCCAGAATTCTTCCGGATTGAATGACTCAATTTCATGCTCTCGCTCAGTTATTAACTTTAATGCTACAGACTGAACTCTCCCAGCGGACTTTGAGCCTGGTAATTTAGTCCAAAGAATAGGTGAAATGTTAAAACCAACTAGGTAGTCCAAAGCTCGTCTAGCCATATAAGCATCTACTAACAAAGGTTCAATTTGTCTTGGATTATCAATACCATGTAACACAGCCTTTTTTGTAATTTCGTTAAAAACGACTCTTTCGATTTCCTTATCTTTTAAAAGTTTTTTTTCATTTAAATACTCTTTTACATGCCATGCTATTGCTTCACCTTCACGATCAGGGTCAGTAGCAAGGATAATTTTAGAGGAGTCTTTTGCTGCATCAGTAATTTCTTTAAGATATTTTTTTGAAAAACTGTCTACTTCCCACTCCATTTTAAAGTCATGATCAGGATCAACAGAACCATTTTTTGAGGGTAAATCTCTTATATGTCCATAACTTGCTAAAACTTTATAATCATCACCTAAATATTTATTTATGGTTTTTGCTTTAGCAGGACTTTCTACAATCACCAAGTTCATTAACTACAAACTACTCAAATGAGTTAGATAGTCAAATTAATAAATTTTTGTCTTTGTTTCTTCTTTATTTTTCAATCTTTTAATATTTTCTCTGTGAGTAAAAAATATCAAAATAAACATAATAGTAAAAAAAATCACTTGATTAAATTGTGATGAAAATAACAAATATATCGGAATAGAAATTGATGCAACTAATGAAGCTAAAGATGAATATTTAGAAAGACCAAATGTTATAAGCCAAGAAATTATAAAGATTAAACTCAAATAAATATTTAATGCAAATAAAATTCCTAAATAAGTCGCAACACCCTTACCACCTTTGAATTTTAACCAGATAGGAAAAACATGACCCAAGAAAGCACAAAGTGAAGATACATAAACTAATTCTGGAAAATAAATTTTAACATAAATAACTGGAATGATAGCTTTAAGAATATCAAAAATTAAAGTTGTATATCCAATGATTTTATTTCCTGTTCTTAGAGCATTTGTGGCACCTATATTTCCGGAACCTATTTCTCTAATATCTTTTTTTAAAAAAATTTTTGTTAATATTAAACCAAATGGAATTGATCCCATTAGGTACGAAATAATACCAACAATTAAAATTTCCATATTATAACTTAAATAATTCTTTTCCTTTTACAAACGTATTTGTAACTTTACCTTGGAGTTTTTTATCTTCTATTGATGTATTTTTTGATTTTGATATTAGTTTTTCTTTTTTTACAATCCAGGGTTTATCTAAGTCAACAATACAAAAGTCAGCATCATTACCAATTGACAGATTACCTTTATCAATCTTAAGAATTTTTGCTGGGTTAGATGTCATAGCTTTAATTATAGTTTCTAATTTAAGTGATCCATTATGATAAAGTTCCAAACTTAAGGACAATAGAGTTTCAATTCCTGACGCACCTGTAGCAGCTTGGGCAAAAGTAAGTCTTTTTGACTCTTCATCCTCAGGTTTGTGATCAGACACTATTACATCTATCAATTCACTTTTTAACCCTTGAATTAGAGCTAATCTGTCTTCCTCTCTTCTTAAAGGTGGTGAGAGTTTCAAAAAGGTTCTAAAGTCACCAATATCATTCTCATTTAATGAAAGATTATTGATTGATACACCCGAAGAAAATTTAACAATTTCTTTTCTATGCTTAATCACTTCAACAGATTTTTGTGATGAAAGTTGTGAAATATGATATCTACATTTAACTTTTTCCAACAAAGTTAAATCTCTTTCTATTAAAACTCTTTCAGCTATTTCTGGTATACCTGACAAACCTAATCTAGTTGCAATTATGCCCGAATTTATCATTCCATTCTTGGCAAGTTCATAATCTTCAGCATGTTGCATAATTAAACAGCCAAGGTCTTTTGCAGAATTCATAATTCTTGACATCAATCTTGGATTTTGGATTGTCCTAATTCCATCTGTAAATGCAATAATCCCTTTTTTTTGTAAGAGGCCGAATTCAGTCATGTTAGAACCCTCAATATTTTCAGTTAGTGACGCACATGGAAAAATATTAATTTTAGATTTATCTCTTCCTCTCCTTTTTAAAAAATCAACTATCGATACGTTATCAATAATTGGATTAGTATTAGGCATGGTGACTACTGAGGTTACTCCACCTGATAGGGCTGCATCACTGAGTGTTCTAAAGTTTTCTTTATACTCAAAACCGGGTTCACCAACAAAAACCCTCATATCAACTAATCCTGGAAAAAGATGCTTTCCTTTTAGATCCACTGGCTTTTCGCGAGTTGGAAGATTATTTGTATTTACTTTTTTTCCTACAGCTTCAATTTTACCATCTTCTCCAATAATTAAACCACCAACTTCATTAATAGAATTATGAGGGTCAACTATATTTGCATTTATAAAATATTGTTTTTTCATTATGTACAAAATATTTTCAAACAAGCCATTCTTACTGCAACTCCAAGTTCAACTTGTTCTTTAATTACGCTTTTGTTAATATCATCTGCAAGAATTGTATCTATTTCGATACCTCTATTCATTGGACCTGGATGCATTATTAAAGCATCTGATTTTGCATATTCTAATTTATCAGGTGTTAGTCCAAAATATTCATAATATTCTCTGTTTGATGAAAGATATGAACTACTCATTCTTTCATTTTGTAATCTTAACATCATAACGATGTCGCAATCTCTTAATCCTTTTTTCATATCAGTAAAAGGGTTCACGCCGAATCTATCTATTTCTTTGGGCATTAAATTGGTTGGTGCAATAATATTTACCTCGGCTCCAAGCATATTTAGTAAATAGATATTTGATCTAGCCACTCTAGAATGTAATATATCTCCACAAATTGCTATTTTTAAACCCTCTATTTTTTTTTTACGGTTAATGATTGTTAAAGCATCAAGTAGAGCTTGTGTCGGATGCTCACGCCTACCATCACCTGCATTTAAAACCGCACAATTAACTTTTTGTGAAAGTAAATTACATGCACCAGAATCTTGATGTCTAATAACAATAATATCTGGATGCATTGCGTTTAATGTCATTGCAGTATCAATTAACGTTTCACCTTTTTTTATAGCTGAATTACTAATGTTCATAGACATAACATCTGCCCCAAGTCTTTTTCCTGCAAGCTCAAAAGAACTTTGTGTTCTTGTGGATGGTTCAAAAAATAAATTTATTTGAGTTTTGCCTTTCAAAACATCTATTTTTTTATTTTTACTTTGATTAACTTTTATAAAGTCTTTAGCTTCATCAAGTATTAAATTTACATCATTTATTGATAAGTCCTGGATTCCTAACAAATGTTTTTGTGAAATTTTAATAGCTTTATTGGTTGGTATTGCCATTAAAACCAACTCTATAACTATAATTCTTACCAATAGCAAGTATTAATTATTTAAAAAATCGATTGCGCCCTGCAATATAAATGCTGCTGCATTCTCATCAATTTTTTTTTCCCTTTTTGTTACATTTATGTCCAATTGGCTTGATAAATTAAAAGCTCCAACTGTTGATAACCTTTCATCCCATAAACAAACAGGTATATTAATATTTTGTTCTATGTTTTTAGATACATCTTTAATTGACTGTGATGATCTGCCCGAAGAACCATCCATATTAAGAGGATTTCCAATTATGATACCTCCTATATTATTTTCCTTAATAATTTCCTTTAATTCTGTTATTAGTTTTTCAGATGAGGTTTTGACAATAGTTCTAAATGGTGTTGCAATTAATTGCTTCTCATCACATATTGAAACACCGATTCTTTTAGAACCAAGGTCTAATCCTATTAATCTACACTTATCTGAGTGTTTTTTTTTGAATTCATCTAATGTCACCATATTGTATAATTTAAACTTAAGTGATAGTTTTCGTCATATTTAAATAGCATATGAGCATAGATCTTAAAACAATAAAACATATTTCTAAATTATCAAGAATTTCAGTTGATGACCAAAGGGCTAAAAAATTAGTTGGTGATTTAAATTCAATTTTTGATTTTATTGAAAAGCTTAATGAATTAAAAACAGAAAATGTTAAACCGTTAACCTCTATCGCAGAAACAACATTAAAATTAAGGTCTGATGAGGTTCAAAGTAAAAATATCAGAGAACAAATAATCAAGAATTCTCCTCAAGATAATGAAGATTATTTTGTTGTACCTAAGGTTATTGAGTGATGTCAGATATAACAAAACAATCTCTAACAGAATTAGTTGAAAGTATTAAAAATAAAAAACTTTCTTCATCAGAAGTAACGAAAGCCTTTATTGAAAGATCTGAAAAATCAAAAGTGCTTAATGCTTATATTACTGAAGACTTCACATCTGCTTTAGATAAAGCAAAAAAATTTGATCAAAAACCCAATTTAGATTTAAAATTACCTGGTATTCCAATGGCCGTAAAAGATTTATTTTGCACAAAGAATGTTAAAACAACTGCTGGTAGCAAAATTTTAAATAATTTTGTACCAACATATGAGTCTACGGTGACAGAAAATATTTGGAATGAAGGTGCTATTCTTTTAGGTAAGTTAAATTGTGATGAATTTGCAATGGGCTCCTCGAATGAGACTAGTTTTTTTGGCAATGTCCAAAATCCTATTGATAAAAATTTAGTACCAGGCGGTTCCTCTGGAGGATCTGCTTCTGCAGTTGCAGGACAACTAACACCGATTACAATTGGGACAGATACCGGTGGATCAATAAGGCAGCCAGCTTCTTTTACTGGAACGGTCGGTTTAAAACCAACCTATGGTAGTTGTTCAAGATATGGAATAGTTGCATTTGCCTCTTCATTAGATCAAGCAGGACCAATGGCACAAAATGTTAAAGATTGTGCTTTACTACAGGAAGTGATTAGTAGCTTTGACTCAAAAGACTCAACCTCAATAGATTTCAAAAGAAGTCATTATAGTAAAGATCTTACTAATAATATTAAAGGGAAAAAAATTGGAATACCAAAAGAATATAGAGTTGATGGTATGCCTAAAGAAATTGAGGACCTCTGGCAAAAAGGTATTGAATATGTAAGAGATTGTGGTGCAGAAATTATAAACATTTCACTTCCGCATACTAATTATGCTCTGCCAACTTATTATATAGTTGCTCCAGCCGAAGCATCTTCAAATTTAGCAAGATATGATGGTGTTAAGTATGGATATAGAGCAAATGGTGAAAATTTAATTGATATGTATGAAAAAACTAGGTCAGAAGGTTTTGGTGCGGAAGTTCAAAGAAGGATTATGATTGGAACTTATGTTCTATCTTCAGGGTATTATGATGCATATTATTTAAAAGCTCAAAAGGTTAGAAGATTAATTAAAAATGATTTTGATGAAGCATATGAAAAAGTAGACGCAATTTTAACACCATCTACACCTAGTTCAGCTTTCAAAATTGGTGAAAAAACAAATGATCCTGTTTCTATGTATCTCAACGATATATTTACAGTGCCTGTTAATTTAGCTGGTTTACCAGGTATTTCAATTCCTGCAGGACATGACGCAAAAGGTTATCCCCTTGGTTTACAAATAATTGGTAAAGCCTTCGATGAACAAAATATATTAAATATTGCATTTGCAATGGAGGAAAGAATAAATTTTAAAAACAAAATTACTGATTGGTGGATTGAATGAGTAAAAAGAGTACAGAATATTTGATTAATCGTGGAGATAATCAATATGAAATAGTAATAGGTTTAGAAGTTCATGCTCAAGTATTATCCGAGTCAAAATTATTTTCTACTTCTGCTACAAAATTTGGTGCTGAACCTAATACTCAAGTAAGTTTAGTCGATGCAGCTTTTCCAGGTATGCTACCAGTAATAAATGAATTTTGTGTTAAACAAGCAATAAAAACTGGTATAGGTCTTAATGCAAAAATAAATAAACGCTCAGTTTTTGATAGAAAAAATTATTTTTATGCAGATTTACCACAAGGATATCAAATTTCACAATTTAAAGATCCAATAGTGGGTGAGGGTAAAATCATAATAGATTTGCCTGACGGCCATAAAGAAGTAGGTATAGAAAGATTACATTTAGAACAGGATGCAGGAAAGAGTATACATGATTTAGATCCTCAAAATACTTTTGTTGATTTGAATAGATCAGGAGTAGCTTTAATGGAAATTGTAAGTAAACCAGATCTTAGATCCCCAGATGAAGTAAGTATATATATAAAAAAATTGAGATCAATCATGCGATATCTAGGAACTTGTGATGGAAATATGCAAGAGGGATCATTAAGAGCAGATGTTAATGTATCCGTAAGAGAAAAAGGGTCAAAAGAATTTGGAACAAGATGTGAAATTAAAAATGTAAACTCGATTAAATTTATGCAAATGGCTATAGAATATGAGGCAAATAGACAAGTTGATCTAATTGAAGAAGGTAAAACAATTGATCAGGAGACTAGATTATTTGACACTAAGAAAAATGAGACAAGATCAATGAGATCAAAAGAAGATGCTCATGACTATAGATATTTCCCTGACCCAGATTTATTACCATTAGAAGTCTCAGATGAATTTGTAAACAAACTTAAAAGTGAAATTCCAGAGTTACCCGATGATAAGAAGAAAAGATTTATTAATGAATTTAAGTTATCAGCTTATGAAGCAACAATTTTAGTTTCTGATATAGAAATAGCAAAATATTTTGAAGAAGTTGTAGCAAAAATGGGCAAGAATAAAGATATGAAACTCGCAGTCAATTGGATTACCGGAGAGCTTTTTGCTGTTTTAAATAGTAAAAATTTAGAAATCACTCAAAGCCCTGTAAGTGCAAAAAATTTAGCAATATTAGTAAATTTAATTAAGAATGGAACAATTTCAGGAAAAATTGCTAAAACAGTTTTTGAACTAATGTTAAAGAATGACGATGATCCTCAAAAAATTGTGGAGGAAAAAGGCTTAAAACAACAAAGCGATCCAAAAGCATTAGAGGAATTGATAATGTACTTAGACCAGTGAAGGTTCCGATTTCTAATACTTTCTTAATTCTAGAAACTTTAATAATTAAATGAAGAAATTGACATTGTGATATTGATA
>CACBOA010000010.1 GCA_902540785.1 uncultured Pelagibacteraceae bacterium
TTGTAACTCTAATTTTCATAAGCTTATATTTTTTAGAGAGGTTTAAAGTTAGTAGTGAAAAAAATTTTATACTATTGTGTATTGTTTCATGTCCAATATTCTTACCAATGATTTTTTCGCAAAAAATCTTTGTGTTACCTTCATTTGTTTTATCATTAATTTTTTTTCATATTTACAATAACAAAAAATTTTTTTTCATCGATAAACTAATCATTTTATCTTCTTTAATGTTAATTTTATCATTCAAAGTAAGTTTTTTGTATCCAGTGTGTATAGCCATACTTTATATGATTTATAAAAATAAAAGATTGATTGAGACAAGTATCTTAAGTCTTTTCTTAGCATTAATATTTTTTGCACCAATTGTTTTAAAGAATCTATATTTTCATGGAGATTTCATCCCACCATTTACTGGACAAATCTTAAATAATAATTCTGAACACTTAAACGCAGCTGCAAATTTTTTTAAAAATTATGATCTAAGTCTAAGTTTAAAAAATTTAATTTTTCTCCCAATATTATTTTTAATTCCACATTACGGTCAAGCTGGAAACTTTTTTATTAGCTTGCCAAACATTGGAAAAATTTTTGGATTGCAATTTTACAATTTTATAAATTTCAAAAGAAAAATTAAGAAAGAGGTTCTTTTGATTATCTTATTGCTTTTTATTTCAGTTATGATTAGTGGCAATGTTAGTACCAGATGGTTTTTATTTATTTTTTTCTTAATCCAAATTTTTGTATGTCATTTCAAATTTAAAATTAATATTTTATTAAAAAGATTAATCTATATTCAAACTTTGATATTTGGATTTTTTTTAATAATATATTCTTTTTACACTTCTCCAGTATTAATATTAAAAGATTATAAAAAAAATTTCCTTAACAAACACGCTAGCGGTTATGATTATGCATTAAGAATAAATGATATAATCAAAAAATTGGAATTAAGAAATGATGAAAAAATTTTGTATACTCAAAGATCTAGATTTTGGACGAACATAGATCAGGGAGAATTAAATTTTTCTAATGAATGGCTGAGATTGCTTAAATTTAATGAAAATAAATTCGAAATAAATGATCAATTTTTAGACATAGTTAAACGTAACAACATCAAGGTTTTAGTTATAAGAAAAAATAAAAACTTAGATAAATTATTGAAAAATTCATTGAATAAAAAATGTCTCTATAAATATGGTAACTTTGATGCTAATCATGCAACAAGAAATCCTTTTTTCTCCGGAGTAAAAAAATATCAATGGATTTATTTTGAAAATTATAATTTAAATGAATGTTTAAAAAAATGACTAATGAAATTTATTTATCTTTTCATAATAAATTTTTTGATAAAATCATAAAAAAAAAAAGATTAGAAATTCTTCAAATAATAAAAGAGGAATTAAAAGGAATACATTGCTCGGATTGTCTAGATATTGGCACTACTCATGATGTAAAAAACGAAAGTTCAAACTTTATAGTTAAAAATTTAAAACTAACTTTAAACTACAAAGCATTCAGTAATTTTAGTATTAAAGACAATTTTTTTTCTTCATCAACAGTTGGATCTATATCAGATGATTTTAAAGATGAAAATTTAAATTTTCTAAAAAGTGATATAGTTTTGTCTTCTGCAACTATAGAACATGTTGGGTCTAATTTTAATCAAAAAAAGATGATCCAAAATGTTGCCTCGTTAACCAACAAAATTTTTTTTATTACCACTCCTAACAAAAACTATCCGATAGATTTTCACTCCAAGCTCCCTATAGTAAATATGTTGCCAAACAAAATATTTAGAAAAGTTTTAAAATTTTTCAATTTTGATTATCTGTCAAAAGAAGAAAATCTTAATTTACTGTCACTAAATGATTTAAGAACTCTTTTATCAGAAACAAATGTTCACAAAGATTTTGATGTTAAAATAAGACATATAAGGTTGTTTTTTTTGAAATCAAATTTTATAATAATTGGAATAAAAAAGGCTTAAACTCTTAAATAGTCTATTGATATATTGAGTTAATACGTTTTAGATTATAATTATTAGAATTAGAATGAACCTGAAACTTAACATTATTATTCCCTGTTATAATGAAAAAAATACAATTGGTGCTATTATAGATAAAGTTCTCGATGTAGAGCCATATGAAAAAAAAATTATAGTAGTTGACGATTTTTCTATTGATGGATCAAGAGATGTATTAAAAAAATACGAAAATAGAAAAGATATAGAAATTTTATATCATGAGAAAAATTTTGGAAAAGGGAGGGCTATAAGGTCTGGTTTAATGAAAGTTGAACAAGGATTAGTATTAATCCAAGATGCTGATCTTGAATATAACCCAAGAGATTACAAAAAATTACTTAAACCTTTTGAAGAAGCGAATGCTGATGTTGTTTATGGATCAAGATTTTTAGGAGGACAAGATTATACTAGAATTCACTATTTCTGGCACTTTTTAGCCAATAAGTTTCTAACTTTCCTATGTAATTTATTTACAAATTTAAACATGACTGACATGGAAACAGGATACAAGGTATTCAAAAAAGAACACATTGAAAAAATTAATTTAAAAGAAAATTCATTTGGAATTGAACCAGAGCTGACAATTAAACTTGCAAAACAGAAATTAAGGTTTTTTGAAGTACCTATAAGCTACAATGGCAGATCTTATGAAGAAGGAAAAAAAATTGGGTTAGTCGATGCGTTTGTAGCTATTTATTGTATTGTAAAGTACAAAATATTCTAATAAAAAAGTCATCATGAAATGTTTAATTGCAGGTGCTGGTGGGTTTATTGGCGGCCACTTAATGCAAAGGCTAAAACTAGAGGGACACCAAATTATTTGTGCAGATATAAAACCTTTAAGTTCGTGGTTTCAAATTGATAATAAAAATCAAAATGTATCAATGGATCTTAAAGATTATAAAAATTGTTTAAAAGTATCTGAAAACGTTGATTATGTATTCAATCTTGCATGCAATATGGGTGGAATGGGTTTTATTGAAAATAATAAAGCTGAGTGTATGTTATCTGTATTAATAAATACTAATTTACTTAGAGCAGGTTTGCAAAATAAAATCAAAAAATATTACTTTTCATCATCAGCTTGTGTTTACAATGCATCAAAACAAAAAGATACTTTCATTAGTGGACTTAAAGAGGAAGATGCTTATCCCGCAATGCCCGAAGATGGATATGGATGGGAAAAATTATTTAGTGAGCGAATGTGTAGACATTTTTATGAAGATTTTGGTTTAAATGTCAGAATTGGCAGATATCACAATATATATGGTCCAGAGGGCACCTATGATGGTGGTAGAGAAAAAGCCCCAGCCGCATTATGTAGAAAAATAATTAATGCAAAATTAAATAATGAAAATAATATTGAAGTTTGGGGAGATGGCCAACAAACTAGAAGCTTCCTTTATATTGATGATTGTATCGATGCAACTTTATCAGTGTTTAACTCAGATTTTACAGATGTTTTTAACATCGGTAGTGAAGAGCAAGTATCTATCAATCAAATGATTGATATAATTGAACAAATTGCAGATTATACTGTTGAGAGAAAATATGATCTTTCTAAACCGAAAGGAGTAAGAGGTAGAAGCAGCAATAACAATTTTATTAATTCAAAAATCAATTGGTCTCCAAAGTACACCTTGAAAATGGGTTTGGAAAAAACATATGATTGGATTCATCAATCTTTGACAAATTAAAAATAAATTTAACAAGTCATCTAAAAAACTGATTTAATTTAGAAATATTCTTAAGAAACAGGGTTTTATATCCTCCAATTTTGTGTCTTTTAATAATTTTAAAATCTTCTTTCATTTTACAAATTATATTCTTAATTTTATTACTATTACCACCAGTTAACATCTTTACACTTACAATTGGTAAATAAAATGCTTTAATTTTTTTATATTTTAGCAATCTTATTATAAAATCATAATCAAAGGAAACTTTATAAGTATTGTTAAAAAAACCAATTTTATTAATTAAATTTTTCTTAACATATAGACCTGGATGTGGTGCCATCCAACCAAACTTTAATTTGTTATTGAAATATTCATATGTTTGATTTTTATTTAAATATTCATTTGCTTTCCAGTTTCTGATTATTTTACCCTTATTATTTACATAAAAAACATTTGTGTAAACACAATCACATTTTCTTATTTTAAAAGTTTCGGCAATTTTTTTGATAGTATTTTCATTAGATAAAAAATCATCAGAATTTAAAAAACCAATAATGTCTCCAGTACTTTTTTTGAGTCCAATATTCCAAGCTTCTGATATTGATTTGTGTTGGACTTGAAATAATTTAGTTTTATTGTTTTTATATCTATTTAGTATTTTATAGGTTTCATCTGTTGATGAATTATCTATCCATATTTTTTCAATATTTTTGTATTTTTGATTTTTTATTGAAGAAATACATTTTAATATTGTTTTTGATGAATTGAATGTTGTAGTAATAATACTAATTTTCATAGAAAATTTTACTGATTTTTAATATAAATTTTTACTTTCGCTCCATATAAAGAGTTACATTTTCTTTCTAAAGTATATTTTTCTAAATTATATTTATTTCTTTCACTAATTATTAAAGTCTCAAACGATCCTTTTTTCACTTCTTTATATACAGGCGTATCTTCGAAGTTCAAATCTTTGATAAAATTTTCATACATCATTGTAATTAATATAGGATTATTATCAGGTGTAATCCATGGCAACCTATAATAGGGTTTATGATCTGAGAGAATTGGAGCCTTTAAGTCATAAACACATTTTCTAAATTCTTTAATATTTTTATATTTTATCGGGCTTGTGGAGCCTTTGATGCCAATAAACACGAAAAAAATTAAGACAATTTGTATGTACACACTTGATAGAAGTAGGTTACTTAAGTTTTTATTTTTAACAAGATTGTCAATTTCTGAAAACAAAAACAAACCAGAATATATAAAAAAAGGATAATAATAATTTACTGCACTTCCGTAATGAAAAGAAAACAATATTTGAGAAGTTGAAAATAAAATACCTATTATTAAGAATACCTGATTTTCATTTAAAGATTTATAATAAGAGCTAATATTATTTTTTAAAAAAATATTTATTGAAATACAAAACAATCCCGCATAAACAATTAAACCTTTAGATAAACTATCTAAAAATATTTTAAAAAAATGATTAAAATTAAGAGAAATTGCAGCACCACCTTGCCAAAAAATACTTTCAAATAATTGATGTGGACCTAAAATTTTGGTTAAAACTAAAAAGATAGAAAATACAAAAGTTATGTATACAAAAAAATTAAATCTTTTCCTCCACAATAAGTAAAATGCAAAACTACTTATGGTTACGATCGAGGTTTGTTTAATTGACCATGAAAAATAAAGTAAGACTAATATTATTGTGATATTAAGATAATTTCGATTATTTTGAGTTCTTAATATTGTGTAAATAGCTAATATTTCAAAAAAAATATAAAAAATATCAGGTTTTCCAGAAATTACCCAATATCCAGTTAATGGTCCAAAAATTAAAAAAAAACTGAAAAAAAATGATAATTTATTCTTATTTAATAAATTCAATGAATTACAAAAAATCCAAAATGAAAAAAAACTTAAAATAAAACAATTAATTCTTACAATTGTAGGTAGCCAAAGATCGGATAAATTAAATAATTTCTGTGAGATTATTACTGAGAAAGAATTTAAATGATAGAAAAGCCAGTTGTAATGAAAAAGAGAAAAAATATTTGGATTGCTAATATCTATGTTAAATTTTAAGAAGTGGTCATATCCCAAAATACCATTTTTTATATACCATATACCTATGAAGCTAGTATCTTCAGCGCCACCTGTTTGTACATGTAAGGGTTCTAAAAAAGAAATAGTATTAAAAAAACGCACAGATAATAAACTTAGACAAATGATAAACAACAATTTAAAAGCGATATTTAGTTGTTTATCAAATAAGTGCATGTAATTAATATATGATTAATACTAAATCTATGAAGAAAAAAAAACTAATTATACTTACAGATGTCTATGAATTTGTTAAAACAAATTTATTTGATCATTCATTGACAAAAAAGTCCAATGTTATCAACTTATTCAGGATATCTGACATCTCAAATTTAAGATATAAAAAAAGACAAAAAAGCTCATTTTTTGATTATATTACACAAAAGTATTTTTAACTATGAGTAAAATTTTATTTAATATTCCTTATAAATTGAAAAATTTTAGAAAATTTAAAAGTTTAGAAACTTTCGCTGGCAATGGATACTGGACAAAAAGTGTTCAAAAAAAATTAGAGAGAAAATACTTTTTTAAAAAAGTATTATTAACCGATAGTTGTACCTCAGCATTAGAAATTTCTGCTTTATCATTAAAATTAAAAAAAAATGAGGAGGTAATAATCCCATCTTATGCTTATCCTACAACTGCATCAGCATTTTTAAGATGTGGTTACAAAATTAAATTTGTTGATTGTAATGCGAATGATCCACGAATAAATCATTCTCATTTTTTAAAAGTTTTAAATAAAAATACGAAAGCAGTTGTAATTGTACACCATGCAGGGCAACCAGAAGATATTAACTTTTTTTTAAAATTAAAAAAAAAATATAAATTCAAGATAATTGAAGACGCAGCACAATGTATTGATTTAAAAGTTGGAAAAAAATATCTAGGTTCTTATGGTGATTTCGGTTGTATATCTTTTCATGAGTCTAAAAATTTACATAGCGGATTAGGTGGCGCAGTTATAATTAATAACATGGATTATAGTGAGACAGCGCACTATGTTTGGGAAAGAGGCACCAACAGAAGAGATTTTGATAAAAAGCGAATATCAAAGTATACATGGATAGAAGTAGGATCCAATTTTTATCCAAGCGAATTTCAGGCATTATATTTGTATTACCAATTACAAGATATTTCCAAGATACAAAAAAAGAGAAAAGAGATTTTTAATTTATACGTTAGCAATCTAAATAATTTGATTTTGTCTAATAAGATAATGGGTATGAATACTAAATTAAAATCAAATTATCATATGAAGTATATTCTATTAAAAAATCGAAAAGAGAGAAATCAAATAAAAAAATATTTAGAAAAAAAAGGAATTCACACTGTATCACATTACGAACCGCTACATTTGTCCAAAGTAGGTAAAAAAATTTCAGTTAAAAATTTAAAAAACTCTAAAAATTTTTCTGATAGGATTTTGAGACTCCCATTACATGTTTATCTTAGTAAGAAAAACATAAAATTTGTTTGTAAATCTATAGAGAATTATTTTTTAGCTTAATCCTTATCCTTTACAGTTACACGAGGTCTATTCTTTACTTCAAGAAATATTTTTTGAATATAGATTCCTAGTATTCCAATTCCTAAAATGATTAAGCCTCCAAAAAAAAGTACTAAAACTGCTAAAGTAGTAAAACCAGCAACTGATATTTTAAAACTTAAATATCTAAAAATCAGATATATCGCATATACTGCTGATATGGATGAAATTATTAATCCTAGGTAGAAAAAAATTTTTAGCGGCAAACTACTAAATGATGTTATTGCATCAAAAAACAAATTTAGTTTTTTCGATAGGGTATACGCAGTTTTTCCTTTAAAAGTTTTATCAATAATAATTCCTTTTTTTTTAAAACCAATTGTATGTAGAATTCCATGAAAAAAGATTTCTTTTTCTTTAAATCGATCAAGTTCTTCTTTAACTTTATATTTCATTAAAGTCATTGTCATAAGATTTCTTGGAATTTCTGCAGAGCTCACAAAGTTGAAAAGTTTATAAAATATATTTCCAAAAAAATTCGTAATTAAACCAGCAGCTCTTTTTTTTTGTATTCCGTAAACAAAATCGTAATTTTCAATTTCTTTTAATAAATTTTTTAATTCACTTGGATTTTCTTCAAGATCACTATCTAATAAAAAAATCAATTTTCCAATTGACTCGTTTAACCCAGTAATTAACGCTTTGTGATGACCATAATTTTTTGATAAAATTATTATTTTTAGATTATTAAAATTTTCTTTGATTTTTTTTAATATTTCAACCGTTTCATCTTTTGAGCCATCATCGACAACTATTACTTCATAATCAGAAATATTTAATTCTGAAATTACTTTTTTTAGTTCTGAAAAAAATTTAGTGATTGTACTAGCTGAGTTATATGAAGTGGTGACAATAGATAAATACATTTTAGCTATAATAAGTTATTTTCTCACAAAAAAATATGTTTTAATTTGTGAGAAATCCTCTTTTAACAAATCTTCATTTATTGATAAAGCAATTTGATTAAGAGGATCATTATAACTTACTTTCTTTTTTAAATGGTCTTTGCAAAGTAATGCATTTAAAATTCTTGAGATGAAGTAATAATTTGACGAAAAATTACTAATTTTTTTTAATTTAACATTTTTAAAATTATGATTAAGAATTATTTTATCATCAAAAAACAAGTTATGAAATGGAGGAAATATTTTAGGTAGTTTATATTTTTTTCTAAAGAAATTAATATTTCTTTGTGCAGTAATGGAGCTCTCTACTAAAATCATTTGTCCACTTTTCTTTAGATGATAACCAAACTTATCTATTGTATTAATTTGTAATTTTCTGCTTAGTACATTTTGTACCGCTCTTTTAGAAATTATGTAATCAAATTTTTCATCAAATGATTTATTTGAAATTAAAGTCATATCAAAATGTTTAAAATCAATATTCTTTTTTTTGAAATATTTTTTTGATTTTTTGACTAATTCTTCTACAAAATCAGTCCCTAGATATTTTTTGATTTTTTTCTTTTTTAATAGTCTTTTAAGTAAAATTCCATTACCTGAGCCGATTTCTAGAATAGTCTTGTTATTTCTGATATTTTTAATAATTTGATCTTCTTCAATTAAATCTAAATAAATATCATTAGTGCAAACTTTTCTCTCACTGTTACTGCATCTGGATAACCAGAATTCATAATTTTCTTTTTTATATTTGTAATTTTTCTTGAACATATATTTATTATTATCGATTATTTTTGTAATTTAAATATCTAATGGAATTATCATAATAAAATTAAACCCAATATTGAAATTATTCAATCAAATTAATATTATTTCCTAAAACTCAGCTTAAAAGAAAAAGAATTTTTTCTTTACATTTTTCAGATTTAGAGCTATGTAATTTTGCCTGGTGATTATTGCGAAAGGGTTATACCCGATCCCATTCCGAACTCGGAAGTCAAGCCTTTCTGCGCCAATGGTACTTTGTCTTAAGACATGGAAGAGTAGGACATTGCCAGGCTATAAAAGCTCTAATGAAAAATTATATTATCGTAACTGGTGGAGCTGGATTTGTTGGTTCGAATTTAATTCAATCTTTACTATTAAGAACAAAATTTAAAATTATAAGTGTCGATAATTACTCAAGTGGATTTGTTCGAAATCATATTAAATCTTCTAGAGTAAAATATTTAAAAGGTAACACTGAATATATAAATTTAATTTTATCTAATTATAAAAAAAAAATTCATTCTTTATTTCATTTCGGAGAATTTGCGAGAATTTTTCAAAGTTTTAAAAAATTTGATTCATGTTTTAAGTCTAATTCCATCGGAACGAATGCTGTATTTAAATTTTGTCTGGATAATAAAATTAAATTAATTTATTCAGCTACTTCAGCAAGTTTAGGAAATGATGGAAACGATAAAAACTTATCTCCCTATGCTTTTACCAAAAGTAAGAATTTAGAGTTGTTGGAAAATTTGAAAAAGTGGTTTAAATTTAGATTTGAAATTATTTATTTTTATAATGTCTATGGACCCAGACATATTAAATCTGGGGAAATGGCGACCGTTATTGGTATTTTTGAGGATCTCTATAAGAAAAAAAAACCGCTAACAATAGTTAAACCCGGAAGTCAAACAAGAAGATTTACTCATATTTCAGACACTATTAATGTTTGTTTTGAAGCTTGGAAAAAAAATAATTGTAGTCATTACAGCATTTCTCACAAACAATCTCATTCGATAACACAGGTAGCAAAAATGTTTAAGTGCAAATATAAGTATCTTAAACCAAGACCTGGAGAGAGATATTCCTCAGCTTTAACCAACATGTCCTTAAATAATAAGATTATTAAAAGATATGGAAAAATTGAGTTGAAAAATTATATTCAAGATTTTATTCAAAATTTGAAAATATAAATTTTTGTTTAATAAAAGCTGTGTTTTATCAATTTTTTAAAAAGTTTTTTTAAATTATTTTTCCTCAATTTTGTAAAGTATGATCATAGTTAAACTTATTAGGTCTAATAAACTATTATTCTGAATATCTTTATTTAAATAAAAATGATATTGATTTATTAATATGAAATATGCATAAAAGTAATTATAAAAATCATTTGTGAAAAAAATAGCTTTAATTTTTGGTGTAACAGGGCAAGATGGTGCATATTTATCAAGATACCTATTGGGAAAAGGATACGTAGTTCATGGTATAAAAAGAAGAAGCTCCTCTTTTAACACATCAAGGTTAGATGATATTTATAAAGATCCAATATCGTCAAAAACTAATTTTAAGCTTCATTTTGGAGATATGACAGATGCACAATCTGTAAACAATATAATAGATAAAATAAAACCTGATGAAATTTATAATTTAGCAGCTCAATCGCATGTTGCTGTATCATTTGAAATTCCCGAATATACTTCTAACGCTGATGCTCAAGGCACATTACGCATCCTGGAGGCAATTAGGAAATCTAAGAAAAAAATAAAGTTTTATCAAGCTGGAACTTCTGAATTATTTGGAAAAGTCCGAGAAGTACCTCAAACAGAAAACACACCTTTTTATCCTAGAAGTCCTTACGGAGTTGCTAAACTTTATGCTTATTGGATTACTGTTAATTACAGGGAGTCTTATAATATTTTTGCTTGTAATGGAATTTTATTTAATCACGAAAGTCCTTTGAGGGGAGAAACATTTGTAACTAAAAAAATTGTCAGAGCTCTTTGTAACATCAAATATAAAAAAGAAAAAAAATTATTTTTAGGAAACTTATACTCTAAAAGAGATTGGGGGCATGCAGAAGATTATGTAATAGCCATGTGGAAAATGTTACAACTAAACAAACCTCAAGACTTTGTAATATGCACAGGTAAACAATATTCGATAAAAGAATTTATTAACTTAGTATCTAAACATTTAGATTATCCAATTACTTGGAGAGGCAGAGGTGTTAATGAAAAAGCATATAATTCAAAAAATCAATGTATAATTCAAATTAATAAAAAATATTTTAGGCCAGCTGAGGTAGATAGTCTTGTTGGAAGTTATAAAAAAGCAAAAAAAATTTTAAAATGGAAACCAAAACATGACATTAACTCATTAATTAAAGACATGATTGATTATGAAATTAATCATATAGAAAATGATTCTAAAAAATTCTAAAATTTTTTTAGCTGGCCATAACGGAATGATTGGATCAGCAATTTATAGAAAACTAAAAAAAAAATATAAAAATATAATAACCATCGACAGAAAAAATTTAGATTTGAGAGACCAAACCAAAGTATTTGATTTTCTAAAAAGAGTTAAACCTCAAATTACAATTGTGGCTGCAGCAAAAGTTGGAGGAATAAAAGCAAATAATGATTTTAAAGCTGACTTTATATATGACAATATTTCAATTCAAAATAATTTAATTCATGGCTCTTTTTTATCGAAAACAAAAAATTTAATTTTTTTAGGATCAAGTTGTGTGTATCCAAAAAATAGCAAACAACCTATAAAAGAAAAATATTTATTAAGTAATTATTTAGAAAAAACTAATGAGCCTTACGCTTTAGCAAAAATAGCAGGTATAAAATTGTGTGAAAGCTATAATTATCAATATGATTTAAATTATAAATGTCTTATGCCCTCAAACTCTTATGGTTTAAATGACAACTATGGCTCCGAAAGTTCGCATTTTCTTCCAGCTTTAATAAAAAAAATATTAGAAGCCGTTAAAAATGGAGATGATTATATTACATTATGGGGAAACGGAACTCCTTTAAGAGAACTAGTTTTTAGTGATGATGTTGCAGATGCGGTTATACATTTTATGAAGATAAAAACAAAAGATACTCTCATAAATATTGGCTCTAAAGATGAAAAAACAATAAATGATTATGCAAAACTAATAATGAAAGTTTTAGGTGTCGATCTTAAAATAAAATACATAAACAAAAATTTAAATGGCACAATGAGAAAAAAATTAGATTTAACTATTGCATCAAGATATGGATGGAGAGCTAAAACTCCAATTAAGGTGGGACTTCGCTTGACAATAAATGATTATTTAGAAAAAAAATTAAAACGCCTAGTTTAGATTACACTTAATATAAATTGACAAGATCAATATGCTTATGTATATAGTTTCTGCCTAACAATTAATGCAACAGAGCAATATCTGACAAAATTTTAAACTTGGTGTCAAATTTTTCTGTTCATTACTTGGTTAATTGATTTATGAAAATAAAAAGCTCACTAAAATCTATAAAAAAAAGAGATTTGAACTCCAAACTAGTAAGAAGAAGGGGAAGAGTATACATAATAAATAAAACTAATCCCAAATTTAAAGCAAGACAAAAGTAAATTTTATGGATAACGAAAACCATAAAAACACTTGGAATAATTTTACCAAATTTGTTCTGTGGGGAACTGTCGCTGTGATATCTGTTTTAGTATTAATGGCTATATTCTTGTTGTAGAGTTCGTAATGATTATTGGATCAATATCAGAGAATAAACATTTTGAGAAAAGAATAGCAATAACGCCAGATATTGTAAAAAAGTATACCTCTCTTGGTTTTGAAGTGTCCTTATGTGAGAATTATGGATCTCATCTAGGAATAAAAGACGAACAGTTTAAAGATTTGGGTGTTAAAATTTCTAAAAATGAAATTGAGATCTTAAATTCATCAGACATTATAGTCCAGCTTGGTATGTTGTCTGATGATAAAAGTGGACATATCAACGAAAACCAAACACTTATTGGAGTTTTAAACCCTTATGATAATAAAGAAAAACTTAAAATCTTAATCCAAAAAAAAATTAATCTTTTTTCGCTTGAATTACTCCCAAGAATTACCAGAGCTCAGTCGATGGATATTCTGTCCTCTCAAGCAAACCTAGCTGGTTACAAAGCAGTTGTGGAGTCTTTTGCAAATTTTGAAAAAGCTATACCAATGATGATGACAGCTGCAGGTACAGTTCCAGCTGCAAAGGTTTTAGTTGTGGGTGCAGGTGTTGCTGGCCTACAAGCGATTGCAACAGCGAAAAGAATGGGTGCAATAGTTTTTGCCACTGATGTTAGAATGGCTTCTAAAGAGCAAGTTGAAAGTTTAGGTGGAAAATTTCTAACAGTTGAGGGTTCAGAAAATTTAGAAACCGAAGGTGGTTATGCAAAGGAAGCTTCAGATGACTTTAAAAAAAAACAAGATGAACTTTTATCTGAAACATTAAAAAAAATTGATATTGTAATTTGTACAGCTTTGATTCCAGGAAAAAAAGCACCAATAATAATAAAAGATAATATGATAGATAACATGCAAGCTGGATCTGTTATTTATGATTTAGCTGCAGTTCAAGGAGGAAACACTGCATTTACTGAGGTAGATAAAATTATTGACCGAAATGGGGTAAAAATAATGGGTGAAACGAATATACTTAATAAATTACCAGTTTCTGCCTCAAGCTTGTATGCAAAAAATATTTTCAATTTTGTTGATAATTTATTCGACAAAGAGAAAAAAAAAATAAATATTAATCTTGAAGACGAAATTATAGAAAAAACATTAATTAAATAATTTATGGAAATAGACCCTTTAATATTTAGGCTAAGTATTTTTATACTTTCAATTTTTGTTGGATACTATGTGGTATGGAGTGTAACACCATCTTTACACACACCTTTGATGTCCGTTACTAATGCAATCTCTTCAGTAATAATTGTTGGAGCAATAATAGCAGGTTTATCAGGGACCTCCGATAACGTTTTTAATACCTCAAGTATTTTTGGTTTTCTAGCGATAGCCTTAGCAGCAGTTAATATTTTTGGAGGATTTCTTGTAACTCAAAGAATGTTAGCAATGTATAAGAAAAAGAAAAAAGACAAATAATGATTTCAGCAAATTTATCCGCAATTTTTTATTTAATCTCAGGAGTATTGTTTATTCTTGCACTTAGAGGTTTATCTTCCCCTGAAACATCAAGACAGGGTAATTTTTTTGGAATTGTAGGAATGGTTATTGCCATAACAGTTACATTTTTATCTACAGGTAATTTTTCTAGTGGATTTATATTTGTTATCATTTTTATTTTAGTAGGTGGATCGGTTGGAGCTTTTATAGCTTATAAAATTCCAATGACAGCTATGCCTGAACTAGTTGCTGGTTTTCATAGCTTGGTGGGTTTAGCAGCAGTTTTTGTTGCAATTGCGGCATTTTTAAATCCTATAGCATTCAATCTTGGCTCACCTGGGGATATAAAACTTGGTAGTTTAATTGAAATGTCAATTGGAGCTGCGGTTGGAGCTATAACATTCTCAGGCTCTATTATTGCTTTTTTAAAATTACAAGGAATAATGTCTGGCTCTCCAATAACATTCAGAGGCCAACATCCTTTGAATGCAATTATTTTAATTTCAATAATTGTTATAATCTATTTATTGTGCTCAACTCAATCATCTAATTTGTTTTGGATACTATTAGCTATATCATTTTTAATTGGCTTTCTTTTAATAATTCCTATTGGTGGAGCTGATATGCCAGTAGTAATTTCAATGCTTAATTCTTATTCTGGATGGGCAGCTGCAGGAATAGGTTTTACATTGGAAAATACAGCTTTAATAATTACAGGTGCTTTAGTGGGTTCATCCGGTGCAATATTATCTTACATTATGTGTAAAGGTATGAATCGTTCTTTTTTTAATGTAATCTTAGGAGGGTTCGGCGCTACTGATGATGTGTCAGCCAAATCATCTAAAGAACAAAGACCAGTCAAAAGTGGTAATGCAGATGATGCAGCTTTCCTGATGAAAAATGCTTCATCAGTTATAATCGTCCCAGGGTATGGTATGGCAGTAGCACAAGCTCAACATGCCTTAAGGGAAATGGTCGACACATTAAAAAAAAACGATATAAAAGTTTCATACGCAATTCATCCTGTAGCCGGGAGAATGCCTGGACACATGAACGTTTTATTAGCTGAAGCAAACGTACCATATGATGAGGTCTTTGAGTTAGAAGAAATAAACAATGATTTTGCTAATGCAGATGTTGCTTTTGTAATTGGTGCGAATGATGTAACTAATCCAGTTGCAAAAACAGATCCGCAAAGTCCAATTTACGGAATGCCTGTTCTTGATGTAGAAAAATGTAAATCTGTGTTGTTCGTTAAACGAAGCCTTTCACCTGGTTACGCTGGCATTGATAATGATTTATTTTATAAAGAAAATACTTTGATGTTATTTGCAGATGCCAAAAAGATGACAGAGGATATTACAAAAAATTTGTAAGATTTGATGAATACAAAAATTTTTTGCGATATTGCAGATCTAAATTTAATAAAAAAGTTTCATAAAATAAAAATTGTAAAAGGTTTCACAACTAATCCAAGCTTGATGAGGAAAGCTGGTGCAAAAGATTATGAGTCGTATTCAAAAAAAATTTTAAGAGTTTGCAGAAATAAACCAATTTCTTTCGAGGTTTTTGCAGATGATCACAGTTCAATGATTAATCAAGGTTTAAAAATAAATGAATGGGGTAAAAATATTTATGTAAAAGTTCCTGTAGTTAATTCAAAAAATAAGTTTTCTGGTAGGGTTATAGAGGAATTGAATAGACGAAATATTAAATTAAATATTACGGCTGTTTACACCGCAAAACAAACGGAGAAAATTTTGAATAAAATTAATAAAAAGACAAAAGTAATAATCTCTATTTTTGCTGGAAGAGCTGGTGATGCTGGAAAAGATCCTATTCCCGAATTTATAAAAAGTATTAAGATGGCAAAAAAATTCAAAAATGTAGAAATTTTATGGGCAAGTGTAAGAGAGCCATATAATTATACACAAGCAAAGCAATTAGGTTGTCATATTATAACGATACCACCTAACATTATCGAGAAAATTGAAAAATTTGGAAAATCATATCAAAAACTCACTACTGAAACTGTGAAAGCTTTTTTAGTCGATAGTAAGAAGTCTAAATTTAAAATTTAAAATAATTGGTTGCGGGGGACGGATTTGAACCGCCGACCTTCAGGTTATGAGCCTGACGAGCTACCAGACTGCTCCACCCCGCGATATGATCAAATTCTATTTCTAAGTTTATTTAATTTTTTAACTCTTTTAATATTTTCTTGAAGTATCCTCTTTTTTTTCTCTGATGGCTTCTCATAAGTATTTTTTAATTTAATTACTTTAAAAAACCCATCTCTTTGAAGTTTTCTTTTTAAAACTCTTAGAGCCTGTTCAACATTGTTATCTTTTACTTCTATTTTAATAATATCCTCCAAAAAAATGTGTAAATAACATTTTTATAATTTTATGTCTATGAATTTTATTCACGATTTTGTCATTTATTTTAATTTTGCTTTCTCTTTTTCTTTTTTCTCTCTTTTTACTCTTCTTTCTGCCTTTTCTATCGCTTCAATTAAATCTTTTTGTGAAAAAAGGTTGAGTGCGACTGGGTCTTTAGGACTTAAATTATTATAGTTCCAATAACTTTTATTTCTTATTGAAGTAACAGAATTTTTTGTAATCCCGATCAATCTTGAAATTTGTGAATCCTTTAGGATACTGTATTGTCTTATCAACCAAAGAGCAGAGTCTGGTTTGTCTTGTCTTTTTGATAAAGGAATATATCTTTTAATTTTTTTTTCATCATTTGATATTTCAACATCAATGTTTGTAATATTTAAAGGTCGATTTTGATCTTTAGAAGATGACTCAATCTCTTCTCTGGAGAGTTGACCAGTTATAATTGGATTGTATGCCTTTATACCTTTAGCAACCTCACCATCTGCTATTCCTTGAACTTCCACCTCATGTAAATGACAAAAATCCGCTATTTGTTTAAAAGTAAGAGTAGTATTTTCAACAAGCCATAAAGCTGTTGCCATTGGCATTAAGGGAGCTTTTGGCATTTAGTTTTTTTTTTCTGATTTAAAGTTCTGAAATTTTTTATTAAATTTACTAATTCTTCCCTTATCCATTAGTTTTTGCTTTCCTCCTGTCCAAGCAGAATGAGACTTCGGATCAATTTCTAATTTTAATACATCTCCCTCAGATCCCCAAGTTGATCTAGTTTCAAATTGAGCTCCATCGGTCATTTCAACTTTAATTTTGTGGTATTTAGGATGTATATTTTTTTTCATTCGGTGTCTTATAGCAAAAGTTTCTTTTAAAACAATTAAAAGTTACTTATTTTTTCAATTAATTTTTCTTTAATATCAGGGCTTGAAGCAATTATTTTGAGATCTTTATAATCATTGAGGTCGATTTTGTTAATCACACCTCCCGCTTCTTCGACAAGAATTAATCCTGCAGCTATATCCCATAAGTGTAAATTTTTTTGAAAGTATCCATCGTATCTTCCACAGGCTACATATGCCATATCTAATGCTGCTGAGCCTGATTTTCGGTAAGAAAATTCGATTTTTCTTTCCACTACCCCACTAGTTGCAAATAAGCATTCTTTTAAATCATTTTTTTTTGATACTTTAATTCTTTTATTATTTAAGTAGGCTCCATTATTTTTTTCCGCATAGAACATTTCATCTTTTATTGGATCGAAGATTAGACCAGATACTATTTCATTCTCATGTTTTAGAGCGATTGAGGTTGCAAAATGTGGAACACCATGTAAAAAATTTACTGTTCCATCTATAGGATCAATTATCCAGGTATTTTTGTTATCCTTATTTTTTTTTACACCATTTTCCTCACTAATAATTGAGTAGTCAGGTCTACCTTTAGTTAATTCCTCTATTATGATCCTTTCAGTTTTGAGATCAGAATTTGTTACGAAATCTGAGGGACCTTTCTTAGATACTTGAAGTTTTTCTATTTCCCCAAAATCCCTAATAAGAATTTTGGAAGCTTTTTCACAAGCTTTAATCATTAAATTTAAATTTGCTGAAATAGAGTTCATTTTTTTAAATTTTCTTAACGTATTCTAAGTTTCTTGTATCAATGATTATCTCATCCCCAGCTTCAATGAATGGTGGAACCTGTATATTTAAACCGTTGTCTAAAGTAGCAGGCTTATAAGATGAAGAGACTGTTTGACCCCTAAGAGCAGTATCTGTTGAATCAATTTTACATTTAATTTGTTTTGGTAAATCTAATGAAATTGGTTCATTATTATAAAAACTTATAGTTACCTCAAGATTTTCACTTAATAATTTCCCTTTAGGTCCAATTATATTTTTTTTTATTTGAATTTGCTCAAAAGACGAAGGGTTCATAAAAAAAAAGTTATTATCATCTTCATAAGAATAATTAAAATTAATTTCTTCTAAAGATGCTTTTTCTACAGTTTCACTTGATCTAAATCTCTCGTTCAATTTTGTATTTTTGTTCATACTTTTCATTTCTACTTGAGCAAAAGCTCCACCTTTTCCAGGTTTTACATGTTGTGTTTTTAAGACTTGCCACAAGTCATTTTTGTGCTCAATCAACATACCCACTCTTATTTCACTAGCATTTATTTTCATTTTAATTTTTTAATTGCTTCAAAAGGTTTAAGTTTTTTATTTTTCCAAATGTAGCCTGAGATAGCTAATAAGTTAGCTTTATTCAACAAAAGTTTTTTATAGTTGTCAGAATTGATACCACCAATAGCAACAATTGGTGTTTTTGTTATCTTTCTGACTTTTTTAAGTATGTTTAACGACGGTTTGTATTTTGTTTTTTTAGTACGTGTAGAAAAAAAAGCTCCAAAAGCTAAATAATCAGCTTTGTTTTTTAATGCTACTTTTGCAAATTTAATCGAATTATGACATGTAACTCCAATTATTTTATTACCAATTAATTTTCTTGCTTCATGAATACTCATGTCATTTTGACCTAAATGACAACCATCAGCATTTAACTTTTTGGCTAAGTGAACATCATCATTTATGAGAAATTTAACTTTAAATTTTTTACAGATTTTTCCTACTTTCTTTCCAATTTTTAATTTTTTCTTAAATTTTTCACTCTTAAGTCTTAGCTGAAAAAAACTCACTTTTTTCTGTCTTAAAACATATATAAGATTTCGATAAAAAATTTTATCGATTTTTAGTGGAGATATTAAATAGATAAATTTTTTTTTATTAAATCTCAAGATCTTTGGACCAATTTCCTTGAGCAGCTAATGTGTTCATTTTTGCACGATGGTTAAAGATCTTTTGAGTACCTTCAACATTATTTGTATCTTTTGACCAAAATTTTAAGGCACTTTGCTGAAGTGCTCGACCATAAGAGTAACTCATTATAAAGTTAGTATCGTTATACTTATTTATTAAATTCAAATTTTCTGTTGCCTCTAACTCTGTCTGTCCTCCAGATAAAAAAGCAACTCCGGGTACTTCTGAGGGAACAAAGGTTTTTAAGCATTTTAAAGTCAATTTTGCAACCTCATCATTTGAAATCTTATTTTTTGACTTATTTCCTGCCAAAATCATATTAGGCTTTAGTATAATTCCTTTTAAATCTACTTTGTGTAAAATTAATTCTTCAAAACACTTTTCAATTACATTCGAGGTTTTTTTATAACAATCTTCAGCAGAATGCTCTCCATCCATTAAAATCTCTGGTTCTACTATTGGCACCATATTGCATTCTTGAACTAATGCTGAATATCTTGCTAAAGCATGAGCGTTAGAACTTATAGAAAGTTTGCTCGGATTATCTTTGGTAATAGTGTAAACCCCTCTCCATTTTGTAAATTTTGCACCAATTTTGTAATATTCTTTTAATCTTTCTCTTAATCCATCCAGTCCTTCTGTAATTTTTTCACCTGGTGAACCTGCTAAGACTTTGGCACCTGTATCCACTTTTATTCCTGGTAAGGATCCCATTTCAGTAATCAATTCAGTAATCTTATTTTTTTTTGAGGATATTTGTTTTATTGTTTCATCATATAAAATGACACCTCCAATACAGTCAGTCATACTAGATGAACTAAAAAGAGTTTCTCTAAATCGTAACCTGTTTTCAGGAGTTGATGGTACTTTTACACTATCAAGTCTTTTCGTCATAGTGCCTGTACTCTCATCGGCAGCCAAAATACCTTTCCCATTCCCAATAATTCTTAGAACAATATTATTTAATTCAGACATTTTAATTTAAGGCTTTTATACCAGGAAGGTCTTTTCCTTCAAGATATTCTAAAAAGGCTCCACCAGCAGTTGAAACAAAATTAAAATTATCTACTGCATTCATTTGATTCAAAACTGCCATTGTATCTCCTCCTCCTGCAACAGAATAAATTAGATTTTTTTCATTTTTTTCAATGATTTTTTTTGTTATTTCATTGCATCCATTCGCAAAATTTGGATTTTCAAAATATCCTGCTGGCCCATTCCATAAGATTGTTTTGCTTTTCTCGATAATATCTTTAATTTTTTTAATTGTTTTCGGCCCGATATCAAGAATTAAGTCATCATTCGAAACTTCATTTAGTTCTTTAATTGTAGCCTTGTCACTCATACTTTTTCCTACTACAACATCTTCCGGATAATTGATTAAACAAGAATTTTTTTTTGCTGTTTCAAAAATTTCATCAATTACTGATTTACAATTCTCTTCTTTTAAAGATTTTCCAATTGGATTACCTTTGTGATTTAAAATATTATTCGCCATCGCCCCAACAATTATAATATTATCAAACTTAGGTATTAAGTTTTTAATAAGACCTATTTTTGTAGATATTTTAGCCCCACCAACAATACAAGTAACTGGTTTTTTTATCTCTGTAGTAACTTTTTTTAGCGCACGTAATTCCGTTTCAAGTTGTAAGCCTGCAAATGATGGCAAAAATTTTGTTATTTTACTTACAGATGCGTGAGCTCTATGCGAGCAAGAAAAGGCATCATTGACAAAAATATCTCCTAATCTTGCTAAATTTCTTGAAAAATTAGTATCATTTTTTTCTTCCTCTTCATAAAATCTTATATTCTCTAAAAAAACTATCTGATTTTTTGAGTTTTTAAATATGTCTTCCTTTTTGATTTTATAAATATTTTCCTTAACCAACCTTATTTTTTGGGCAGTCTTTATCTCTAAATTTTCACAAATTGGTTTCAAAGATAGATCATTATCTATCTTTCCTTTGGGTCGCCCGACATGTGAGATTATTAAAATTTTGCTTTTTTTTTTTATTAGGAAATTTAAGACAGGCAATATCTTATTAATCCTTGTCTCATCGGTTATCAGTCGGTTTTTGATAGGTACATTTAGGTCAAGTCTTAATAATACAACTTTGCCTTCGAGATTTTCTTGATCTTTTATATATTTCATTAAGAAATTTTATGAAGGTGTTCTGCAATATCACACATCCTGTTTGAAAAACCCCACTCATTATCATACCACGCCGAAATTTTACCCATGTTTTTTCCTATTACATTCGTTAAACTTCCATCAACTATAGACGAAGCAGGATTATGATTGAAATCTATAGATACAAGTTTTTCTTTTGTGAATTCAAGAACTTTATTTTTTTTACTAAAACTTTGAAATACTGAATTTATTTTTTCAACACTCAAATCTTTTTTTGTACAAAATACAAGTTCAATTAAAGAAACATTAGGAGTTGGTACCCTCATTGCTATACCTTCCAATTTACCTTTAAGAGAAGGAATTATTTCACCAATTGTTTTTGATGCGCCAGTTGAGGTTGGCACAATAGATTGACTTGCTGATCTTGCTCTTCTTGGATCTTTATGTGAATTGTCTAAAATTCTTTGATCGCTTGTAAATGCGTGTATAGTAGTCATAAAACCTTTTTCGATTTCAAAATTTTTATTTAAAACAAATGCTACAGGTGCAAGACAATTAGTTGTGCATGATGCAGCAGAAATTATTCGATCATTCTTTTTCAATTCAAATTCATTCACTCCAAACACAATCGTTTTATCTGCATTTTTACATGGAGCTGAAACAATAACTTTTTTGGCTCCATTTTTTAAATGAGGCTCCAATTCATCCTTAGAATTGAATTTACCAGTGCATTCAAAAACATAATCCACCCCGTATTTTTTCCAGTCAATATTTTTTAAACTTGTTTCTTGGCTAAAAGTAATTTTTTTTTTGTTAATTATCAGGTGTTTTTTATCAAAATTAATTTCTGCATTAAATTTTCCATGAATGGAGTCATATTTCAAAAGTGTTGAACTGGCTTCTGAACTTGTTCTATTGTTTAAATGTTTGATCTCAATATTCTTATCACCTTGTTCAATAATAGATCGAATAATCATTCTTCCTATTCTACCCAATCCATTTATTCCAACTTTTATTTTCATAATTTCTCTTTAATTTTTTTAACTATATTTTCGGTGCTTATTCCAAAATGATTATAAATTTTTTTATATGGAGCACTCTTTCCAAAATCATTAATCCCAAAATTTAAACCATCATTATTGGTATATTTTTTCCAATAACTTGTCTCAGAGGCCTCTATAGATACAATCAGTTTGGTCTCTGTTAAAATTTTATTTTTATATTCTTCACTTTGTCGATCAAATAATTCCTGACAAGGCATTGATATTATTTTTGAATAAATACCATCTGTGGCTAATTTATGACCAACCTCACTTGCCAAACTTGTTTCTGATCCAGTTGCAATGATTGTTACTTTTATATTATCATTAGTTCTAAAAAGCTCGTAAGCGCCGAATGAAGACATATTTTTTTTTGAACTATTTATTCTTACAGGTTTGATTGCCTGTCTCGTTAAGGCAATAACACTTGGTGTATTTTTACTCTCCAAAGCTAATTGCCAGCATTCAAAAGTTTCAATAAAGTCAGATGGCCTTAAAACATTTAAATTAGGAATAGACCTTAAACCTGCTAACTGTTCAATAGGCTGATGGGTTGGACCATCTTCACCGAGCCCAATAGAATCATGTGTGAACACATAGATTATTTTTTGTTTCATCATGGCCGCAAGTCTAATTGAGGGTTTACAATAATCGCTAAATATTAAAAAAGTTCCACCATATGGTATTAGCCCACTATGAAGCGAGATACCATTCATAATTCCACACATCGCATGTTCTCTTACTCCGTAATGAATATAGTTTCCTGAGAAATCATCTGGTTTTATAATTTTATGATTTTTAGTTTTTGTATTATTTGATCCAGCTAAGTCGGCTGACCCACCAATTATACTCGGAAGTTTTGATACAATTTCTAAGAATTTTTCTGAGCATTTTCTTGTTGCTATTGGCTCTAGATTTTTCAAATATTCTGTTTTTGCTTTTTCTATAGATCCTTTGATTGAGTTTTTTGTGAGATTATACTCCGGTGAAAAGTTTTTTTTAAACTCTTTACTAAAAATTTTTTCGCGCTTTTTTGCTTTTTTTGATGCTCTTTCACCAATTGATTTCCACTCATTCAGTAATTTTTTTGGAATTTCAAAGGGGTTATGACTCCAGTTTAATTTTTTTCTTACTAATTTTATTTCATCTTCACCTAGCGGGCTACCGTGTGAAGAAGCTTTGCCACCTTTGTTAGGAGATCCATAACCGATTGTAGTTTTGCAAGAAATTGCAATAGGTTTTTTTGACTTTTGAGCTTTTTTAAGGGCTTTTGATATTTCCTTATAATTATGTCCATTAATTTTAATATAATCCCAACCATAACTTTGAAATCTTTTTTCATGATTGTCAGAAACTGCTAAGTTTGTGGGACCATCAATCGAAATAGAATTATTATCAAAAAGCAAAATAAGATTTTTTAATTTAAGGTGTCCAGCAAGACTCAAAGCCTCATGACTAATTCCTTCCATTAAACACCCATCACCTGCAATCACATAAGTTTTGTGATCAATAATTTTTTTTCCAATTTTTTTTTTTAAAATTTCTTCTGATATAGCAATTCCAACTGCATTAGATATTCCCTGCCCTAATGGACCTGTAGTAGTCTCTATTCCAGTATTAGGATGATATTCAGGATGACCTGCGCATATGGAGTCTAATTGACGAAAATTCTTTATATCATTTAAGGTAACACTTTTATAACCAGTGAGATACAAAAGAGAATAAAGCAGCATTGATCCATGACCAGCAGAGAGAACAAATCTATCTCTATTTATCCAACTAGGGTTACTAGGATTAAAATTTAAAAAATCTTTAAATAAAACTGTTACCACATCAGCCATACCCATAGGCATTCCTGGATGACCCGAGTTTGCTTTTTGCACCGCATCAATTGATAAAAATCGAATGCAATTAGCCAATTCA
>CACBOA010000011.1 GCA_902540785.1 uncultured Pelagibacteraceae bacterium
TTAGTGAAATAATGGATGAATTACCAAAAACATTTCAATCACCTACAATGGCGCCGTTTTGCAAAGATAATGAAAAGTATGAGTTAGTAAATCAACTTGTAAAGGAAATCGAAAATATAAAAAATAATAAAACTAAAATCGACCAACAAGAAATAACAGAAATTATTACTGTAAATGGAGTAAGATTTTCATTTAATGATGGATCCTGGGGCTTAATTAGAGCATCATCAAATAAACCTTCGCTAGTGGTTGTTACTGAAAGCCCAACTTCTGATGAAAGAAAGAAAAAAATATTTGAATTTATTGATCAATTATTGCAAAAAACTGGTAAAATTGGAGAATACGACCAAAAAATATAATCTTTCTTAAATCTATTTATCAACAACTAATAAATTCAATTATTACGAGTTTTGTGTTTTTTTAAGAATCAAATAAGATTTAATTAAGGGTGGTAGAGGGAGACTGAAACCACCCTTACCCCATCTTTAAAGCAGAATTAAATACAGTTAAATGGCGGACAAAAAGATAAGATCAGTTGCAAAAACTTTTTCTTGGAGATTTCTTATATTTGTATACTGGATGTTGTTTGGATATATTTTTACAGGTTCTTTTAAAGTCGCAGGAATACTGGGAATTGGATCGATAATACCGCTTTTTTTCTATTATTTTCACGAAAGAATTTGGAATAAAATTAAATGGGGCACTGATCAAGATAAATTTTAACTAATATTTAGATACTCAATAAACGATCTAATAGACACTATAATTAAAAAAGTTCCAAAAATTTTACTTAATAATTTTTTATCAATTCTATAAACTGCTTTTGCACCTAAACGAGCCATGACAGTTGTTACTGGTACAAAAACCAGAAAACCTAATAAATTTATGTAACCAATACTAAAAGGGGTATTAACATTATTAATTATTTTACCCCCTAAAATCATTGTTATGCTACCACTCACAGCTATCAAAAAACCTACTGCAGCGGCTGTTCCAATGGATTTTCTGATATCATAACCAAATGTTCTCATAAAAGGCACCATTAATGAGCCACCACCAATTCCAAGAGGCACTGAGATGAAACCTATCACAATACCAGAAATATTTTTTACTAAATCAGAAATCTCTTTTGGATTTTCAAGAAGTTTTTCTCTCAAAAAAATAAAAAATAAACCTACAATAAAGGCAAATATAGAAAAGAATAAAACTAACGCTGCCGTTTTCAAGTTCACAGCTAAAAAAGTTCCAGAAATTACTCCAAATAAAATAAAAATACCAAATGATTTTACCATTTTAAAATCCACTGCATCATATTCCATATGTGTTTTTGTAGAAATAATAGATGTTGGAATTATTATTGCTAAAGAGGTACCAACTGATAAATGCATTCTTGTTATAATGTCAAAATCTAAAACCGTGAAAGCATAGTATAAAGCGGGAACCATAATTATTCCTCCACCAACACCTAGTAAGCCAGCCAAAAAACCTGCGACTGCTGCTGCAACACCCAATACTATTAATAAATTTATTAATTCACTTAAATCTATTATTTCCATTACTGACTTGTTTGATTTGCTTTTTCATTATTTTGAACAATGGTCATAATATGTTTTGCTTTTTGAAAATCAGAGTCTCTTGCCATCATATTATCACTTAAATATCTTTTCCATTCTTTAGATCCAACTTGACCATGATATAATCCAACTGTGTGTCTCATTATATGATTAACTTTGGTACCCTCTTTAACTTCTTTATCTAAATACTCCAAAAGTTTTTGTACAACTTCTTCTCTTGTAGGGCTATTGTCGACATTAAAAATTTCTTTTTCTATTTCCACGAGAGAATATGGATTTTGATAAATAGATCTACCAATCATTACACCATCGCAATAATTTAAATGATCTTTTATTTCACTTACTTTTGTTATGCCTCCATTAATTATAATTTCTAAATTTGGATTTTCTTTTTTAATTTTGTAAACCATATCGTAGTTTAATTTTGGAATGTTCAAATTTTGTTTTGGAGATAATCCACTTAACATTGCTTTTCTTGCATGCAAAATAAATGTCTGTGTTCCTGCATCTCTCATTTGTCTAATAAAATTATTTAGATAATCAAAATCTTCTACATCATCAAAACCAATACGTGTTTTAGCAGTTACTGGAATTTTGCAAGCATTTACCATTGAGTGTATGCACTCAGCTACTAACTCTGGTTCTTTCATTAAACATGCACCAAATTTATTTTTTTGAACTTTTTTGCTAGGGCATCCAAGGTTGATATTTATTTCATCATAGCCCATGTCTTCTCCAATTTTAGCAACTTCTGCTAGTTCATCTTTATTGGAACCACCAACCTGTAAGGCAAGAGGTTTTTCCTCAGGACTGAAAGACAAAATTTTTCTTCTATCACCGTGAATTGCTGATTTTGTTGCTACCATTTCAGTATAGAGCATTACATTTTTACTCATCAGTCTTAAAAAGAAACGATCATGTCTGTCAGTGCAATCCATCATTGGAGCAACTGATATTTTTCTATTTATTTCTTTTTTAGAATCCAAGGTCCTTGCCCATTATTTTATCAGGTAACCATGTAACAATCTCAGGAAAAATACATAAAATTACTATAGCTAAAGCCATAATTATCATGAATGGTATAGATCCTTTTAAAATTTCTGACAAACTAACGTCTGGGGTAATTCCTTTTATAATATAAAGATTTAGTCCAACTGGCGGTGTAATTAAGCCAATCTCCATATTGATTGTAAATACTATTGCAAACCAATACGGATCAAACCCTAAAGTGGTTATTACTGGCAATAATATAGCTGAAGTCATTACAATAACTGCGACTGGTGGTAAAAAGAAACCAGCTATTAAAAGAAATATATTTATCAAAATGAACACAACCCATTTGTTTGAACTTAATTCAACCATGCTCTGTGCTAAAGATTGAGTTACATAGAGTTGTGAGAGAGTAAAAGCAAAAAGATAGGATGCAGCAATGATAAACATTATCATCACACTTTCTTTCATTGAAACTTTAACAATGTTCCATATTTTGCTTGGTTGATAAATTTTGTAAACTACCGCAATCAATACAAAAACTAAGAATGCTCCTACTCCAGATGCCTCAGATGGTGTTGCAACCCCTCCATAAAGAACATACAAAACACCGGCAATAATAGCTAAGAAAGGAAGAATTCTTGGTAATACTTCAAGTTTTTCTTTTAAAGTTGGTCTCACTCTATTTCTTAGAGCTTTTGCAGCATCTTTATCAATAAAATAACTGTGAATAAGAGCCCAAATTGCAAACATACCCGCTAACATGAATCCAGGTACAAGACCGCATAAAAATAATCTACCAATTGATGTACCTGTTGCAATTCCATAAACAATTAAAACAATACTGGGAGGTATTAAAACTCCTAAGGTTCCTCCAGCTGCAATAGTTCCTGTTGCGATTTGGTCGGAATACCCTCTTTTTCTCATTTCAGGTATTCCCATTGTTCCAATTGCTGCACAAGTTGCAGGGCTCGATCCACTTAAAGCGGCAAAAATTGAACAAGCACCAATATTAGAAATTACTAATCCACCTGGTACTCTCCAAAGCCATCTATCCAAACCTGTATATAAATCTTTTCCTGCAGGAGAATTAGCGACAGCCATTCCCATTAAAATAAACATCGGTATGGAAAGTAAAACAAAAGAATTTAATCCTGCAAAAAATGTTTCAGCAAATACGTCAAGCATTTGAAATCCCTCAAATGTAACTAACAAAGCAATCGAAACAAAACTCAAACCAAAAGCAATTGGAATTCCAGAAAAAAGTACTAATAAAGTAAAAACTGCAACAATTAATGCTATAATCAGTGGATCCATTTATTTAAAATCCTTGTCATCAGTTAATTTTATAATTTCTGCAATATACTGTAATATCATTAACAAAGCCCCCAACATCATTGATGAATATGGTATCCACAGTGGTGGATCCCAAACTGTTCCTGTTGAATAATTTTTAGTAAATGCTTCCTCAAACATTAAAAATCCAAAATAAAATAAAATTAAGAAAAAAAGTAAACTTATTGATGATGTAAAAATTTTTAATCTAATTATATTTTTTTTTGATAGAAAGTCATAAATCCATTCCATACTAACATGAGCTTTTTCACTTAAAACGTATACACTTCCTATGAAAGTTGAAGCTACCAATAACATGGTGACAAGTTCTGTCTGCCATGTAATTGCTCTTTGAAAAAAATATCTTTCAAAAACAAGCTCAACGATTACCAAAATTGATAAAAGCAATGCCAATACAGCAAAAGCACCGCATGCCTTAGCTATATGGTCACAAAGTTGTAGATATTTTTTTTTCATAAAAAAACCCCTATTTAATAAGAATAAATAGGGGTTCTTTATATATTATTTTATTTAACTGCTAAAGCCATTTCCATTAGCTTATCGCCACCTGGAACTTTATCAGCAAATGCTTTATGAGAAGATTTTTTCGCAATCTCTACCCATGCAGCATGGTCTTTTGCATCCATGTATACCAATTTTACGCCAGCAGCTTTATAAGCATCTTCAAACTTTTTATCTAAGTTTTCTACTTGAGCTGTCATGTATTTCTCAGCAACTTTACCAGCTTTCATTAAAGCTTTTTGTTGCTTAGAACTTAATGCATCATAAGACTTTTTAGACATTAAGATTGGTTCATACATAAACCATAGACCAAATTTTCCTGGAGGAGTTGCACATGAAACTTGTTCATAAATTTTGTAACTTACAAAACTTCCTGAACTAGTGTTAGCACCTGTTAATACACCAGTTTGTAGACCTGTGTAAATTTCAGATGATGGCATACTTTGTATACCCGCTCCTGCTGCTTCTAACATTTGGTTAAATGCTTTACCTGCAGCTCTCATAACTTGACCTTTTGCATCGCTAGGATTTTTGATACATTTTGTTTTTGAAGCAAAACCACCCCCCAACCAAGCATCAGATAAAACTACAACACCAGCATCATTAATGATTTTTTTAATCTCAGTCATCATTGGACCTTTATTAAATCTCAATGCATGGTCATGATTTTTAACTGTTCCTGGCATTAGAGTTGCGTCAAACTCTGGGTGGAATTTAGATGCATACGCTAATGGAAAAGCAGAAATGTCCAACTGACCTGTTGTCATTGGTTTCCACTGTTCTTTTGGTTTGTATAATGATTTAGCTGGATAAATTCTTATATCTATTCCAACATTTGCTTTTTTGACTTCGTCAGCAATGATTTGCACCATTTCATGACGCGGGTCAAAAGATCCATCAGCTCTCGGTGTTCCTGGCCATTGGTGACTTGCTTTTAAAGTTACAGCAAAAGCAGAACCAATAGTTGTGAAAACGAAAACTAATGAAGTTAAGTATAAAGATATTTTTTTAAACATTATTTTTCCCTCTATTGTTATTTTTAATAATTCAATTAAAGTGAACTTATTAATAAGAGTCAAGTCGGTAAAAGCACTTAATATAAAACTATACTTATGGATGGACCTTTAAAAAACCTTTTAGTTGTTGATTTAACAAGAGTATTAGTTGGGCCCTATTGTACAATGATATTGTCAGATTTAGGGGCAAGGGTGATAAAAGTTGAAGCCCCAGAAATCGGTGATGACTCAAGAAATTTCGGACCATTTATAAAAGATTACTCTGCATATTTTATGTCTTTAAATAGAGGTAAAGAAAGTATTGCTCTCAATTTAAAAAATGCTGAGGATAAAAAAATTTTTAATAAAATTTTATCTAAAGCAGATATTTTAGTCGAAAATTTTAAACCGGGAACTTTAGAAAAATGGGGTTATGGTTGGAAGGATGTGTCAAAAAAATATCCCAAACTAATTTATGCTTCAGCTTCAGGTTTTGGTCAAACAGGTCCCCTTAAAGAGTTACCAGCTTACGACATGGTAGTCCAAGGTATGGGAGGATTGATGAGTGTTACTGGTCAACCAAATTCTGAACCTACAAGAGTTGGAACCTCTATAGGAGATATAACTGCAGGACTTTTTACTACGATTGGAATTAACGCTGCTCTTTATGATAGACAAAAAACTGGCAAAGGAATGTACATAGATGTATCTATGCTTGATTGTCAAATAGCTATTCTAGAAAATGCTATCGCACGATATCTTTCAAAAAATGAAATTCCAAAACCAATGGGATCACGTCATCCATCAATTGCTCCATTTGAAGCCTTCAAGACAAAAGATAGTTATATAATAATTGCAGCAGGTAATGATAAATTATTTGAAAAACTATGTAATGTTTTAAAAATAAGTGAAGTAAATCAAAATCCAAAATTTTCAAATAATTCATCCAGAGCTAAAAATATGGATGAGCTTAAAAAAATTTTAGAAGATAAATTATCTGCCAAAAAAACTGACGAGTGGGTTAAAGAAATGGAAAAAGATAAAATTCCATGTGGACCAATCTTCAACATAAAAGAGGCTGTCGAAAATCCTCAAATAGAATCAAGAAACATGATTGTAAAAGCTTTTCATAAAGTTGTTGGAGATTTCAAATTAGCTGGAAACCCAATTAAAATGTCATCATATAATGATGAAAAGACTAGAGGTGATATTCCTGATTTGGATGAGCATCGACAAAAAATTTTAGAAGAATTTGATAATTAATTATTTTCTTCAGAAGACTCAGTATCTTGTTGACTTACCTGTTCTTCGGCTTCTGAAACTTCATCAAGAGAAACATCATCAGAATCGCTCTCCATTTCCTCTGATGGTTGAGAGTCTACATCGGGACTAGCTGTTTGAGAAAGTTCGGCTAAATCATCTTTTGAAACTTGAATTTTTTCTGGAGCTTTTCTAGCTCTCTTTGATGGCAATATAGGAGCACCACTTTTTGAAATTTCACCTTTGTATAAGCTCTCAAAATCATCACCTACTTCTTCATCATCTTCCGTTCCATCATCAACTTGCTCTACATGTTTTCTCAATTTATAGATTGCACTTTCACTTAAATCTGAAACTTTAATATTTTCTTCAGCTATTTCTCTGAGTGAAATAACTGTATTTTTGTCATTATCCCTATCTAAAGTTGGCTCAATACCAGAGTTCAATTGAGTTGCTCTTTCCTTTGCAACTAAAACAAGCTCATAGGGACTTTCAACTTTGTCGATACAATCTTCAACGGTAACTCTAGCCATGCGCAGTATCTATACAGTGACTAAAAAAAAATCAAGGAGATTTTTTATATATATTGTGGATTTAGCTTATTTCTTACAAAAAATAATAAGATCAAGGAGATTAAAATATAAACAAATGAAACCATAGCAATTTGCTCAATAGAAAAGCCTCTATCTATCAAAAAACCGAATAAAGCTGTTCCAAAAGCAGTGGAAAAAACCATTAAAGCTGTAGTTAGAGCTTTAATTGAGCCAATAAATTTTACACCATAAATTTCAGCCCATGTTGATGAACCTAGAACATTGGCTAAACCATTAGAAATACCTATTAATCCAAGAAAAATAAAAGATGTTATTGGATTATTAAAATAAAATAAAACTAAAGTAGAAATTAACAAAGGTATATTCATAAAGATTAAAAGTTTTCTGCTAGTAAACTTATCGATTAGAAATCCAGAACCTAGCAAAGTGAGCACAGACAATATTGAATAAACCATGAATGATTGAGCAATAACAAAAGAACCCCATTCCTTAGCTTCAGTAATGAAAGACTGATAAACAAATACACCAGTTGCAATCCACGGCATTGCTAACATATTTAAACATACAATATAAAATCTATAATCTTTTATAACCTCAATTCTTTTCCATTGTTTAATTTCTTTTATTTCAGAGTCAGTTGGGTCTACTTGTTCTCTTGTATCAAAATCCAATTTTTTAATTAAAAAAAATGATGTCAAAGGTAAAAAAATCAAAACTAAAATTGAAATAGATATCCAAATATTCTGCCAAGCTGTAATTGAAAGTAAATAAACAATTAATACAGGTAAAATAAATTCAGCTGTTGAAAGACCAAACCAACCTACACTTAAGGCTTTCCCCCTAGATTTTGTAAAATACCTTGTAATTGTTGTAGTTGCAGTGTGAGACATTAATCCTTGTCCAGAAAATCTCATCAAAAAAACAGCTATAAATAAAAAAATTATTGAAGATATTTTTGAAAAAAAGAAACATGAAAATGCTAAGAGTAAAGTAACATAAAATGCAAATCGAAAAATATTGATATCATCAATTTTTTTTCCAACCCAAATTAAAAGAAAACTACTTAACAATGTAGCAGATGCATAAATTGAGCCAAATTGTCCATGAGTGATAGAAAGTGTTTCTCTTATGCTCGAATTAAACAAACCTAAAAAAAAACTCTGTCCAAAACTAGAAAAAAATGTAAAAATAAATCCAAATATAATTACTTTTAAACTTAAACTATTAAACATAAAAAATTATGAGTTGTAATGTTGCTTTCATAGGTCTTGGTGTCATGGGGTATCCAATGGCTGGTTATATATCAAAAGGTGGACACAATGTAACTGTTTTTAATCGAACAAAATCAAAAGCAGAAAAATGGATTAGTGAATACAAAGGTAAAATAGCAGAAACTCCAGCTGAAGCAGCTAAAGATGCAGAATATATTTTTACCTGCGTTGGAAATGATAATGATTTAAGAGAAGTAACTTTTGGTGACAACGGTGCTTTCAAAACAATTAAAAAAGGAGCAGTTTACATTGATAATACTACTGCATCTGCAACTATTGCAAGAGAGATTTATGATTACGCAAAAAAAAATAATTTTGGCGCATTAGATGCACCTGTATCTGGAGGACAAGCCGGTGCAGAGAATGGCGCACTAACCGTAATGATTGGTGGTGATCAAGCTGATTTTGATAAAGCAAAAGATAAAATAGATTGTTACAGTAAAAAGATGAAGCTACTGGGTAGTGCTGGCAATGGCCAACTTGCCAAAATGGTTAATCAAATTTGTATTGCTGGTTTAGTTCAGGGTTTATCTGAAGCAATTAACTTTGGTATGAAAGCTGGACTGAATATGGAAGATGTAATTGAAGTTATTTCAAAAGGTGCAGCTCAATCATGGCAAATGGAAAATAGATACAAGACAATGATTGATGATAAGTTTGATTTTGGTTTTGCAGTCGATTGGATGAGGAAAGATTTAAAGATTGCAATGGATGAAGCAAAAAACAATGGATCATTATTACCTGTTACTGAACTTGTTGATAAATACTATGGAGAAGTTCAAGGCATGGGGGGTAATCGTTGGGATACATCAAGTTTAATTAAAAGATTTAGAAAGTAATGTATGCAACCAGCATACTATGAAGATTTAGCTGAAATTCAAAATAAGTACTGGTCAATGTTAGATGATGCAGTGACTAATAGAGCTTCGCCATTTAGAATTCCAGTTTTTATTTGTGCTCACCAAGATGAAGTAGATGGTAGAATTGTTGTTTTACGTAAATCAGATAGAGCAAGCAATCTATTGCAATTTCATACAGACTTAAGATCTCCTAAAGTCGATATTCTAAAAAAAAATAATAAAGCTTCACTAGTATTTTATGATAAAGAAGAAAAGATACAATTAAGAGTAAAAGTAGAATGTGAAGTTAATAATCAAAATTCTACAACTGAAGAGTCATGGAAGAAAACTCAGCATATAAGTAGAAGATGTTATTTGACCGATAGCCCTCCTGGAACTACTTCAGAAAATCCAACTTCTGGAATGATATCTAAATTAGAAGATTTTGATTACACAATGGAACAAAGTGAGGAAGGTTATAAAAATTTCACTGTAATTAAATGTAAAATTCAATCTGTTGAATGGCTATATCTTGCAGCAAAAGGACATCGAAGAGCTAAGTTTGATTTGGAAAATAAAAAAGAAAGCTGGTTAGTTCCTTAAATTATTTTTCAATAGCTGCTAATTTTTTCTTTAATTTAATGGGCAAATTTGCAAACCACTCTTTCTCTTTCCCCGACTCTGGTAAAACTGCACCATACTCAATCATTTGAGAAGGAGGAAGATCATTAATGTAAACCCATACTTGGGTTTCATCTAATTTAGAATTTTTTACTAATACATGTTTTAAATCTGAAATTAATTTGTCTTTCACCTCTTTTGATCGACCTGCTCTTATTTGCCCAAGTAAAAATAAAGATGGCTCCTTGACTTTTTTTCCACCCATAAAATGATTATTTTTTTTTGTTTTGTTAAATATCACTTGAGCAAAATATGTATTCGCACCAGTTACTACATTATGAACTTTTGTAATTCCTTCAGCTAATTTTTTTTGTTGTTTAGAGGAAATATTAAAATTTGAATTTGTAATTGTATAAGTTGGCATAAAAATTAAAATATAGACTTTGAATATTTTTTCCAGTTGTCTTGGTAATGCTTAGTGTTTTCCCAAACAGCTTTTTTTTCTTCTTCGGTCACTTCTCTTACAACCTTACCTGGTGAACCAACGACTAGTGAATTATCAGGAATTACTTTGTTTTCTGTGATTAAAGCTTTTGCACCTATAATACAATTTTTACCGATCTTAGCATTATTTAGAATCACTGCACCGATGCCTATTAAACTATTATCTCCAACTGTACATCCATGAAGCATAACAAGGTGTCCAACGGTTACATCTTTTCCAACTTTTAAAGGGCAGCCTGGGTCTGTATGCAGAACACATCCATCTTGAACGTTTGATCCCTCACCTATATGAATATTTTCAATATCGCCTCTTAAAGTTGCATTAAACCAAACGCTAGTATTTTTTTCTAAAGTAACATCGCCAATGACTACTGCATTTGGAGCCACCCAATTTTCGCCAGAGTTTTTTGGTTTTTTATCTTTTAAATCGTAAAACATAATTTATATATTATTACATTATGCCATTACAAACTCCAATATGTGATTTCGGCCAAAAGGCTCATGACTTTAGGTTAAAATCTACAGAAAATAAAATTATTTCTCTAAATGACATTAAAGGTGAAAACGGAACTTTAATAATGTTCATTTGTAACCACTGCCCATACGTCAAAGCAGTGACCAAAGATATTGTTGATGATTGTAACAAATTAAAAGAGTTAGGTATTAATTCAGTAGCTATATGTGCTAATGATGCAGAAAATTATCCAGAGGATTCATTTGATAATATGATCGAATTTGCCAAAAAAAACCAATTTAGTTTTCCGTATTTAAGTGATGAGTCACAAGAGGTCGCTAAAACTTATGATGCAGTATGCACGCCTGACTTTTTTGGCTATAATAAAAACTTGGAGCTTCAATATAGAGGCAGACTAAGAGAATTAAAAAACTTAATTCCTGTAAGAGATGGGGATAGTGACTTATTAAAAGCTATGAGACAAATAGCCGAAACTGGCAAAGGGCCAGAGAGTCAAGTCCCGAGTGCTGGCTGTGGTATTAAGTGGAAAACTAATTAATGTATTTAATCGCTACAAGATCTTTTCCACCAGAAATTGGTGGAATGCAAAGTTTAATGTGGGGTCTCGCACGAGAGATGTCAAAAAACTTTATGATTAAAGTTTTTGCTGATTATTATGAAAATCACAAAGAATTTGATGAAGACGTAAATTTTTCTATTGAAAGAGTTGGTGGTCTTAAATTTTTAAGAAAAATTAGAAAAGCCCAATTAATTAATGAGTTTCTCAAAGATAATAAAGTTCAAGGAATTATAGCTGACCATTGGAAAAGTTTAGAATTAATTAAATCTAATAAGAAGAAATATTGCTTGATACACGGTAAAGAAATTAATCATCCAAAAGATAGTTACCAAAATAAAAGGATTATGAAAGTGTTTGATAAAGTCGAAAAAATAGTTGCTAACTCTGAATATACAAAGAACCTAGCTATTAATATTGGCTTAAATCCTGAAAAAATCGTTGTTATAAATCCTGGAGTAAATCCTCCTAAAGACCTAAATAAGAAATCTTTAGATAAAGTTGAAAGTTTACTCAAAATAAAAACGCCACGCTTAATTACTGTCTCAAGATTTGATAAAAGGAAAAATCATGAAAAAGTATTAATGGCTTTAAGAAACTTAAAACAAATTTATCCAGATATAGTCTATATTTGTATAGGTTATGGAGATGAGGAAAAAAATATTAAAGAATTAGTAAAACAGCTTGATTTAAGTTCTCAAGTAATGTTTTTCAAAGAAATTAGTGAAGATTTAAAAAATGCTTTAATAGCAAAATCAAATATCTTTGTGATGCCATCAATTATTCACAAAAAGTCTGTTGAAGGATTCGGAATAGCATACGTAGAAGCTGCTCAGTATGGTGTTGCTTCTCTTGGTGGTAAAGATGGAGGTGCCTCAGATGCTATCAAGCATGACACAACAGGATTAATTTGTGATGGAAATGAGCTAGAAGATATTTATTCTTCTTTAAATTCCATGTTAGAGAATAAAAAATATTCAGAGTTAGGTAAAAATGCAAAAGAATATTCTTCTAAATTTAATTGGTCTAATACTATAGAAGAATATAAAAAAATCTTACAATAAGTTTAATAACCTTTCAAAAACTTTACCAGCACTTAAATTATTTAAATCAGTTACCTGTATTGCTTTAAAATTTTCTCTTTCGATACTAACTTTATGTGCAGTTGTATGTTTTCCAAATAGAGTTAAACCTTTTGCTGCAACATGAGCAGCTATATGAGCAGGACCAGTATCATTAGCAACAATAAAGGAGCTCTCTTTGATAAGAGATGTTAACTGAGATAAATTCAAGGCTTTATCATTATCAAGAACACTTATTGCATCAAATTTTCTAGCATCATCTATTTCATTAGGTCCAGGTGCTGTTATAACTTTATATTCTGAGCCAAACTTATCTTTAATCAATCCAATCAGTTTATCGTAATAAGGCCATTTTTTAACTGATAGATGTGGTGAACAAAAAGGAAATAATAAAATATATTTTTGTAAGTCATATTTATTTTTTATTTCGTTAATTTCAGAACAAGCCCAACTAAAGTTAGGTTTAAGTGTGTTAATAGTATTTAAACCAGACTCTTTTAGCTGATAATCAAATCTATTTAATACTGAGTCTTTATCAAATTTTTCTTTATTTATTTCTGCTGGTAAAGTTGTTTTAGTGCTAGACCAAGTATCTTTATTAGCTTTTGGAAAAAGTATACTCTTATAAAAAGAAGTTCTTGATGAATTTTGAAGATCAAACACCCTTGAAAAATTATACTTCTTAAGCTCTCTCATTAGAAAATATAGATAAATTAAATTATATTTTGGTAATCTTTTGTCTAAGATCACCTCATTTACAAAAGGATTTTTCTTAAATAATTCAAAATAGGGTTTTGTTGTCAGCATATATATTTGGTCATTTTTATGATTTTCAGATATGTCTTGAATTGCACCACTTGCTTGAGCTATATCTCCTAATGACCCGTGTTTAATAATTAAAATATTAGACATATTTATAACAAGATAGCACAGTATTAAATTTTATGAATAAAATTATAGTCGAAGTTTCAATTGGGGAACTTTTAGACAAAGTTTCAATTTTAGAGATTAAGCAAGAAAAAATTAAAGACACTGAAAAGCTAAAATTTATAAACAACGAACATTCTGTTTTAAAAGATCAATTAGAAAAAAATGTAAAGTCTGATGAAAAACTTGAGAAACTTTATCAATCACTAAAAGAAATAAATTCAAAACTTTGGTTAATTGAAGATGAAAAAAGATTATGTGAAAAAGAAAAGGATTTTGGAGAAAAATTTATTAAACTTTCAAGAAATGTTCACTTCTTAAATGATGATCGTGCAAAAATTAAATTAGAAATTAATAATCATACTGGCTCAAAAATCAAAGAAATTAAAGAATATACAAAATATTAGTAGCTATATTTTTTTTCCAAAAACTTTATTAAATTATGAATTATAAAAGTCATAAATAAGTAAATTCCGCCTGCAACTATAAAGACTTCAATTGGTTTAAAAGTAGTAGAAATTATATATTTTGCTACGCCCGTTAAATCCATCAATGTAACTGTGCTTGCTAACGAGGTACCTTTAAGCATTAGTATTATTTCATTCCCATATGCGGGAAGAGATTGTCTAATAGCTATAGGAATTTGAACTTTGTAAAAAATAATCTTATTAGATATACCTAAACTTTTTCCAGCTTCAATAATGCCTGGTTTAATTGTTTGAAAAGCAGACCTTAAAATTTCAGAAGTATAAGCACCAGTATTTAACGCAAAAGCTATAATTGCACACCAGTAAGGTTCTTTAAGTATTAACCACAAAAAAGAAGACCTTAAAGACTCTATCTGGCCTAATCCGAAATATATAATAAATATTTGTACCAACAATGGAGTTCCCCTAAACACATATGAATATCCATAAGCGAATTTATTAATAAAGATATTTTTATTTAATCTTAAAATTGCAAATAATAATCCAATAAATAACCCAACAATTAAAGAAACTGATAGAAGTTTCAAAGTTACTACTGCAGCATTTAATAGCTTTGGAAAACTATTGATCATTAACTCAAAATCCATCAATACCCTCTACTGTACTTAACTTCTAATTTATTTATTAACTTCATGCTTATAAAAGTAAGTAATAAATACAAAACTGCAGCGAATGAATAAAAAAATAGTGGGTCTCTTGTGGACCCAGCAGCAATGTAGGATTGTCTCATTATTTCAACTAAACCTGTTACAGATATTAAAGATGTATCTTTTAGGGTAATTTGCCAAACGTTACTTAAATTTGGTATAGCTAACCTTAGCATTTGAGGAAGAACAATTTTATAAAACTGTTTAAATTTACTTAATCCTAAAACCTTTGCAGCCTCAAATTGACCTTTATCAATCGATTGAATTGCCCCTCTAAAAACTTCAGTGGAATAAGCACCAGATATAATACCAATAGCAAATGAGCCTGTTACAAACGCATTAATCTCAATGTATTCGTTGTATCCAAACATTGAAGCAAAAAACATAATCGCTCCACTCCCACCAAAAAAGAAAAGATAAATAACTAATAATTCAGGGACACCTCTGATAACTGTTGTGTAAATATTAGCAATTAAATTTAGAAATTTAAATTTAGATAATTTTAAAGGAGTAAAAATTGCGGCGAAACTAAAACCGATTAACATTGCTGTTATTGAAACAGCTATGGTCATTAAGGTTGCACGAAATAACTCATCACCCCAACCAGTATCTCCAAAAGCTAGAAGTTCCATATAGATTGGCGACTATACATGATAGTCGCCAAACCTAAAATTTAATTACATAGAAGCGTCAAAACCGAACCATTTAGTAGCTATTCTACTAATATCTCCGTTCTTCCTTGCTTTATTAATTGCAGCATTAAACTTTTTTAAAAGTTCAGTGTCATCTTTTCTGATACCTACCCCAACACCATTTCCAAAAGCACCGCCTGAAAAAGTTGGTCCAGTTAAAACAACTGGCTTACCAGATTTTTCTGCATAATCACTAAATGCTACGGCTGCAGCTAATGCAGCATCACATCTTCCAGATGCTAAGTCTAAGTTAACTTCATCTTGTGTCTTATAAGTTCTGACATTTACTTTTCCTACATCACCAGAGTCTAAAAAGTTTTGGTGAATTGTAGCAGTTTGTACACAAACAGTTTTACCTGCTAATGCGGCAGTAAGTGTTTTAAGATCTTTTTTAGCTGCAGCATTTGGTTTAGTAAGATTTATCCCAGCAGATGTATCTAAACCTTCCAGACTAGATCCTTTCATGACTGCTAAAGATGCAACTTCATCTGCATATCCTTGAGAAAAGCTAATAGCTTTTTGTCTTTCTGCAGTAATTGACATACCTGCCATTATTGCATCAAACTTTCTCATGATTAAAGCTGGTATCATTCCGTCCCAATCCTGCTCAACTATCACACATTGCTGTCCAATGTATCTACATAGCGTGTAAGCTAATTCAACTTCGAAACCTATTAACTTACCTGCTTCGTTTTTTGAGTTCCATGGAGGATAGGCACCCTCTGTTCCAATTCTTATTTTATCAGCATTAACGTTTCCTATTACCAATATAGACAGTAAAACTGAAAAAATAGTCTTTTTAAATATATTCATTATTATCTCCTTTAATAAAAAAAAATATTATTTCACAGATTGTGGATATTAAAAAGAAAAAATTAATGATTTATAGATGAAGAAAAATTCCAAGAACAATCAAAACTAGGTATATAAACTCTAGATAAATTAGTATTTCCAAAATGATGATTGAATACATTCAACCAATTTTCAACTTGCAGAGGTTTTTTATCCTGGCTTCCAACTTGTGCAGTAATAACACCTTTAGGCTTGAGTATTCTGACTAAAGAGTCCATATTTTTAGCGGCCAGATCTATGCAAAACTGGTCATCATTTAAATCAACAAAAATATGATCATATGTATCTTCGTTCACTGTCTTTATACTTTCAAAGGCATCTCCCCAAACACATTTTACAGAATTTTTTTCTGTAGCTTTTTTTCCAATATCACCAAGATGTTTATTGCAAACTTCAACAACTTCAGGATCTAATTCATACCAATCAATGAAGTTAAACTTTTTTGAAATACATTCTCTTGCTACACCACCATCACCACCGCCAATTATTGCTGCTCTTTCATTTTTTTTATTTAACTTAAGCCCAGCTCCAACAAAAGTTGAGCTGTATAAATGTTCATCTGATGCCGCTACTTGTATTTCTCCATCAATAAACAAAGATTTTCCGAATTGCTCTAATTCTAAAATTTCTATATGTTGACCCACTTTTGATTTAAAATCTTCTAAAACCTCATTCACAACATATGATTTTTGTAAACCAGGTGAGCTATAAATATCATGATACAAAGATCGGGTATCTCTATTAAATTCTTTTTTTACAATTCTTTTGTGTTCAAATTCTTTTTTAATAATATCAATTGCCACCGATGGGCTTATTTTTCCACAGGTAAAAAAATCAAAACTAATTATTCCATTTTCTGGAAATGTATGAAAACTAATATGACTCTCAGCCAATAAAGCTAAAATAGTAAAACCCTGAGGTTCAAATTTATATTTTGAAATATTCAAAATAGTTACGTTAGCTGCTTTAGCTATTTTATATATAACTTTCTCATAAACTGAAGGATCGTACTCTTTTGTAGTACCTATAATATCTAAAGTAATATGCTCCCCAACTTTAATCATCTTACCCTTTTTTATAGTTTTTAGCCTTATCTAAAACTTTTTTCATTTCTTCAAATGAAAGTATCTTAGGTTGTCCTAGTTTTAAAGCAATAGTGTATTGATGACAAATATTTTCTATCTCTTGTGCAAGTTCAAATGCATCCTCTAAATTTTTTCCAAAAGCAACCTGGCCGTGATTAGACATTAAACAAGCATATCTATTTTCTAAAGCTTTGATAACATTTTTGGATAATTCCTCTGTTCCAAAAGTAGCGTATTCAGCACATTTAATGTTATCTCCACCAGCTAGAGCGATCATATAATGAAAGGGTGGAATAGGTTTTCCATGTGAAGATACAGCTGTTGCGTGTGGAGAATGAGCATGAACAATTGCTTTAGCATCTTTTTTATTCACATAAATATCTCGGTGAAATCTCCATTCAGATGATGGTTTGTTGGTTGAATTGTTTTTTTCTTCTTCTTCATTTAAACCCATAAAAACAATATCCTCAGGTTTAAGTGTTTCATATTTTTTTCCTGATGGAGTAATTAAATATCCCTCTGTGTTATCCTCTATTCCTCTCAATGATATATTGCCTGATCTAAGAGGTGAAAGATTTGTAGAATTTAATTTTAACGAATATTCTATAATCTGATTTCTTTGATCTAAATTCTTCATTTAAATAATTCTTTAAGTCCTTTTTCTGAAGCCTCACATACACCTTTTTCGGTAATTAATCCTGTAACATATTTTGCTGGAGTTACATCAAAAGCTAAATTCATAGCTTTACTTTTTTTTGGATAAATTTGTATTTTCTTTATCTCTCCTTTTTCATCTAGACCTTCAAGATGAGATAATTCATCTGAATTTCTCTCTTCGATTGGGATATCTTTATGATCTTTTATGTTCCAGTCAATCGTTGAACTTGGTAGCGCAACATAAAAAGGAATATTATTATCATGAGCTGCTAATGCTTTAAGATAAGTTCCAACCTTATTACAAACATCTCCATTGGCTAGAGTTCTATCTGTTCCAACAATACACATGTCAACTTCACCTCTTTGCATTAATATGCCGCCTGTATTATCTGCAATGATTGTGTTTTTAATTCCTTCTTCATTTAATTCATAAGATGTAAGATTTGCTCCTTGATTTCTTGGTCTAGTTTCATCTGCCCAGACATGAACGGGAATTCCTTTTTTGTGTGCATGATAAATTGGAGAGGATGCTGTCCCCCAATTTATTGTTGCAAGCCAACCTGCATTACAATGAGTTAATATATTAACTGTATCTTTTTTTTTATTATAAATTTCCTCAATAATTTTTAGTCCATTCAATCCAATATTTTCACAAAATTTTACATCCTCTTCACATATGTCTTTTGCTTCGTTCAAGGCTATTTCTAGGATTTTATCACTATTAACACCTGATAATTTATTCATCATTCTATCAACAGCCCACTTTAAATTTATCGCTGTTGGTCTTGAACTAATTAAATCTTCAGCAGATTTCTTTAAAAATGGTTGATCATTATTTTCAATTATAGCTAAAACCATTCCATAAGCTGCTGTAGCTCCTATAAGAGGTGCGCCTCTTACTTCCATTGTCTTAATCGCATTTATTGAGTCTTTAACTGTTTTAAGGTCTTTAATAATAAATTGATGTGGAAGTTTTGTTTGATCAATAATTTTTACAACATTATTTTCAAACCAAATAGTACGATATTCTTTTCCTTCTATTCTCATTGATTTAAAACTCTACCAGCAACAGTTTTAAGTTTTTCTATTGTTTTTTTTGTTCTTTTTTCAGGTGCTGTAATAATTGCAACATCTAAACAATTATTGGTTGGATCATTAGGATCAATATGACTTTCAAAGTTTTCTATTAAGTTTTTAATCATATTTTTTGCTTTAGCAGCATTACCTAATAAAACTTTTACAACTTGTTGAACATCAACGTTTTCATGATCAGGATGCCAGCAATCATAGTCTGTGACCATTGATACAGATGCATATCTAATTTCTGCTTCTCTAGCTAATTTTGCTTCAGGCATATTAGTCATTCCAATTACATCTGCTTTCCAAGATCTATATAAATTTGACTCTGCTAATGTTGAAAATTGAGGTCCTTCCATAACAACATATGTGCCATTTCTTTGATATTCAATTTTTTCTTTTTTTACAGCTTCCTCACATGCATTCATTAATCCATTAGATGTAGGATGAGCCATAGAAACGTGAGCAACTATTTCATTATCAAAAAATGTTTTATTTCTTGCAAAAGTTCGATCAATAAATTGATCAACAATAACAAATTTTCCAGGGGGCAAATCCTCTTTTAATGACCCAACTGCTGAAACGGATACAATATCAGTTACACCTAACTGTTTAAGAGCATCAATATTTGCTCTAAAATTAATGTTTGATGGTGAAATAAAATGTCCTCTTCCATGTCTTGGTAGGAAATAAACTTCTTTATTTTTATAAATTGTTTTTAAAATTTCATCAGATGGCTTACCCCATGGAGTATTCACATCCATTAATTCCCTATCAGTAAATTCCTCTACATCATAAAGACCACTTCCACCAATTATTGCTAATTTATTCCTTGTCATGTTTAAAATTTAAATTATTTATACTTCAATAATTACTTATTATGAATTTAAAAGATTTTATAAGATCCATTCAAGACTACCCAAAAAAAGGGATTCTTTTCAGAGATATTACTACACTAATAAAAGATAAAGATGCGTTTGCAGAGGCAATTAGTCAAATAGTTGAAAGGTCTAAAAAATATGATTTTGATAAAATTGCAGCAATTGAATCACGAGGATTTGTTTTCGCATCAGCGGTTTCTTATATTTTAAAAAAACCTTTTATTATGCTTAGAAAAAAGAATAAGCTTCCTGCGGAAGTTCATTCTGTCGATTTCGAATTAGAATATGGAACAGCAACAATCGAAGTTCATAAAGACTCTATTGAAAAAAATGATAATGTTTTAATCATTGATGATTTAATTGCTACTGGAGGGACAGCTGAGGCAGCTGCAAAATTGATTAAAATGTCAGACGCCAAAGTTGCAGCATTCATTTTTGTTATAAATTTATTTGATTTAGGTGGGGCTGATAGATTAATTAAGAATCATCATAAAGTTGAAAACTTAATAGATTTTCCAGGTCATTAATTAATACCTGGAATTTGGTAGAACATGCCAAAATCAGATTTACGATATTTACAATCTTATTAATTAAAAAAAACTTATCAATAAATTTTCAGTTTTTTTTCTAAATATAAAAAATATCAAAAATTCAAATTTTAAACTTTTTTACTGATCGCCATCGAGTAAAATAAAAAGTAACATGTAAATATATATTCTTGTAACTCAGATAATCTTGTAAAATTAAATGTTATTAACATGAAAAATTTTTGTTCGTTATTTGATGAAGGGTGCGTTATTCCATCACTTGTATAGGTTATATGAGAAGACAATAAATCAAATTTATCAATAATCATCTCTGGAAAAACAAAAATAATCAATAATAATGAAATAAAAATTAAATTCTTATCCGGACATAAAATCAATAAATAATTCTTATTAAATTTGTTAAATTTGTTAATTAGTAATAAAATGGGTACTGTAAATATACACCATATCAAAACTAAAGATCTGGGTAATTGATCAAATATATTTGATATATTGTGGATATTAGTTTCCTGCTGCAAGTTATTTTCAAGAAAAAAATCAATTGATTGCCACTTAAAAAAATGTTGTCCCCAACTTACCTCTTCACCAAGATAATAAAATAATGCCAATATCTTTATTACCAAAAAATAATTAATGATTTTAATATTTTTGTAAAAAAACTTTGCCTTGATTAAAAAACAAATTGAAAAAAAAAGAAATAATGATTGAATATTTTCTACAATACCACTTTCCAGCCAAAAGCTTTTAAAAAAATTTATT
>CACBOA010000012.1 GCA_902540785.1 uncultured Pelagibacteraceae bacterium
ACAAAAAACGATGGAAAAAGTGATTTTAACCAAGAAATCATTTTAACAAAATTAAATAAAGAAATCGTTTATAAAGAAAATATAATTCTAAACAGTTTGTATAAATCAGCCTCAAAAAAGAAAGTTCCAATAAACACTATAATTGAATTTGCCAGAATTTATGGGTTCGAGGTTGATTTTCAGAGAGATATTAAAAAACGTGACAGTTTTCAAATAATGTACGAAATATTTAAAGATGATAACAAAAAAATAGTTGAGACTGGAGAAATTCTTTTTGCAAATTTAAAATTGAGTGGAAAAGATAAACCTTTATATTTTTTTTCATCAAAAAATCTTAAAGGTCATTTTGATAAAAATGGAAAAAGCAGTCAAAAAGCTTTAATGAAAACACCAATTAATGGAGCAAGATTGTCATCACCATTTGGAATGAGAAAACATCCAATAGATGGATTTAATAAAATGCATAGGGGAACTGATTTTGCAGCCCCATTAGGAACTCCAATAATGGCCTCTGGCAATGGTGTTATAAAAAAAGCAGGATGGTGTGGGGGTGGAGGAAATTGTGTAGTGATTAAACATAACTCTACCTACCAAACAGTTTACGCTCATATGTCAAAGTTTGCCAGTGGAATTAGAAGTGGAGTAAGAGTAAAGCAAGGTCAAACAATTGGGTTTGTTGGTTCTACGGGTAAATCAACTGGACCACATCTTCATTATGAAGTTATTGTAAATGGAAAAAAAATAAATTCCCAGACTCTTAGATTGCCATCTGGAAAAATATTAAAAGGCAAAGAGAGGAGACTTTTTGAGACTTCAAAAATAAAATTGGATGTTCTAAAGTCAGAAAAAATTATTGGTTTAAATTAATTTTATTTTGTTCGATTTTATTATTTTCTGACTCTTCGTTTTTAGAAAAATTCTCACTTTGCTTATCAAGCTTTTTTAAAAAACTTTTTTCATCAAGGTTTGATGATTTATTATCAATTGTTTTCTTTTGAGTTTCTCTCTCGCTTAATACTCTCGTAAAGTGATCAGCATGTTGAAAATAATTTTCAGATAAAATTTTATCACCAGTAGATAATGCTTCTCTAGCTAAATTGTTGTATTTCTCGATTAATTTTGATGCATTGTGATTATTTCTTCCAGAAACCTTTCGTTGAAAAGCATCATTATTTGAAAAATTGTTATTGAATTTATTCCTGTCGCCATTAACTTTGAAAGTTCTATCATTTCTTCTAAAGTTATTTCTTCTTGTATTGTTATTTCTAAAAGTTACCATAATTTTATTTTTTAATGCCGATTATACATCTGTTATTCTTGGCTAAGTCTTTAACAACATCTAAAATATAATATCCATTTCTTCTTAAAATTTTTTTCACCTTATCACTTTGATCAAAAGCTATCTCAAGAATTAATATGCCATTTCTTTTTATAAGCCTAGACGAATTATAAATAACTTTTTTTATTATCGATAACCCATCTAAACCTCCATCTAAAGCTGATTTTGGCTCGTAATCATAAACATCTCTATCCAAATACTTCAAGTCAAATTTCTTGATGTATGGAGGGTTAGATACAATTAAATCATATTTGCCATAATTAAAATTGTCAATATCTGATTTAAACAATTTTACTCTATCAATCAAATCAAGTTCTTTAACGTTCGCCTTACAAATATCAAGAGTTTTCTTACAAATATCAACCCCTGTTCCATAAAAACCCTTCTTCTCTTTCAAAATAGATAAAAGGATGCATCCTGATCCTATACCAATATCCAATATTTTTATCCTTGATTTTTTTTTGGTTAATTTGATAACTTGCTCAACAATAATCTCTGTATCTGGTCTTGGAATAAGAACATCTTTAGTTACATAAAATTCATATTTCCAAAATTCTTTTTTACCAGTTAAATGCGCGATTGGTTTCTTTTTTGATCTTTGTTTAATTAAATTATTATAAGTAATAGTTTCTTTATCTGATAACTTTGTATCAGAGTTTAAAATTATATCTACTCGGCTTTTATCTAAAACTTGAGACATTAGAATTTCACTATCAAGTTTATAGGACTTAATACCATTTTTTTTTAATATACTGTCTCCAATTTTAATTGCGTCAAAAATATTCATATATCTTTTAAAGATTATTTAAACTTTCTTCCTGAGCTTTTAATGATAAAGACTCGATCATCTCTTCAAAGGCTTCTCCCTCTAAGAACTCTTCGAGTTTATGCAAAGTTAAATTGATTCTGTGATCTGTTACTCTTCCTTGAGGAAAATTATAGGTTCTTATTCGCTCAGACCTATCACCTGTTCCAATTTTACTTTTTCTTTCTTTTGATCTTTCTTGATCAATTCTAGATCTCTCTAACTCATATAACCTTGCTCTTAAGATTTTTAAACCCTTAGCCTTATTCTTGTGTTGTGATTTTTCATCTTGTTGAGAAACAGAAATTCCACTAGGAATGTGTGTAATTCTTACCGCACTATCTGTTGTATTTACCGATTGTCCACCAGGTCCACCAGCTCTAAAAACATCTATTCGTAAATCAGACTCATTTATTTTCAAATCAACTTCCTCAGCTTCAGGCAGCACAGCTACAGTAGCAGCCGAGGTGTGCACCCTTCCTTGAGTTTCTGTATCTGGGACTCTTTGAACTCTATGAACGCCACTTTCATATTTAAGAGTAGAATAAATATTGATACCTTTTATAGATGCGATAACCTCTTTTAATCCTCCAGCCTCGCTTTTTGAAATTGATATTATTTCTAAAAACCATTTTTTTTTATTACTCACTTTTTCATACATTTTAAAAAGGTCAGACGCAAATAAACTAGCTTCGAGACCCCCAGTGCCTGCTCTTATTTCAATAATTGCATTTTTTTTATCAGCTTCATCTTTAGGTAATAAAAATAATTTTAATTTTTTCTCATTTTTTTTATATTGTATTTCTAAATCATTGAGCTCAATTTCAGCCATTTTCGATAACTCAACATCAGAATTTTGATCGCCTAAAATTTTTTCTAGCTCACTTTTATCTTGTTCAAATGATAAATATTCTTTTGCTTCATTAATTATCTCATTTAAATCTGAATATTCTTTTGATTTTTCAGCAAAAAATTTTTTATCAATATTTCCTAAGGATAGTTCCTTTTCTAAATTTGAGTGTTTGGTAATCAAATCTTGGATAGTTTTATTGGGTATCATCTTAACTTTTTTCAAACTCTGAGGCTTTTTTTTCTACCTCAGACACAACTTTTTCAATCATATCATTCGTTAAAACTTTTTCTGATTGTACTCCGGATAAATAGAGCATGTTACTTCCCTTCATCCCACCAGTGATCCCAACGTCTGTCATCGCGGCTTCCCCTGGACCATTAACCACACAACCAATTATCGAGAGTGTTACAGGTTTAGTAATGTGTGAAAGTCTTTTTTCAAGAATTTTAACAGTTTCGATCACCTGAAAACCTTGTCTAGCACAAGATGGACAAGAAATTATTTTTACTCCTCTTTCTCTCAGATTTAATGATTTGAGTATTTCGTTTCCAATTTTGACCTCTTTTACTGGGTCATCAGATAAAGATATTCTAATCGTATCGCCTATACCCTCTAAAAGTAATGTTCCTAATCCAATAGATGATTTTATGCTTCCTGACACAAAACCTCCTGCTTCTGTTATCCCTAGGTGTAGAGGATAATCAATTCTTTTTGAGAGCTGTCGATAAGCTTCGATTGATAAAAAAATATCTGAAGATTTAACACTTATTTTTAAATTATCGAAGTTTTCATTCTCTAGGATTTTTATATTTCTAAGAGCACTTTCAACTAATGCTTCTGGGCAAGGCTCTTTAAATTTTTCTAAAATATCTTTTTCTAATGAGCCTGCGTTAACACCAACCCTAATAGAACAATTATTTGCAGAGGCGGCTTTTACCACCTCTTTAATTCTACTTATACTTCCAATATTTCCAGGATTTATTCTTAAACAACTAGCTCCATTCTCAGCTGCCTCTATCGCTCTTTTAAAATGAAAATGGATATCTGCAACTATTGGTACATTGACATGTTTTACAATCTCTTTAAGAGCTTTTGTTGAGTTCTCGTCGGGACAAGAAACTCTTACAATATCAGCACCTTCATTATGAATTTCATTTATTTGGTTTATAGTAGCTTTAATGTTTGTAGTTAAAGTATTTGTCATAGACTGAACCGAGATTGGGTTATCTCCACCCACTTTTACTTTTCCAACTTTAATTTCTTTGGTTTTACGTCTTTTGATATCTCTATAGGGTCTTATGCTCATTATTAATTATCTAATTTAAATTCTTTATGTAAAGCAATTAATGCCTTTTTAGTTTTACTTTTGTCAATTATTACTGATATTTTGATTTCGGAAGTTGAAATAACTTGAATATTTATATTTTTTTTTGCGAGAGACTGGAACATTCGAAATGTCACTCCTGGTGTTGTAACCATTCCAACTCCTATAATTGAAACTTTGGATACATCTTTCTTTAATAATAATTTTCTAAATTTAATATTTTTGTTAGCTTCGATTATTTTTTTAGTCTTATTTAAATCATCAGCTTTAATAGTAAATGTTAAGTCCGTTTCTTTACCATTAGCTGAAATATTTTGAACAACCATATCAACATTAATTAAATTTTTTGACAAAGGTTTAAAAATCATTGCAGCAACTCCAGGTTTATCCTTAACACCTACTAAAGTGACTTTGGCATCATTTTGGGTCGATGAAATGCCAGCGATAATTTTATTGTTAACAATATTTTTTCTCTTTGTGATTAGAGTACCAGGTTTATTTTTAAATGAAGATTTTACCTCAATATTAATCCTATTTAAACGCGCGTCCTGGATTGAAACTGGTTGCATAACTTTAGCGCCTAATGATGCCATTTCTAACATTTCTTCATAGGAAATTACTTTTATCTTTTTTGCTTTTTTTAATTTGTTTGGATCAGTTGTGTAAACTCCTTCAACATCAGTGTAAATTATACATTTTTCTGCTTCAAAAAATTTAGACAACATGATTGCGCTTGCATCAGATCCTCCTCTTCCAATGGTTGTTATTCTCGAATTAATATCAATTCCTTGGAAACCGGCAACTATAGGAATGCCTCCCACTTTGAGATAGTCTAAAATTTTTTTTTTATAGATAGATAAAATTTTAGCGTTTTTATGAGTACTATTTGTTATAATAGGTATTTGCCAAGATAACCAAGATCGCGATTTGAGCCCAATATGTGATAATCTTGCTGCAATTAAAGAACATGCAACTTGTTCACCAGACGATACAAGAACATCATACTCTGAGGATAAGAAATTTTCACTTATCTCTTTTGATTTACTTATTAAATCATTTGTCACTCCACTCATCGCTGAAGACACTACAATAATTTTATATCTTTTTTTATGGTAAGAATTAATAATCTTAACAACTTTTTTAATTCTCTCGATACTTCCAACAGATGTTCCACCAAATTTTAAAACTACAATTTTCATGAATAGTTATTTTTTAAATTAAGATATTGATTAAATTCATCTTGAATATAAAGTTTACTTAATATGAAAACTAACACAATTAATAAAAAAGAAATAGAAAAATTTTCTAAAATTGCTGAAGAATGGTGGGATCCCAAAGGAAAATTTAAACCATTACATAATTTTAATCCAATAAGAATTTCTTATTTAAAAGAAAATATTATCAAGAATTTTAATCTTCAAGGAAAAGATAAAATTCTTTCTGGTATCAAAATTTTAGATATAGGTTGTGGTGGAGGATTGTTATCTGAACCAATGTCAAGACTTGGTGCTGAAGTTTTTGGAATGGACGCTTCTGAAAAAAACATTGAGGTAGCGAAAATTCATGCAAAAAAGAGTAACTTAAATATTGAGTATTTTTGTTCATCCCCTGAAAAATTTAAAACGGATATAAAGTTTGATGTAATATTGAATATGGAGATTATTGAACATGTTGAGGATGTAGATTTTTTTCTGGAATCATGCTCAAAATTATTAAAAGAGAATGGCATCATGTTTGTTGCGACCTTAAATAAAACTCTAAAATCTTATATTTTTGCTATCGTTGGCGCCGAATATATACTTAAGTGGCTTCCAATTGGCACGCATAAGTGGAGCAAGTTTGTTAAGCCTGAAGAGCTAATAAAAATTACAAAAAAATATAACCTTACTTTAAATGAATTAAGAGGTGTGAAATTTAATTTGATTACAAACAATTGGCAATTAAGTGCTGACAATTCAGTGAATTATATTGCGAAATTTACTAAAATATAATTAGAATTAATTATTCTTATCTTCAATCCATGGAATAATCTCTGTTTTAATTCCCTCATCACTCAAATCTTTAATTTCCTGCTTTGATGCGGTTCCGTAAATTCCTTTATTCTTTTTTTTATTTTTATAATGAATAGATCGCGCTTCATAAGCAAAATTTTCACCCACATACTCAAAGTTTTTTTTAATAAATTTTTGGTATTCTTTAATCTTTTCGTCAATTTTTGAGTATTTATTATCTTTGGTGAAGATATTTTTTTTCCAAGATTTATTTATTAATTTTGGTGCCATTAGAGTTTTTTCAATTTTTATTGATCCACATTTATGACAATTTAAATATTTTTTTTTCTTTAGTTTTTCATATTCTTCTGAGGATGCAAACCAACTATCGAATAATAATGAACATTTCTTACATTTTAATTTATATTTGATCATAATAAATATTTAATTATTCAATAGAATATTTCAATGCAATTAACTTCTATAATCTGAATTAATTTCAATGTATTTTTTGGTTAGATCCATGGTATAAGTGGTAAATTTTTTTGAACCTTTAAAAATATTTATATTGATATCAATATTGTCATTTTTCATGTAATTTATAATATCTGTTTCATTATAATTTAAATTTAATTTTCCATTACTAATTATGGAAAATTCTCCAAACTTTATTGATAACTTTTCTAGATCTATTAAAACATTGGATTTTCCAATTGCCATTACTATTCGACCCCAATTTGGATCCTCACCTGCAATAGCAGTTTTTACTAATGGAGAGTTAGCGACAGAAAAACCAATCTTCTTTGCATCATCCTCACTCTTACAATTTTCAACATTAATAGTTATAAATTTTGATGCCCCTTCACCATCCGAAACAACTCTTTTGGCTAAATTTAATAAAACTTTTTTTAATGCCTCCTCAAAGTCTCTGACTCTTTTATCGTTATAATTTTTAATTTTAGGATGTTTTACTTTACCAGTTGAAAAAATACAAAGCATATCATTAGTGCTTGTGTCACTATCACAGCTGATTGCATTAAAAGTAGTCGCAATATTTTTTTTAAGAAGTTTTTTCAAAATTTCATTTGATATATCCGCATCTGTAAAGATATAAGCCAGTGTAGTAGCCATATTGGGTTGAATCATTCCGGACCCCTTTGCAATACCAAAAATTTTAACAGAGCTACCAGCAATTTTACAATTTTCCATAGACATTTTCGGTTGTGTATCGGTTGTCATAATACCTAGGGCCGCTTTCATCCATATGTACTTATTTTGAGTGTATCTAATGTTTTTTACTAGGGCCGATATCTTATTTAGAATCTTTTCCTCTGGAAAAATTTCCCCAATTGTGCCAGTACAACCAAATATTATCTCTTTCTGTTTAATTAGTTTTGGATTATCTTCGTCTTCCTTTTGTTTTTCACTAAGCTTCTGTGATATTTGGTCTGCAATTTTTTCGAGGCTCTTATATCCCTGTTTGCCTGTAAAACAATTTGCATTTCTAGTATTAACTAAAAGTGAATATATTTTTTTCGAATTTTGATTTAAGTTCCACTTAATATTTTCAGAGATAATTTTTGATTGAGTATAAACTGAAGCATAGTTCGCTCCATCTCTAAAATAAAACATTACTAAGTCATCTCTAATGTTTTTATAAAGATTTGCACATACACTGGAAATTGAGACACCATCAATATGATCTAAATCTTGATATTCTAACATTCTCTTATTTTTTGATTTAGATAATAAAAAATTAGGTAAATTTATTCCCATGGTATTTAAAATATTTATTTATTAATTATATTAAAGGATATAAGTAAATAATAAATCAAAAACTAATGTTTAATCCTTTAAACCTTATTACAAAATTCATTAAATCAAGTAATCAAAAAGAAATAGACAGATTACAAAAAATCACTCAAAAAATAAATTCCTTAGAAGAAAATACAAAAAAACTCAAAGATAACGAATTTCCAGATAAAACCAGAGAATTTAAAAACAAATTAAAAAATGGCATTCAAATAAATGAATTGTTGCCGGAAGCTTTTGCGCTTGTAAGAGAGGCATCTAGAAGGGTTAGGAATGAAAGGCACTTTGACGTTCAAATTATCGGGGGGATAGTATTACACGAGATGAAAATTGCTGAAATGCGAACAGGAGAGGGTAAGACACTGACAATAACACTAGCAGCATACTTAAATGCTCTTTTTGAAAAAGGAGTTCATATTGTTACAGTGAACGATTATTTGGCAAAAAGAGACTGCTTTGAAATGGGAAAAATTTATAATTTTTTAGGAATGACCTCTGGTTACATAAATAATATTCAAAATGATGATGAAAGAAAAAAAAACTATTATTGCGATATTACCTATGCAACTAATAGTGAATTAGGTTTTGATTACCTAAGAGACAACATGAAATATTCCAAGGATGAAATGGTTCAAAGGGAACATTTTTTCTCAATAGTCGATGAGATCGACTCTTGTTTAATTGATGAGGCCAGAACCCCTTTAATTATTTCAGGTGCTGCCGAAGATAAAACTAACAAATATCTTGCTATAGATAAATTAGTTAAAAGATTAAACACAACCGATTATGAAATTGACGAAAAAGATAAAAATATTTTATTAACTAATGATGGAATAAATAATGTAGAAAAAATTTTTTCTGATACGGGCATATTAAAAAATAATAATTTTTATGATCCAGAAAACTTGAGTTTGGTACATCATGTAAATCAAGCATTAAGAGCTAACCATTTATTTGAGAAAGGAAAGGATTATATTGTTAAAGAAAACTCTTTAAAGATTATCGATGAACTTACTGGAAGAATTCTTGAGGGCAGACGATTTGGTGATGGTTTACATCAGGCTTTAGAGGCTAAAGAGAAAATCGAAATTCAAGCTGAAAATCAAACATTAGCCTCAATAACTTATCAAAATTATTTTAAACTCTATAAAAAAATATCTGGTTGCACCGGAACAGCAATAACAGAATCTGAAGAATTTTTTGAGATTTATAATTTGCCGGTAGTTGTAATACCAACAAATAAAAAAATGATAAGAAAAGATTTTAATGATCAAATTTTTAGAACTGAAAAAGAAAAAAATGATGCTATAGTTAAGAAAATTATCGATCTTAATAAAATTGGACAACCACTATTAGTCTTCACATCTAGTATTAACAAATCTGAGATTTACTCAAAATTATTAGATAAAGAGAAAATTAATCATGTTGTGTTAAATGCAAAAAATCATGAAAATGAAGCTGAAATTATCTCAAATGCCGGTAAAGAAGGGTCTGTGATAATAACAACAAGTATTTCAGGAAGAGGTGTGGATATTCAGCTAGGTGGGAAAAAAGACAATAAAGAAAATCAAAGATTAACGCAAGAGAGAGAAAAAATTAAATTACTTGGTGGTTTATTTGTAATTGGAACAGAAAGAATGGAATCTCGCAGAGTTGATAATCAAGCAAGAGGAAGATCGGGGCGACAAGGTGATGAAGGAAGTTCAATTTTTTATGTAAGTTTAGAGGATGATTTAATGAGAATTTTTGGGTCAGACTCAATGAATAATATGCTTGAAAAATTAGGCCTGAAAGATGGTGAAAGTATCGATCATCCTTGGATTAATAAAGCTCTAGAAAGAGCCCAGCAAAAGGTAGAGGCAAGAAACTTTGATATAAGAAAAACCCTTATAAAATTCGATAATGTGTTAAACGATCAAAGACATGTGATTTTTTCGCAAAGAAAGGAGGCAATGGATAGTGAAAAGATTTTTGATTATTCTGAAGGTTTTTTAGACGAAATAAAAAAAGATTTAATTGATTTAAAAATTCAAAAAATTGCAAATCCAAAAAGTACATACTTTGAAGGTCAAATCAAAACTCTTATGGGTAAAAATTTCGGAGAAGACGAATTAGATGATTTATTAAAAAAAAAGGATGATGAGTTGACTAAATTAATTTCTGATAAATTTTATGAAACAAGAGATGAGAGAATTAAACTCTTGGGTATAAATCAAGCAAAACAAATAGAAAAAAGAATTTTTTTACAATCAATTGATATTAACTGGAAATCTCATATACAATATCTAGAGCAATTGCGCCAGGTTATAGGATTAAGATCTTATGGGCAAAGAGATCCTCTTATTGAATATAAGAAAGAGGCTTTTACTTTATTTGAAAATTTATTAAAAAAACTTAAGCAAGACTACATTAATGTACTTATGAATCTTAAATTTGTTGAAACATCAAGTAATAAATTTGAAGACGATACTAATAAAAAAAAATCAATTAACCAAATTAATAAAAAAATAAAAAGAAATGAACCTTGTCCTTGTGGTTCAGGGAAAAAATATAAAAAGTGCTGTGGAAAATTATGAAAAAATTAATACTATAATTAAAATCAGAATGCCCAAAAAAGGTATTAGTAGTTTTTTTGAAAATATAATTTTTAGAGTCTCATTTTGTGGAGCCTTTAAAGAACTTAGGTCAGTTGTATCCTCTGCAAATCCTTGGTTTCTACCTATTTTCAGAAATTTGTTTTTTCTATTATCAAAAATTTCTTCACCTGACATAGATTGGAAGTAATCCAAACTTTTTGACAATGAGTCTTCAACATTTTTCAAAATTAAATCTTTATCTCTATGTGCGCCACCAGTAGGTTCTTTTATTATTTCATCGATCACATTAAGTTCTAATAAGTCTCTTGCGGAAAGTTTCATGGCTTTAGCGGCATCAAGCATTTTTTTTGGATCTCTCCATAAAATTGTTGCACACCCTTCGGGTGAGATAACTGAATAAATTGCATTTTCTAACATTAAGACTTTGCTTGAAGAGGCTAGAGCTATAGCACCACCAGAACCACCTTCTCCAATAATAATTGATATTGTTGGAACTTTTAACTTCATGCAACATTCTATGGATCTTGCAATTGCCTCTGCTTGACCTCGTTCCTCAGCACCCACTCCCGGATAAGCTCCAGGTGTATCTATGAATATAACTATCGGTATTTGAAATCTATCAGCTAAATCCATTAGACGGATTGTTTTTCTATAACCTTCAGGTCTCATCATTCCAAAATTTCTGTCAATTCTACTATCTAAATCATCTCCTTTTTCTTGACCGATAACTAAAATTGATTGGTCTTTAAATCTTGCAAAACCTGCTATGACCGATTTGTCTTCACCATAATATCTATCTCCAGAAAGCGAAATGAACTTATCGAATAAATTATCGATGAAAAATTTTGACTTAGGTCTATCTTCGTGCCTAGCAACCATGGTGGTTTGCCAGGGATCAAGATTTGAATAAATTGACTTTAATTTATCATTTATCTCGTCCTCAGTTTTAGAAATTTTTTGAGTATCTACCTCAGAGATACCACTTTGATTATAAGGATCCTTAAGTTTTTCTAGTTCCTCATCTAATTTTTTTATATCTTTTTCAAAATTAAGGTAATTTTTCATTACGATTTTATAGTGATTATTTAATTAAAAAAAAAGGCAATAAAATGATATTGAAATAACCAAGTATTTGTTATTTAATAAGATATTCTTTTAAAGAATAAAGTTTTAATATCGGGAGAGACTATTTTAGCGCCGAAGGAGCAACCACCCCGGAAACTCTCAGGCAAAAGGACCGATCGAAGCATAACACTCTGGAAAGAGATTGATTTCCGCCGAAGGAGCAAAACTCTCAGGCAAAAATACAGATGGGGTACGAATTTAAGTGCTATGCAAGAAAAATACATCAAAATTAACAATCTGCAAGTTTCTGAAAAACTATTAAACTTTGTAAATGATGAATTATTAGATGATACAAATGTATCTCCTAAAAATTTTTGGTTGGGTCTTGAAAAAACTCTTGATGAACTTGCACCAAAAAATAGAGAATTAATTAATTTTAGAGAAGACTTGCAAAAAAAAATAGATGATTGGCATATCAAAAACCGAGGTAAAGAATTTAATTTAGTAGAGTATAAAAAATTTTTACTAGAAATCGGTTATTTAAAAAATGAAGGAGCCGATTTTAAAATAGAAACTAAATATGTTGATCAAGAAATTGCAAATATAGCTGGACCTCAGTTAGTAGTGCCCATAATGAATGCGAGGTATGCATTAAATGCCGCGAACGCAAGATGGATGAGTTTATATGATAGTCTCTATGGTACAGATATAATTGAACAGTCTGAAGATAGCGTATCCGAGAGATATGACCCCTTACGGGGGGAAATGGTTATTAAATATGGTAGGGATTTTTTGGATAAGTATTTCCCATTAGCTGGATTGAGTTGGAGTCAAATTACAAGTTTAGCAGTAAAATACGGCAAATTAAAAGTTTTAAAAGGTGCTGATATTTTTGATTTGAAAGATGAAAATAAATTTATTGGACACAGAGGTGAAAGTGATAATCCATCTGCAATTATTCTTAAAAATAATAATCTACATATTGAGATTTTAAAAGACACCAGGGCGTTTGCTGCACAACAAGACCATGCTGGCATTAGTGATATAATACTAGAGTCTGCAGTGTCAACAATTTGTGATAATGAGGATAGTGTCGCAGCAGTTGACTCGGAAGATAAAATTATTTGCTATCGAAATTGGCTAGGCCTTATGAAAGGTAATCTAAAATCAAAATTTGAAAAAGAAGGTAAATTATTTGAGAGAAAACTAAATCCACACAGAAGTTATATCTCAAAAGATGGTAAAGGTTTGAAGTTACATGGTAGAAGCCTTTTACTTATAAGAAATGTTGGTCATTTAATGACAAATCCGTCGATTTTATTAAGGGATGGAAGTGAAATACCTGAGGGGATTATGGATGCATTCATAACAACAGCAGCTGCATTACATGATATTAAAAAAAAGACTAATTCAAGAACTGGATCAGTGTATATAGTAAAGCCTAAAATGCATGGTCCAGATGAGACAGCTTTTACAGATTTAATTTTCTCTAAAGTTGAGGAAGTTTTAAATTTACCAAAGTATACTTGTAAAATTGGTATTATGGATGAAGAAAGAAGAACGTCTGCAAATTTAAAAGAATGTATTAGAAGTCTTAAAAATAGAGTTTTTTTCATAAATACTGGTTTCTTAGATAGAACTGGTGATGAAATGCACACATCAATGGAAGCTGGGCCTATGATTAAAAAAGGTGATATGAAATTATCTAAATGGATCAACGCTTACGAAAATAATAATGTTGATATTGGTTTGAAATGTGGATTTTCAGGAAAAGCTCAAATTGGAAAAGGAATGTGGGCAATGCCAGACAAAATGAAAGATATGATGGATCAAAAAAAAGGACACCTAAAAGCAGGAGCAAACTGTGCGTGGGTTCCATCTCCAACAGCAGCCGCCTTACATGCTTTGCATTATCACGAAATAAATATTTTTGATGAACAAAAAAAATTAATGGATAGAGAGCCAGCTAAGATTGATGATCTCTTAACAATCCCAACGGCAGACCGACCTAATTGGTCTGTAGAAGATATAAATAAAGAAATTTCTAATTCAGCACAAACCTTATTGGGTTATGTTGTAAGATGGGTAGATCAAGGTGTGGGGTGTTCTAAAGTACCTGACATTAACAATATAGGTTTGATGGAAGATAGGGCAACCCTTAGAATTTCATCTCAGCATATAGCCAACTGGATCCATCATGGAATTACAACGAAAATACAAGTAACTGAAATAATGAAAGAGATGGCGAAAATAGTTGATGAACAGAATAAAAATGATCCATTATATACTAAAATGAGTGATAATTATGAAGGCTCTATAGCATTTCAAACTGCTTGTGATCTGGTTTTTAAAGGTAAAGAGCAACCCTCGGGTTACACAGAACCATTACTTCATTTAAACAGGTTAAAAAAAAAATCTAATCTGAGTTCGAAATCAAATTAGATCGATTTTTAAAAGCAGAAATTAAAGTCCCATCATCTAGACTTTCTATCTCACCACCTACCGGTAAACCTTGGGCAAGCTTTGTAATTTTTACTTTGGAATTTTTTAAACTTTCTTGAATATAATAGGCAGTCGTTTGACCTTCTATTGTTGCACTAGTGGCTAAAATTACCTCCTCAATTTTATCTTTTTTAACTCTTTCTACTAAAGAGTCGATTAATAGATCTCCTTTTTTATTTCCTGCAGAAGAAATTGTACCACCAAGAATGTGAAAATATCCCTGATATACATTAGAGCTCTCAATGGACCATTGGTCAGCTATATCCTCAACAACACAAATCTTGTCAAATTTTTTTTTTGAGTTTTGACAATTATCACAACCTACTAGTGTAGATTTTAACGAACCACAATTTTTACATCTAGAGACATTTTTATAAATTTGAGCTAGTACACCAGCCAAAGGTTTGATCAGCTGATCTCTATCATTTATTAATCTTAAAACAATCCTTTTTGCTGATTTTGGTCCCAATCCAGGTAATTTAGAAATCAATTTAATTAATTCTTCTATCTCATTTATATTTTGCATTATTTATAATGGCCATTTAAAACCTGGAATACTAAAACCACCAGTTGCTTTTGAAATTTCTTCTGATGTTTTGGATTTTAATTGTAACTTAGCATTATTATGAGCTGCCACAATTAAATCCTCTATTATCGACTTGTTCTCTTTTAAAATATCATCTGAAATTTCAATTTTTTGCATTTCTCCTTCTCCGTCTAAAATTATCTTAATGGAATTAGATCCCGAAACCCCTTCTACTCTAATTTTTTTAATGTTTTCTTGGCTTTCCTTCATTTTTGCCTCAAGCTCTTTTGCCTTATCCAAAATTTTAGAAAAATCTGTCATTTGTCCTCATCTTTTTTATCCAAAATTACATCATTTAAATATGCATCTGGAAATTTTTTTTTGAAATCATTATATAATCGAGTATTTTTTATATCATTAATTAATTTTTTTTTGTCATCGTCTAATCGTTGTTTTACAGATATTTGTCCTATTTCTTTGCTAAAAGAGATTATCCACCTCTCTCCAGTCCATTCATAAAGTTTTGAGGATAGCTCCTTAACAAAAGATTTATCTAAGTTTTCATTAAAAGATATTTCAATTCTGTTTCTCTCAAAATTTACTAAATTGACGTTTTTTTCAAGTTCATACTTTAATTTAATTTCTTTCTTTTCGTAACAAACATTTAAAAGATTTTTAAATGTATCGATTACCCTATTTTCAGCTTTGACATTTATATCGCTTTCAGATTTAATTTTTTCTTCTTGGGTAATATTCTTGATTTGATTGACAACATCATTTTTCGAAGTGTAATTAGAGTCTTTTTCTACCAATAATTTTGTCTTATTATTTTCCATGTCTTTTCCTTGCTTATTAGGACTAAGATATATTAAGCGTATTAAGTACATTTCAATTGCTAAGTTTTGATTGGAAACTACTTCTAACTCTTCGATAGTTTTAATTGTAAATTGCCAAAATAAAATGAGTGCTTTATTATCTATAGAATTAGAAATCTTTTTGATTTTAGAGAATTCCGCATCATTTAAAGAAAAGTTTGTGCTTTCAAGCGTGAGTGAATTTATATTCTTAAAATAATATATGAGTTCCAAAAAATCATTTATAAAAACTTTGGGATCTATTCCTTGATCAAAAATATTTCTATAAATTTCCAAAACTTTTTTTTCATCACCCTGTAAAACTAACTCAAACATCTCAATAAGTTGAGATTTATCAAAATATCCAAAAATTTTTTGAGCTACGCTTAAATCTAACTCTTTTTTTTTATTTATTGATAACAAACCTCTATCTAATAACGACAAAGCATCTCTAACAGAACCCTCTGAGATTTTAACGATTAATTTCAAAGCTTCATCAGTGACATTTCCATTCTCTTTATCTTTTACTCTTTTAATGAATTGAAATAAATCCTCAGATTTAACCCTTGATAGGTCGAATCTTTGACATCTTGATACAATAGTCACTGGGACTTTTTTTATCTCAGTTGTAGCAAGGATGAATTTAAGATAATTTGGTGGTTCTTCAAGAATTTTTAATAGAGCATTAAATGCACTTGAAGATATTTGATGTACTTCATCAATAATAAAAATTTTATATTTTGAGGAAGTCGGTCCATATCTTGAAAACTCTATTAGGTCTCTAATATCATTAATTGATGTTTTGTCTGCTCCATTAAGTTCTAAAACATCCATGTGACTTGATTTTGAAATGCCCTCACAATTTATGCATAAATTTTTTTTACAAAGTTTGTCAATTCCATTTAAACAATTTAGAGATTTTGCAACAATTCTTGCTATTGTTGTTTTGCCAACACCACGAATTCCCGTAAAAAGATATGCGTTTGGAATTTTATCAGCTTTAATTGAATTTATAATTGTATCAGATACAACTTTTTGACCAATTAATTCCTCAAAATTTTTTGGTCTATATTTTAACGCCAACACTTTAGATTTTTCAGTCATTTTTAAATTCTTAGGAGACTAGAACCTGAAAAGCTCTCTTTACTAGTGCTATCTTTCGATCCTCCTAGGATTCAAGGAGTGTTCACCTCTAGCCTCCAAAAGTATTATAGCAGTAATATTTTCTAATCTACAATAAAAGAATAAAAGTTACTTTTCTCGTATTTTGTCAGCTTCAAAAACACCTAGAACGTGAAAATCTTGACAATGCAAACCTAATTCTTCTAATGATTTTTTAACTTTGACATCTTCTATATGACCGTCAAGATCACATAAGAAAAAATAAGAGTCGAAAGAATTTTTTTCGGGGTAACTTTGTAGTTTAGTTAAGTTTACACCATTGATAGCAAAGCCTCCTAGTGATTGATATAATGCTGCTGGTTTACTTTTTAATTTAAATAAAAAAGATGTAATATATTTTTTATCACTATATTCTGGTTGAAAAATATTTTTACCCATAATTAAAAACCTAGTAAGATTTCCTTTTTCATTTTCAATATTTCTTTTTATTATTTCTAATCCATAAGTTTCTGCACTCAAGGTAGAGGCTATTGCAGCATTTTTATTGTCTTTAGTTCTAGATATCATTTCTGCTGATCCGGCAGTATCAGCTCTAACATGTTCAATTAGATTATTTGATTTTATAAAATTTGAACACTGAGATAGCGCTTGCGAGTGAGAGTAAACATTTTTTATGTCAGAAATTTTTGTACCAGGGATTACTAACAAGTTATGTTCAATTTTTTGAAAATATTCTGAATAAATATTTAATCGATATTTAAATACTAAATATTCAATTCCTATATTTCCAGTAATTCTGTTAGACTCTGGTATAATTATTCTAGAAGATGAGTCTTCAGAAGCTTTTAAAAAACATTCATCAAAAGTCTTACATGGTATTATCTTAGCTTTTGGGGCAACGGATAGAGCAGCTAGATGTGAATATGCACCAAATGTTCCTTGAAAATAAATTTTTTCCATCACGTCTTATATTCCATAATCTTTTTAATAGCCATAAAATCCTCTTTTGTATCTATTCCAATGGAATGTGATTTGGCAAGCGCAACATTTATGTTAATTTTATTTTCTAAAGCTCTTAATTGTTCTAATTTATATTTAGTCTCGTAAGAAGACTGTTTATATGACACAAAATCTTTAAGTGTGTCTATTTCATAACAATAAATACCTACATGGTGATATAAATTTAAATCTTTTTTTAAGGTTTTTCTTTTGAAATAAATTGCCTCTGGGAAATTATTGTGATTTAGTTCCACTCTTGTTTTTACTTTAACAGCACTTTGATTGTCATAGAGTTTTTTATCAAAAATTTTTGATGCAAGAGTACCAATTCTTGAATTGCTATTTATCATATGTTGATTGAGATTCCTTATATCGTCAACATCAATTAATGGCTCATCTCCTTGAAGATTCATCACTAGATCAATATTAGAAATCTCGGTTTTTTTTAATGCCTCATAAATTCTATCAGTTCCTGTATTATGTTTATTACTAGTCAAAACCGCTTGACCACCATTTTTTTTAACATCATCAACGATTTCTTGATTTTCAGTTGCGACTAGCACATCCCCAATTTTTGCTGTTTCAGCCTTCTTAAATACGTGTGAAATAATTGATAAACCATTAATTTTTAAAAGTGGTTTTCCAGGCAACCTAGTTGCTGCTAATCTCGATGGGATTATAATAAGTGTTTTCATGTGCCATTATTAATTATTAATAAACTACAAACAGAGGCAATAATATACATCAAATATATAAGCAATTTTTAATTTATAATGTTATACGTTCAAAATAAAATTTTATAAAATGGATTCTTTTGAAATAAACAAAATAGTAGCTGCGATTTTACTTGTTGCTCTTCTTTTAATAGGTATAGGCAAACTATCTAGCATTATTTTCTATGTTGAAAAACCTAAAACACCAGGATACGCAGTTGATGTAGAGCAGTCAGTTACTGCACAATTAAAAACTGAGGGTGAAACTGTAGAGCAAAAAATAGATATCGCGGCTTTAATGGCGATGGGAGATATTGCAACTGGAGAAAAAGTTTTTAAAAAATGCGCGGCTTGTCATTCAATCGTAAAGGGTGGAAAAAATAATATTGGTCCAGCTCTGTACAATGTTGTTGGAAGAAAAGCTGGTGTTGTAAACGAATACAAATATTCTAAAGCATTAGCTGGATATGGAAAGGAATGGTCATTTGAAGAACTGAATGGGTATTTGATCAAACCTGCCAAATGGATTAAAGGAACTAAAATGGCATTTGCAGGATTGAGAAAAGAAAAAGATAGAGCTTCAGTGATTAAGTACTTGAACAAAAATTCAGATAACCCATTACCTCTACCTTAATTTTCCAAAACAATAAAGTAAGATAGATTTTTGCACATGCACTCTGTTTTGTGCTTGTATCCAAACTTTTGATTGTTTACTAGAGAATACTTTTTCATCAACTTCATTTCCTCTTGGTAAACAGTGGAGGAAAATACAATCTTTCTTTGCATAACCCATCAGTTTTTTATCAATCTTGAATTTTTTGAAACTTCTCATTTTTTTTGTTTTATTTACCTTATCATTAATAGATATAACTTTATCAGAAAATAGAACATCTGCTTTTAAAATAGCTTTTTTTGAACTTGAATAAATATCTATTTTATTACTATTCATTTTTATGTAATCCATAATATTTTTATTTGGTTTATATTTGTTTGGACAACCTATTTTTAATTTAAATGAAAATTTAATTGAAGCGGCAATCAGAGAATTTAAAACATTATTGCAGTCGCCTATCCACGCAATATTTAATTTGTGAATAGGTTTCCTCTTTATCTCCTCAACCGTAAAGATATCTGACAAAATCTGGGTTGGGTGAGATGAAGGGCTTAAACCATTAATAACTGGAATTGATAAATGTTTTTTAAATTCCTCTAGTTTTTTATCATCATCCGTTCTTAACATGAAAGCGCTACCAAAATTAGATAATATCTTAGCTGTATCCTCAATACTTTCACCACCTTTAGACAAATGAAGCTCATTAGGTCTTAATGTCAAAGTACTTCCTCCAAGCTGTCTAATAGCAAGATAGAAACTTAGTCTTGTTCTTAAACTTGATTTCTCAAACATTTGAATTAATAATTTTCCTTTAAGAGGAGCGTTTTTATCAACATCAAGATGACTCATTTTTTTTCTTAAATTTTTTCTTTTTCGCGCATCATTAATGATTTTTCTAAGGTCCTTAGCCGAAATATCTTTTAAATTTATAAAATGTTTCATTTTAACTCATTCTTGAACATACATTATCAATGATCTTTAATGCTTGATTAATTTCTTTTTTTTTAACATTTAGTGGAGGTAAAATTCGGACAACATTCTCAGCTGCACGTATTGTTAGTAATCTATTATCCATCAATTTCTTAATAAATTTCGACTGATCTTTATAAAGCTGAATTCCAATTAACAAACCTTTTCCTCTTATTTCTCTAATAATTTTTGGATATCTTTTTTTTAAGTGATTTAAATTTTTAAAAAAATATTTTGACAATTCCTTTACATTATTTAAGAATTTTTTTTTTGAGACTATATCTATTACCGAATTTCCTACAGCCATTGCTAAAG
>CACBOA010000013.1 GCA_902540785.1 uncultured Pelagibacteraceae bacterium
TAACATAATTTAGAATTATAGCATTTAAACAAATGAACAACTATTTTGTAATATTGGCAGCAGGAAAAAGTAAGAGATTTGGTAAAAATTTTCTTAAACAATTCTATAAATATAAGAATAAGGAAATTATAGATCATTCTGTAGAAAAAGCATTAAAATCCAAATTATTTAAAAAGATAATCATTGTGTCAAACAATGCGAGATACCTAAAAAAAAAGAAATATCCAAAATTAGTAAGTATTATTAAGGGTGGTAAAGAAAGATCAGATTCATCCTTAAATGCACTTAAATTCATCAAGAAATATAAACCAAAAAAAGTTTTTATTCATGATGCTGCGAGACCCAATTTTTCATTAAAATTGCTTAAGAATATTTCAAAAAATTTAAAAAAAAATAAGGCCGTCGTTCCTATCGTAAATTCAAGAGACTCGATTAAATATAAAGTTAAAAACAAGGTGTTTAACTTAAATAGGAAAAATTCATTATTAACACAAACACCACAAGCCTTTGATTTTAAAGAATTATATAAACTTGCAATAAGAGAAAAATCCAAAATTAATGATGAAGCTACATTGTTTTCAAGTCAAAACTATAGAATAAAATTTATCCCGGGTGAAAATTCCAATAATAAAATTACCTATTTAGATGACATCAAATTATCGAAAACTTTCCATGGATTAGGATTTGATATTCATAGATTAGTTAAAAATAAAAAACTGTTTCTTGGCGGAGCTAAAATACCTTTTCATTCAGGTTTAAAAGGCCATTCTGATGGTGATGTAATTTTACATGCAATTACTGATGCTATTTTAGGAGCATTAAGAAGAAAAGATATAGGTACATATTTCCCAAATACTAAAAAATATAAGAATATAAGATCACCAAAAATGTTAAAGCCAGTTATAGAAAATCTTTATAAATCGAATTTTTCTATAAATAATTTAGATATTAATTTAATTTGTGAACAACCGAAGGTGTCAAAATATAGAAATAAAATAATCGACTCTATATCTAAACTAACAAATTTAGATAAAGGTTTAATTAATCTAAAAGGTAAAACAGTAGAGAAATTAGGTTTAATAGGAAAAGAAAAAGCTATAGCTTGTGAAGTGATAATTTCAATCACAAAATATGATTAAAAAGATTAATACTTTGTTTGTTACAATGTTTGGAATAGGAAGAATTCCAAAAATTCCTGGAACTTTTGGATCATTGGCAACTGTGATTTTGTTATATATTTTCTTTCATATATTAGATTTATCCCCACTTCTAATATTTGTATTTTTAATAATTATTTTTATTTTTTCTTTTAAGGCTGTTGCGTTACATATTAAGAATAATGATAACAAGGATCCAAAAGAAGTTGTTATTGATGAGTTTATTGGTCAATCTATACCGATATATATGTACGAGATTTCACATGGTACAGAAAAATCTTCTGATGAAGCAATTATTTTTTATGGTGCTTGTTTTATTTTATTTAGATTTTTTGACATAGCAAAACCATTTCCAGTAAATTTTTTTGATAGAAAATTTAAAAACAGTTTTGGTGTAATTATGGATGATATTTGTGCAGGTTTTTATGTTGTTTTATCATTAATTTGTTTTATGATTTTTAAAAGCTATTTTATTCAATGAAAACCTTAATAAAATTACTGCTCCAAAAAAAACTTAAAATTTCGCTTGCAGAATCATGTACTGGTGGATTATTGGCTAGCTCTATTACTTCGATTAGTGGTGCTTCGAAAATATTTAGTTTAGGTCTAATTACCTATTCTAACGAAGCAAAAATTAAGATTTTAAAAGTAAATAAAAATATTATTAAAAAATATGGTGCTGTAAGTCACGAATGCTGTTCAGCAATGGTTAAAAATTTATCTAAAATATCTAATGCTAACATCAATGTTTCAATAACTGGTATTGCAGGACCAAAAGGCGGCACTAAAGAAAAACCTGTTGGTCTAGTTTATATTGGAGTTAAAAAAGGTAATAAAATACAAGTTAATAAATGCCTATTTAATGCTAAAAACAGATCTTCAATACAAAAGGCTACAGTTAGAAAAGCATTAAATTTAATTCTTAGAGCTGCCAAATAGCTCTTCTGCTCTTTTTTGAAATGCATCAGCTATTTTCTCTAATCCAAATTGAAATGAAACAACCATTAAAGAATTCAAAAATTTATTTTTAATTTCAAAGTCTATATCAAAAGTAATTTCTGTAATTCCATTTTTTTTATCAGTAAATGACCAATTATTAGACAAATGATTTAAAGGTCCATCAATATTTTTGACAAATATTGTGTCTTTGTTTTTGTCAAAGACCACGTCACTTTTATAAGTATCTTTAAATGGTCCTTTTCCAATAGTTAAGTCTGCTATTATTTTTGTTAAGTCACCCTCATTTTTATTTTCATATACTTTTGCATCAAAACAAAAAGGAACAAACTCGGGATATTTTTCAATATCTAAAACTAATTTAATTAAGTCCTCTTTTTTACATTCAATTAATCGCTTAACTGAAGCTTTGGGCATTAATGACTATTAATTCTATTTTGTTTAAGTTTAGCAAAATCTTCATCGGCATGATAAGAAGATCTTGTTAAAGGTGATGATGAGACTAAAAGGAATCCTTTTGATTTTGCAATTAACTCTAATTCTTTAAATTCATCTGGGTGGTAATATCTTTCAAGAGGATGGTGTTTTACGGAAGGTTGTAGATATTGACCAATAGTAATAAAATCAACATTTGCAGATCTCAAATCATCCATAACTTGAATTATTTCGTCATGCTCTTCACCTAGCCCAACCATAATTCCTGACTTGGTGAAAATTTTTTTATTATCTTTCTTTGCATTCTTGAGAAGTTCAAGTGATGCAAAATATCTAGCTCCTGGTCTAACCTTTAAATAAAGTCTAGGAACTGTTTCTATATTATGATTGAATACATCTAAATCAGCCTCAAGTAACTTTTTATAGGACTCACCTTTTCTAAGAAAATCTGGAGTGAGCACTTCAATTGTAGTATTAGGATTTTTCTTTCTTGTAGTATCTACTACTTTTTTAAAATGATTTGAACCTCCATCAGGTAAATCATCTCTATCAACTGAGGTTATAACCACGTGTCTTAAATTAAGTTTTTTTACCGCATTAGCAATTTTGATATCTTCGTATGGATCAAGTTTTTCTGGTTTGCCGGTTTTAACATCACAAAATGCGCAAGCTCTTGTACATGTATCTCCCATTATCATAAAAGTAGCATGTCGTTTACTCCAACACTCAGTTATATTTGGACAATTGGCTTCCTGGCAGACGGTAACAAGATTGCTTTTGTTTACGACTGTTTTAGTAATAAAAAACTCTCTACTATTAACTAGTTTGGATCTTATCCACTTCGGTTTTTTTTTGATCGGGTTTATAGGATTTTTTACTTTTTCAGGGTGCCTAGGTCTAATTTTTTGTGTCATTTTTTATTATATAAATTTGCTCGTTTTCTTTGCCAAATAATAATCTTTCTCTAATCAATGTTTCAATATAATCAAGATCTAGATTGTCACTTAACAATGAATTTTTAAAATCCAAGTCATTAATTTTATTAATTATTACGGCCTCATCCATTTTCAGCTCCTCTAAATACTGCTTTTTATCAAAATAAGATATTAATCCTCTTTGACCTGATAGAAGATTGAAAAAAAAGTATATTATTAAAAAAGTTGATACTAGTAAAAAGTAATTTTTTTTTAATTTATCAAGCATTAATGAATCTTATTCATTATTGCTTTATTTCCAAGTTCTTCTTCTATTCGAATTAATTGATTATATTTAGCTACTCTTTCTGATCTGGCTAATGATCCTGTTTTTATTTGGTTCGAGTTAGTCCCTACAGCTAAATCAGCAATAAATGTATCTTCACTATCCCCTGATCTATGAGAAATAATAGTTTTAAATCCTATAATTTGAGCAAATTTAATCACCTCTAAAGTTTCAGAAACTGTTCCGATCTGGTTTAACTTAATCAAAATTGCATTAGAAGAAACATTTAAAAAACCTTTTTTAAGTCTTTCTAAGTTCGTAACATAAAGATCGTCGCCCACTATTTGGGTTTTTTTGATAGTTTTCATAAGTTTATTCCATGAAATCCAGTCATTCTCAGCAAATGGGTCTTCGATTGATTTAATTTTATATTTTTCAATAATTTTTTTATATTCTTTAACAGATTTATCTACTGAGATAAAATTCTTTGAATGGATAGAATATTTATTTTTTTTAAAAAGTTCATTTGCTGCTACATCTAAACAAATTGAAACATCCTTACCATTAATAAATCCAGACTTTTTTATAGCAGAAACTATTAAATCTAAAGCTTGATTGTTATTATTTATCATTGGTGCAAAACCACCCTCATCACCAACAGATGTAGATAATCCCTTTTTTTTAATCAATTTCTGAAGATTCTTAATCACTACAAAACATATTCTCATTGCTTCAGAAAAACTTTTTGCTCTATCTGGTCTAATCATGAATTCTTGAATTCTAAGACCATTATTTGCATGAGCACCACCATTGATTATATTCATCATTGGGTAAGGTAATTTAAAATTTTTCTTAATAAAAAATGTTTTATATAAAGACTTTTTTTTTTCTTTTGCTGAAAGTTTTTTTGTAGCAATAGAAACAGCTAAAATAGAATTGGCCCCTAATTTTTTTTTTTGTTTCGTTCCATCTAAATTAATCATTATTGCATCAATTTTTTCTTGATTATGCACATTTTGACCTTTTAAGTTTTTTGTAATTTTCGTATTTATTAAATTAACAGCGTTTAGGACACTCTTACCTAAATATTTTTTATTATTACTATCTCTTTTTTCAAAGGCTTCAAAAGTTCCTGTAGAGGCACCTGATGGACAAATTGCTTTGGCACTATTATTTTTTGTAAAAACCTCTGCTTCAACAGTTGGGTTTCCTCTACTATCAAAAACTTGACGGCCTTTTACTTTAATAATTTTGCTCACTAATTTTTTATTAAATTATCTATTTCAGTTAATTGTTTTAATAAATTTTCTAATTTGTTTAATGGTAGCATATTTGGACCATCTGAAGGTGCATTATCTGGATCTTGATGTGTTTCAATAAATAAACCAGCCACACCCACTGCTACAGCAGCTCTTGATAAATATTCTATAAATTCTCTTTGACCTCCACTTTTTTCACCAAGACCTCCTGGTTGTTGAACTGAATGAGTAGCATCAAAAATTACTGGATAGCCGTTTTTAGCCATAATTGGTATTGATCTCATATCTGAAACTAAAGTGTTATAACCAAAACTTGCTCCTCTTTCAGTTACTAAAATATTATTATTGCCTGAGTCTGAAATTTTTTTTGTTACGTTGATCATATCCCACGGTGCTAAGAATTGTCCTTTTTTAACATTAATTATTTTATTTGTTTTTGCAGCAGCAACTAACAAGTCTGTTTGTCTACATAGAAAGGCAGGAATTTGTAAGATGTCCACATGATTTGCAATAACTGAACATTGATCAATATTGTGCACATCGGTTAATATCGGTACATCAAAATCTTTTTTAATTTTATCAAAAATTGGTAATGAGGCATCCAAACCAATACCTCTCTTTCCTTTCAAACTTGTTCTGTTGGCTTTATCAAATGAAGTTTTGTAAATAAATCCAAGGTTAAATTTACTAGTAATTTCCTTAATTTTCCCCACCATATCCAATGCGTGCTGTTCAGACTCAAGTTGACATGGACCAGATATGAGACAAATTTTATTTTTATTTGAGATTTCTATTTTTCCACAATTAACTTTAATGTTACTCATTTATGATTTTTGGCTGCCTTGATAAAAGAAGAGAATAATGGATGAGGTGATAAAGGTCTAGATTTAAATTCAGGATGGAATTGAACTCCGATAAACCATGGATGATTATTAAGCTCAATAATTTCAGGTAATTTACCATCTGGAGATAATCCTGAAAAAATTAAACCTTTTCTTTCAAATTTTTCCCTAAAATTAATGTTAACTTCGTATCTATGTCGATGTCTCTCTTTAATTAAGCTTTTACCATAGATGCTTTTTATTAACGAATGGTCTTTTAATTTAGCATCGTAGGAACCAAGTCTCATTGTGCCACCCAGATTTTTATCTGTCCCTTTTATTATTTTTCCATCTTTATTCCACTCATTAATCAACCCTATTACAGGTAATCCATTTTTATCAAATTCACTTGAAGTCGCCCTTTTCAAATTAAGTTTATTTCTTGCAAATTCTATTATTGCCATTTGCATTCCATAACAAATACCTAAAAATGGTATATTGTTTTTTCTAGCAAACTTAATGGCTTCAATTTTACCTTTTGTCCCTCTTTTGCCAAAACCACCAGGAATTAAAATACCTGATATATTTTTTAGTTTGGATTTAATCTCACTAATTTTAAGCTGCTCAGAGTCAATTCTTACTAAGTTCACTTTCACTTTATTATCAAAACCTCCATGAGTTAAGGCTTCATCAAGTGATTTATATGCGTCTTTTAAATCAACATATTTTCCAATTATAGCAATATTTATTTGTTTTTTTGTATTCAAAATAATCTTGGTGATTTTTTTCCATGGGCTTAGGCTAACAGATTTTTTTGATCTTAATTTGAAGTAATCTAATACTCTTTTATCTAATTTTTCTTTAAAAAAACTAATTGGTGCTTCATAAATTGTTCTAACATCAACTGTTTCAATTACATTATTAATATGAACATTACAAAATAATGATATTTTTTTTCTATGTTCTAAAGGTATGGACCTGTCTGATCTACAGATAATAATGTCTGGTTGAATTCCAATACTTCTTAATTCTTTAACCGAGTGTTGTGTTGGTTTTGTTTTAATTTCATCTGAAGACTTTAAATATGGCACTAATGTTAAATGGATAAATAATGCATTCTTTTTTCCAATATCATTAGCAAATTGTCTTATAGCTTCAACAAAAGGCAAACTCTCAATATCACCTACTATTCCACCAATTTCGCAAATAATAAAGTCTTCCTTAGAGGAATCATTTTTTATAAATTCTTTAATACGGTCTGTGATATGGGGTATTACTTGAACTGTCTTACCAAGATACTTTCCTTTACGTTCCTTTTTAAGAACATCATTATAAATTTTACCAGTTGTAATATTGTCAGATTTTTTTGCTGATACTTGAGAAAATCTCTCGTAATGTCCTAGATCTAAATCGGTTTCAGCACCATCATCTGTAACGAAAACTTCACCGTGTTGAAATGGACTCATTGTTCCGGGATCAACATTTAAGTAGGGATCTAATTTTCTTAGTCTCACCTTGTATCCTCTTGATTGAAGAAGGTATGCTAGTGATGCTGATGACAATCCTTTACCTAAAGATGAGACCACGCCGCCAGTGACAAAAATAAATCGCGCCATGGAATTATCTTATAGCGAATAAAAAAGAAAATGAAAAGACTTAATTATTATTATCGGGTATCGATGGTGTGTCTTCAGTTTTTTCCTTAACTGTATCTAAAACTGAGCTTGTAGGTGTTAGTTCACCCCTAGAGACAATAGTCAAAGCAAGACTACATATTATGAACAAAGTTGCAATTACAGCTGTGGCTTTAGTCATGAAATTTCCAGCTGTTCTTGAAAACATATAAGATTCTTGTGAAACACCTATACCTAATGCTCCACCCTCAGATTTCTGCATTAAAACTAAAATAACTAAAATAAATGCAAAAATAATATTTAGAATTAGTAGTATATTTTCCATGCAGGTTAATTATACGTTTTTTTCACTATATCAATAAAATTTTTAGCATTTTGTGATGCACCACCTATTAAAAAACCATTTAGGCCATTTATATTTTTTAAATTATTTATATTGTTGGTATTTACTGAACCGCCATATAAAATTTGTGGTGATTTCTTTTTAAACTTACTTTTTATAAATTTAATAGCTTGATTGAGCTCTGATGACTTGAGAATTTTACCTGTGCCAATTGACCAAACAGGTTCGTAAGCTATAAAAAGATTTGTTTTGATCTTGATTTTATCTAATCCATATTTGATTTGCTTGGACAAAACCGATTTTGTTTTGCCACTCCTCTTTTCTTTTAGAGTTTCCCCAATACAGAGTATTACTTTGAGTTTTGCATTAATTGCGCTTTTAATTTTTTGATTAATAAGTTTATCTGTCTCTCCTTTATTTCTATTTTCTGAATGGCCAATAATTACATAATTTGCACCTATATTTTTTATCATTTTGGGATTTATAAAACCTGTATGTGCTCCGTATTCTGAACTTTCGTGACAATTTTGTGCACCAATATCTATCAAACAATTTTGAAACTTTTTAGAGAAAGAACTTAGTAAGGTGAATGGTGGACAATATATTAACCGTCCTTTCTTAATTTCTTTAGATTTTGAAAACTTAATTACCTTATCCAATGTATTTAATGAGTTTTTATTTCCAAACATTTTCCAATTAGCCACAAAGTACATATATTTATTTGTCATATGGTAAAATTTAATCTATAGGTTTGCTTTTTATAGTTCAATAAATTTATAAAGTAATGATAGGAAGTTTTAGAAATTTTTCAAAATCTAAGTTTGCTGGAGTATTAGTTTTTATAATGATCATTCCATTTGTTTTCTGGGGAATGGGTGGTATGTTTAGTAGTGGAAATACTAATAATATCGCCAAAATAAATAATACTAATATTTCTACAGAAGATTTTTTAAATCATGTAAACACATTGGAAATATCACCTGAGTACATCAGAAAAAATTTGGATAAAAATGTAATTGAAGAATTACTTTCCACTTTAATAACGTCAGAAATATTAAATCTTGAAGTAGAAAGTTTTAATATTGCTTTAAGTGAAAATTCTTTATCAAAAAAAATTAAGAATAATAAAAGTTTTTTAGATGAAAATGGAATTTTTCAAAGAGTTAAATACGAAAAATTTTTATTGGAAAATAATATTTCTGCTCCAATTTATGAAACTCGACTAAGAAATAGCGAAACTCAGAAAAATTTATATGATTATATAGGATCAGGAACTGTTATACCAAAATTTTTAGCTGAAAAATTTTATCAAGAGCAAAATAGAAAAATTGAATTAGAATTTATAAATTTGAATAGTTTTTATGTGCAAAAAGAACAAATAGCTCAATCAGATATTGATCAATTTTTAAGAGAAAATGAAGATACTTTAAAGGTGGATTACATTGATTTTAGATATGCAAAAATTAATCCAAAAAACTTGGTCGGTGTTGATGAATATAATCAAGCTTTTTTTGACAATATAGACCAAATAGAAATAGATATTTCAAACGAAGTTGATTTTAATGATATTGTTAAAAAATTTGATATTGAATCGACAGATATTTTAAATTTTAAATATTCTGAGAATGCAAGTGAAATTGAAAAAAAAATATTTGATTTAAGGCAAAATTCTTTTGACATAATTGAAACTGAAAATGAATATATTTTATATAAAATAGATAAAATTAATCAAAGAAGCCCGGATATAAAAGACGAGGAAACTAAGAATGAAATTTTAGAGTTAATTTTCCAACAAAAAAGGTTTGATTACAATAAAGACTTACTATCCAAAATCAAAAATAAAAACTTCTCAGATATAGATTTCTCGAAAATGCATAATGAAAATTTCGAGACAATAACATTAAATTCAATAAAAGATGTCGAAAAATTTGATCCTAATTCAATCAGATTATTATACTCACTTCCTGAAAAATCTTTTGCATTAATTTATGAGAGTAACAATATTTATTTGGCAAAAATCAGAAAATTTGTAAATGTTCAATTTAATAGTAATAAATATAAAGATATAATAAATGAACAAAAAACTGATACAAAACAAAGATTACTAAAATCTTATGATGAACTTTTAAATGATAAATATGAAGTCACTTTAAACAAGAAAACAATTGAACGTGTTAAGAATTATTTTCAATGATAATTAATCGAAGCTTCAATGATTTTAAGTTTCGACATAGAGGCAAAAAAAATCAAATAATATTTACATCTAAAAAAGTTAGGAATGATGAGAGTATTTTAAATTTAATAAATAATTTTTTGCAAGAAAAAAATAGTTTTATCTTTGAGTCTGTTGAAAAAGGTAAAATAAGGGGAAGATATACAATTTTTGGTAAAAATCCTGATAAGATCTGGGAATTTAATAATAATAACTCTTTTTTAATTAAAGGTAATAAAAGATTAAAATTAAGAAACAAGCCGAGTAAATTAATAGAAAAAATTATTGAAGATTTTAAATTTGAAATACCAAAAAGTCTGCCTTCAATTTCATCACTAATCTCCGGTTATTTTTCTTATGACTCCATAAGATATATTGAGAATATTCCAGATAATTGTAAGGATGATTTGAAAATTCCTGATGTTAGATTGTTAAGACCTCGAACGTTGATTGTTCACGATAATTTAAAAAAAAAGATTTTTTACATTATAAACATTTTTGCTGATGAAAATATAAAAGATTATAAAAGAAGATATTCAGAAATTAAATCAGAACTTAATCTTCTTATAATTCAATCAAAAATAAAAAAAAAATATTATAAAAATTTTAATATTCAAAAAAATATAAAAGTTAAGTCAAACACCCCTAAAAAAAGATTTTTAAATATGGTAAATAAAGCAAAAAATTTCATCAAAATTGGTGATATTTTTCAAGTTGTTCTTAGTCAAAGATTTGAGGCTAAATTAACTAAATCACCCCTAGAGATTTATAAAAAACTAAGAGTAACAAATCCTTCTCCTTTTATGTTTTTTTTTAATTTCAATGACTTTCAGATAATTGGAGCAAGCCCTGAAATTTTAGTCAGATTAAGGGATAACAAGATTACCGTAAGACCAATTGCAGGAACAAGACCTAGAGGAAAAAACGTATCTCAGGATAAATTTTACGAGAAAGATTTACTTAGAGATAAAAAAGAACTCTCAGAACACCTTATGTTGCTTGATCTTGGCAGAAATGATGCCGGAAAAGTATCAAAAATAAATACTGTAAAAGTAACAGAAAGCTTTGTTATAGAAAAATATTCTCACGTTATGCACATAGTTTCTAATGTAGTCGGTAAATATAATAATAACTTCTCCAAGTTTAAGTCTCTTTTAGCCGGTTTTCCTGCAGGAACGGTTTCAGGTGCTCCAAAAATAAGGGCTATGGAAATTATAGATGAATTAGAAAAAACAAAAAGAAAAGTTTATGCTGGTGGGATCGGGTATTTTTCAGCAAATGGAGAATTTGATACTTGTATTGCTTTGAGAACAGCAGTAGCCAAAAAAGATAAATTTTATGTTCAAGCTGGAGCTGGTATTGTTGCGGATAGTAAACCTTTAAAAGAGTATGAGGAGACAGTTAATAAAGCAAAAGCTTTAATTGATGCACTAAAATGAAAAAAATAATTTTAATAGATAATTATGACAGTTTTACTTTTAATCTATATCATTATTTATCCTCGTTAAAAGTTCACGTTGATGTAATTAGAAACGATAAAATTACATCAAAAGAGATATTAAAAAGGAGATATAATAAAATTGTAATCTCGCCTGGGCCCGGTAATCCTGATCAATCTGGTAACTGCCTTAAGATTGTAAAATTTTTATACAAAAGAATTCCTATACTAGGTGTTTGTTTAGGTCATCAAATTATTGGGCAGGTATTTGGTTCAAAAATTATTCAAGCAAGAAAACTAATGCACGGAAAAACCAGTAAAATCACAACTAAAAAAAGCGGTATATTAAAAAATCTTCCTAAAACTTTTGAGGCAACTCGCTATCACAGCCTAATAATTGACAAAAAATCACTATCCAGTGATCTTGAAATCACTGCAGAGACCAAAGATGGTTTAATAATGGGTGTTCAACATAAAAAATATGATGTTCATGGAGTGCAATTTCACCCTGAAAGTATTAAAACTAAACTAGGTATGAAAATTTTAAAGAACTTCATTAGAATTTAAATGAAACAATTCATAGAAAAAATTAAAAATAAAGAAAATCTATCTTTTGATGAAAGTAAAGCTGCTTTTGAGTTATTAATGGATGGTAAAGCCGAGGACCAAGAAATATTTGATTTTTTAACACTTTTATCAGTCAAAGGTGAGGCATCAGATGAAATAGCAGGTGGCGTTTATGTTCTTAGGAACAAATCTAAAAGAGTTAATGTAGAAAATTGCGTTGATACATGTGGAACTGGTGGTGATGGCATGAATACTCTTAATATATCAACAGCATCTGCATTATTGCTTGCAAGTATGGGTGTCAAGGTAGCAAAGCATGGAAATAAGGCTGTATCTTCTAAGTGTGGATCAGGTGATGTTCTAGAGGCTTTGAACATAAAAATTAATTTAGAACCAAATGATATAGAAGCACAAATTAATAAGAACAATTTTGGATTTATGTTTGCGCCTAATTATCATAGTGCAATGAGATTTGTTGGTCCAACTAGAAAAAAAATTGGAAAAAGAACTATATTTAATATGATAGGACCTCTAAGTAGTCCTGCTCTTGTTAAACGACAGGTAGTAGGAGTTTTCGATAAAAAGCTTTTAAAAACATTTGCAAATGCTTTAAAAAATCTAGACATAAAATTTGCATGGATTGTAAATAGTGAGGATGGTTTAGATGAAATTTCACCTTATGCTAAAACAAATGTAATTCAATTGAAAGATAATAAAATTTCTGAAATTATTATTGATCCCAAAGAATTAAATGTAAATGCAGACAAATTTGAAAATCTTGTTGGTGATGATGCAAAATTTAATGCAGATAAAATGATTAATATATTTAGAAGTGAGGATAACGATTTTTCTAAAGCAGTATGTTTAAATGCTGCGGCAGGTTTAATCGTAAATGAAACTCATAAGAATTTTGCTAATGCGTATAATGATACAAGAGAACATATTTTATCAAGTAAAGTTATAAAACATTTGGAAAAAATTCAAAATGGCTGAAAATGTTCTTAAGAAAATAATTGAAAAGAAAAGTGAAAAAATAGAAAATCTAAAAAAAACTATTTCTCCTGACTCATTAGATGAATTAATTAATTCAAATAGAATATTTTTCAATTTTAAAGAAAAGATAGAAAATAATGTTAAAGAAAACAAATTTTCTATTATTGCTGAAATTAAAAAGGCTAGTCCATCTGCAGGTGTAATTATCAAAGATTATGATCCTGTTAAAATAGCAAATATATACGACGATAATAAAGCAACTTGTTTATCAGTTTTAACTGAGGAAGATTTTTTTTTAGGTAATTTAATACATATAAGTAAAATTAAACAAAAAATTGATTTACCAATTCTTTGTAAGGATTTTTTTGTAGATAAATTTCAAATACCTCTTGCTAAAAGTTATGGAGCAGACGCTATACTAATAATTCTTGCTGGTGTTTCTGATAAACTTGCGAATGAATTATATGAAGAAGCTTTAAGATTAGATATGTCTGTAATTGTTGAAGTTCACACTCTAGATGAAGCCAAACAGGCTCTTAGATTTAAGGATGCCTTGATAGGAATAAACAATAGGAACTTAAAAACACTAAAAACTGATATAAATACAACTTTTGATATTCATGATGTATTAGTTAGTCATACAGGTCCTTTAATTTCTGAGAGTGGAATTAAAACAAAAGATGAACTTTTGGAACTTTCTAACAAAACTTCTATTAAAACTTTTCTGATTGGTGAATCACTCTTAAAAGATCTTGAAAATAATTCTATTTTTTCAGTTCTTTAGTCAAAATATCCCCTATTTTAAAGCTTTTTTAACTATTGTTAATTTACGAGAACTTTTATAGAACATTGTTTGTACGATATTTGTTCTTATGCTAACAAAAAAACAAAAAAACTTACTTTTATTTATCAATAAGAAGTTGAGAAGTTCTGGTGTATCCCCTTCTTACGAAGAAATGAAAGAGTCTCTTAATCTTAAATCTAAATCTGGTATTCATAGACTTATCAGTGCTTTAGAGGAAAGAGGTTTTATTAAAAGACTAGCTCATAAGGCTAGAGCATTAGAGGTAATTAAATTACCAGAAACAGCTTCGGCTAATGATATTTACAATAACTTTTCTCCAAGTGTAATAAAAGGTGGATTAGATGTGGAGAACCCATTATCTGATGACACAGAGGTGCCTGTTTTAGGTAAAATAGCTGCCGGTACTCCAGTTGAGGCAATACAAAACGAAGTCTCAAGAATACCATTACCAACCAATTTAGAAAAAAATGGTGATTATTTTGGGTTAAAAGTTCAAGGTGATTCTATGATTGAAGCTGGTATCCACGAGGGAGATACTGTAATAATTAAAAGAACAGATACAGCTGATAATGGAAAAATAGTTGTAGCATTGATAGATGAACATGAAGCAATGCTAAAAAGAATTCGAAAAAAAGGCAAAGTAATAGCATTAGAAAGTGCTAACAGAAATTACGAAACTAAAATTTTCGGACCTGATAGAGTAAAAGTTCAGGGAGTTTTAGTATCTTTATATAGAAACTTCTAAAAAAATAGTCTAAACCATTTTAATGAAAAAAGTAGCAACTAGATTTGCTCCATCCCCTACTGGACCTTTGCATATTGGTGGTGTAAGAACAGCTTTGTTTAATTGGCTTTATTCAAAAAATCAAAAAGGTAATTTTTATCTAAGAATTGAGGATACGGACAAGGAAAGATCAAAAGAAGAATATAAGAAACAAATAATAGATTCCCTTAAATGGATAGGTATTAATCATGATGGACAAGAATATATACAATCTAAAAAAATTAATGATCACATAGAAGTAGCTAATGAACTATTAAAAAGAGGAAATGCATACAAGTGTTACTGTTCAAATGAAGAAATAGAAGAACAAAAAAAGAGAGCTAAACAAAAAAAAATTCCATATGTTTATAACAGAAAATGGAGAGATAAAAATGAGGGTGAATCTCCAAATAATATAAAACCAGTAATTAGATTTAAAAGCAAAATTACAGGAAAATCTGTCTTAAAAGACTTGGTGCAAGGTGATGTAGAAATTGAAAATAATACAATTGAGGATTTTGTACTTTTACGAAATGATGGAACACCAACATATAATTTATCTGCATCTGTTGATGATCATCAAATGAAAATGACTCATATAATTAGAGGAGATGATCATAAGATAAACACATTTAAACAAATTCAAATCTATGAGGCTATGGGTTGGGACTTACCATCGTTTGCTCATATACCACTAATTCATACGATAGAGGGAAAAAAACTATCAAAAAGAGATAAAGCTTCAACATTGGAAGACTACTCTAAAATTGGTATAATACCTGACGCTTTAAGAAATTACCTACTTAGATTAGGATGGTCTTTTGAAGATAAGGAAATTTTTACATTAGACGAAAGCATTAAGTATTTTAATTTAAAAGGTATCGGAAAATCTCCATCGAAGTTAGATATGAGTAGAATTCTATCAATGAATGAACATTATATTAAAAATATTGATGAAAACGATCTTTTTAATCAATTCGTGAATTACTGTGAGATCTTCAAAAGTAAAATTAAACTGGAGAAAAATGACAAAATAAAAAAGTCTTTATCATTTCTTAAGAATAAAGCCAAAACACTTGAAGATATATTTAAAAATAGCCAATATATTCTCAATGATAATGTTAATTTCAACAAAGAGGACCTCAAATTGATTGATGATAAAGCTAAAAAGATAATCTCAGAATTTAGTAAAAAAATTAACGAAATAAAGGAATTTACAAGAGAAGATTTAGAGCCAATTGTTCAAGAGCTAATAAAAACTAATAACACTAATTTTAAAGGAGTTGGTCAACCTTTAAGGATAGCTTTAACAGGTTCAAAGTTCGGACCTGGTATTTATGATATAATTGTATCTTTAGGCAAGGACGAAGTCGAAAAAAGATTAATCAATAAGACTATTGCTTAAAATTGAGGCAACCTCACTAGATGATGATGTTTTAGATCTAATACCTCTTAAAGTTTGATTACAATCCTCTAATTGTTTTTTTCTAATTTCTGGATTTTTTAACATATAAACTACTGAATTATAAATTTCTTTAGCATTACATTCGTTTTGAAGCAATTCAGGAATGACTTCTCTATTATTTATTATATTAATAATATTAGCAAATTTTACATTAACTAATAATTTAAAAATCATAAAATTTATAAAGTTTAATTTATAAATAATTATTGAAGGAACATTGGCATTACAAACTTGTAAAGATACAGTTCCAGACTTACAGACAGCAAAAACAGATTTTGATAATATTTCTCTTTTCAAATTTTCATTAGAAATTACATCAATATTTTCAATATTTTTAATTCTGATAAAATTAATTATTTGTTCTTTATTTTCCTCTGTTGCGTGAAAAACAAAATTATAATTAGTATCTTTTTTATTCATCATATTTATGAACTCAACTAATATAGGCAAAAGAACATTAGTTTCTGACTCTCGACTACCTGCAAAAATTGATATTATTTTTTTATCTTTAAAAATAAAATTATTTATATCTGTTTTATTTGAAATTTTATTTTCTATTAATGGGTGACCAACAAAAGTGTTCTTTATATTTTCATTATCAAAATATTTCTTCTCAAAATCAAATAATAAAAGTATATGATCTATAAATTTTTTTATCTTTTTAACTCTATTTTTTCTCCAAATCCATACTTGTGGGGCTACATAATGAATTGTTTTAATTTTTGGATTTTTTCTTTTAACTATTTCAGCAACTCTTAATGTAAAGTCAGGGCTATCAACACTAAATAAGATGTCAGGTTCAAATTTTAAAATCTCATCTACTGTTTGATTAATCTTTTTTTTAATTTTGAAAATATTTAATAAAACACTTGTAAAACCTAGATAAGTAATTTCTTTCAATTCAAAAATAGATTTAATACCAATTTTCTTTAAATTTTCACCACCCACAGATAAATAATCAATATCTTTAATGTGATTTTGAACTTTTGAAATTGCTGTTGATGCTAGTTTATCGCCAGATGGTTCCCCTGTTAATACAAATATTTTTTTCATCTAATTGAAATAAAAATACTATTTTTATTAGCAAATTTAATGCATTGAATTTTATCTAGAAAAATATTCTTTTTGGATTTCAAAACTAAACCTTTCAATCCATATTTATTACAGTCTTTAAGTGTTTGAAACCCAATTGTTGGCAAGTCCATTCTTAAATCTTGTTTTTTTTTTGGAAATTTAATTAAAATACCACCTGAATTTTTTTTTAGTTTCGACAACATTTTTTTTGTACCCTGTCTATCCTCTTTAGCAATGATTTTATTATCTTTTACTACTAAAGCTTGCACATGATCTAGGTTATTAGAATTATTTAAATATCTTATTCCACGATTAATTGATCTATTATCAGTAGTTGAGGGTTTTAATTTTGTATAATTCCCTTTTTTAACACTTAGCTCAGGATTGAAATAAGTTGAACTTATAACTTTAATTTTTTCATAACTAAGGATTTTTATTATAACCTTTATAATAGCTGCATCACCTAATTTAGCAGCTTTAATGACACTAGGCATATAATAAATTCCTTTTAAATCTAATCTTAAAGATGAAAATTTAGGCTTAGCAATTTTTCCAGCAAAAAGAACCTTATCAGATTTTTTTTCTTTTATTAGATTTATAATTTTTCCAAATTTACCAATACTTATTCTGTAAGAATTTTTCTCTTTAGCAAATTTATTATTTTTGGAAAAATCAATGATGAAATAATCTTTATTTAATTTTTTAACTTTCTTTAGAACACTTTTTGAAAAATCAGTATCGCCTAGAAATAAACCAAACATTTTATTTTGAAAAAGGTGTACAAATTGGTCTTTTTTTATTTTTCTCTAAAAATTCAACCACATCTTTAACTAGATTGTTTTTTTTTAAATCAGATTTCAAATTTTTTAAATTTTCAGTTAAATTTTCACTTTTGAATATTTCTTTATAAGCCTCAGTCAATGCAATAATCTCTTTATTGGGAATTTTTTGTCTTCTTAATCCTATTAAGTTCAGTCCTTGAAGAATACTCCTATTGCCATGAACCATCGCATAAGGAATAACATCCCTAACAACACCACACATGCCACCAATCATTGAAAATTTACCTACTCTAGTAAATTGTTGCACAGCTGAATTTCCTCCTATTATAACATTTTGTTCGATGTGCGCGTGTCCACCAAGAGGCACATTGTTAGCTAAAATAACGTTGTCCTCAACGATACAATCGTGCGCTACGTGAGATGAAACCATAAACAAACAATTATTTCCAACCTTAGTTAAACCGCCTCCTCCAATCGTACCAGTATTTATTGTTACATATTCTCTAATTTTGTTTCCATAACCTATTTCAAGTTTAGTGTCCTCACCATTATATTTTAAATCTTGAGGTTCATTTCCAATTGAAGCAAATGAATAAATCTTATTTCTTTTACCAATTTTTGTTTTACCTAAAATATGAACATGAGATTGCAAAATTACTTCGTCATCTATTTCAACATTTGGTCCTACTACACAATAAGGACCAATGTGAACATTTGAAGAAATTTTAGCTTTTGGGTCTATCTTTGCGGTTTCGTGAATCATTATTTATTTTCTCTTAAAAATTCTCTTAAATTTTTTGCTGGATATCCCATAACCCTGGAATTATCTGGTATATCTTTTATAACTCCACTGCCTCCAGCTATATCAACATTATTGCCAATTTTTAAATGACCAGAGATACCAGCTTGTCCTCCAATTCTAACGTTGTCACCAATTATTGAACTTCCAGCTATACCTACTTGGCCGGCAATAATTGTATTTTCTCCAATTTTTACATTGTGCGCTATGTGTATTTGGTTATCTAAAAATGTATTTTTTCCAATTTCGGTGTTAGACATTGAACCACGATCAATTGTTGCGCCACACCCGATTTCACAGCCCTCATGAATTATCACAATCCCAATATGTGGATATCTAAGATTTTTTTTATTACTCGGAAAAAAACCAAAGCCTTTTTTGCCTATCGTACAATTGTCAAGTATACTTACATTATTTCTTATAATTGAATTTCTTATGATTGTATTTGAGCCGATCTTACAATTATCTCCGATGTGAACATTTTTTTCTATAATAGTATTATGACCGATCAAACAATTTGCTCCGACCTTTACATTTTCTCCCATAAGAACGTTTTTACCGTGAATGGTATTCTTGTAGACGCTATCGTCTATATTTGAAACATTATTGTCAAATTCGTCCTCTAATGATTTTGGATAGAATTCTTCAGTAATTCTAGCAACTGCATTAAGGACATTATTTACAATAATAGGCTCACATGTTTTTGGTAAAAAATCTTTTAACAAATCTGATGTTAAACAAAATGAAGCCTTAGTTGATTTTGCTACTTCTTTATATTTCTTTGAATGAAAAAAAGTTATAGAGTCTTTATTGGCACTTTGTAAATCTTTTATATCATAAAAATTAAAATCATTTTTTTTTAGATTATTAATTTTTAAGAAATCATAAACTTTAACAAGACTTATCGGACCTTTGTTTAAAAAAAAAGGATGAGACATGATTGCTTTTATCAAAGCAAAGTAACTTTTGTAGTAAAGAAATATTGCTGATTATTTCCTATCAACAATAGTAGCTGACCATATAGCATCAGCAACTTTAGTTTTATTTACAAAAGCATCGCCTTTATATTTCCATACACGTCCATGTGATCTTATTGCCTCAATTTTTAATTCAAGCTTACAATCAGGTATCACTGGATTTCTAAAACGTGCTTTTTCTACACTCATTAAAAAGACTAATTTATTTTCATAGGTAGCTTTATCTAAACCGTGAGCTGTCAACGCAGCAGCAGCTTGACCAAAAGACTCTACGATTAAAACACCTGGCATAACAGGCTGTCCTGGAAAATGACCATTTACAAAAAAACTATCTTTTTTAACATTTAGAATTGCTGTTGCTGATTTTAATTTTTTAATATCACTCAATTCATCAATTAATAACATAGGTTCTCTGTGTGGTAATAATTCCTCTATTTGTTTTCTATTTAATTTTTCCA
>CACBOA010000014.1 GCA_902540785.1 uncultured Pelagibacteraceae bacterium
GCTATATCAATCATTTAAAATTTGTATTAAAATAATAACTTAACTAAAAAAATTTCTTATGTCAGTAAAATTAGGAGTTGCACCTATCGCATGGAGTAATGATGACATGCCTGAGTTAGGTGGTGAAACTACATTAGAACAATGTTTAAAAGAAGCCAATGAAGCAGGCTACATAGGTATAGAGTCTGGTGGAAAATTTCCAAAGAAATCTTCGGAATTAATTCCAAAATTAGATCAATTTAATCTTAAACTTTGCTCAGGATGGTATGGCGCTAATCTAAGAAAAAATTCTGTTGAGGAAGAAAAAAAATCCATTCAAGAACAACTAGATTTATTTAAAGATTGTGATGCACCTTGTATAGTTTTCGCGGAAGTTTCTGGCTCTATACAAGGAGATCCTAATAGAAAATTATCAACTCGGCCTCAAATGGAAAGGGATGAATGGCAGAAGTTTTGTGAAAAAATTTCTGAACTAGGAAAATATTTAGAGGATGAAGGGATGCCTTTGGCATATCATCATCACATGGGAACAGTAATTGAAACTCAAAAAGACACTGAAAGACTCATAGAAAATACTCATGAAAGTGTAAAATTAACATTAGATACAGGACATATGTTATTTGCAAAAGGGGACTCCAAATCCATATTACAAAATTATTATGAAAGAATTTTGCACGTCCATTGTAAAGATATAAGAGAACAAGTTCTTGAAAAATCTTTAAAAGAGGACTTAAGTTTTAGAGGTGCTTTCTTAGAAGGTGCGTTTACAGTACCAGGAGATGGTTGTATTGATTATCAACCTTTATTTAATGTATTAAAAAATAATAATTATTCAGGATGGTTGGTAGTTGAGGCAGAGCAGGATCCGGCAAAAGCAAATCCGTTAGAGTATGCAAAAATTGGTTATAATTATCTTACAGATACATTAAAAAAATCTGAAATTGAAATTTATAAAAATTGATTATCTATAGAGTGAAGTTAGTTCATTATTTCCGGCAGCAACACATGGAGATTTAAAACAAGTACCCACAACCCATTCAGATCCAGGATCAGGTAAAAAATTTGATGACATCACAAATATAACACCCATCTCAACTGATTGCCCCGCCTTACCTTCTGCTTTAATTCTAGGATCAGGATCAGTTTTTACTTTAGTATCCTCTGAAAAAGGATTCTCTATATTAAGATTTTTGTTTATATAATTCACAACTTTGGATGAGGACCACTCGCCATTACACTGATCACCCCAAACAGTCAATTTACCTTCATCATTGTTCCCACAATTATTTATTTCTCCATTAATAAAATCAACTACTTTCTTATGATTTTCTTTAACTAAGTTAGCTTTTGCTTCAACTGCGGGCCTTGTACTTGCAGTCCAGATCAACATACCAACCACATATACTAATGATAACAATACTAATGCTTCTAATAGTCCAAAATTTTTGAAATTTATTCGCATAATTAAAGTTTAATAATTTTTGATTTGTCTAATTTTTTTTCAAAAAAATCAATTATATTTTGTATTGTTTCTTTTCCCATTCTTATCATGCATTCCTCAGTAAATGCAGCGGTATGAGGACTTAAAAAAACTTTATTGTTTTTTAGCAAAGGATTATCCTCTTTAGGTGGTTCTGTTTCAAAAACATCTAAACCTGCACCAAATATAAGACTTTCATTTAATGCTTTATCTAAGTCATTCTCATTAATCATTCCACCTCTTGCAGCATTAATAATTATACAATTTTTCCTCATTGTTTTAAGTAAGTCATAATTAATAATATTTTTCGTTTTTTCATTAAGAGGCATATGTAAAGAAATGGCATCCATAGATTTTACTGCTTCTGTAAGATCTTCAACTTTTTTTCCACCCAATTCTTCAATAATATCTTTTGAAACAAATGGATCATAAACAAAAACATTCATTTCAAATCCTTTGCATCTTCTAATTAAAGATTGACCAATTCTACCAAATCCAGCAATTAAAATATTTTTTTTCCAAAGTTCAATTGTTTTTGGAAGTTTGTTTCTATTAGAAAAATTTCCTGTTTTAACAGCCTCATCATACATGTTTTTTCTCTTTGATATATTGAGCAACATAAACATAACATGTTCTGCCACCGCAACAGCATTTGCTGTAGCCGTAATTGCCAAGGTGATATTTTTTTCTTTAGAAGATTTTAAGTCAATATTATCGTACCCAACGCCATGACGAGATATAATTTTAAGTTTTTTTGATATATTGATTAATTCGCTAGATAAATTTGCTGTTCTAATTGATAGACCATCACACTCCAAAATTTTTTTTTTAATATCTTTGTTATCTATATTTTCAATAATCTCATAATCATAATTTGTTTTATTCTTTATGAGATCTATCCCCGCTTTATGAATAGGTTGAATTATCAAAATTTTTTTTTTATCTGACACTTAAATTCAGTAAGCTTTAGAGTCTTCTTTTGATTTGATTGATTTTAATTTAGATACAGCATCTTTTGCACCTGCACTCATATACCTTTGATCGGATCCAATGGTTACCAAATTAAATCCTAAATTAAGCATTTTTTTTGCATACTCTGGACTAGCATTATGAATACCTGCAAAAATTTTATTTTTTTTTGCATGTTCCAAGATATTCAAAATCTTTTCATAAGTTGGACTTCCTTCAGGATTATCAAAAGCTGGTTTTTGACCTATGGCCAGACTTAAATCAGCCGGTCCAATATAAATTCCATCTATTCCAGGCGTACTCATAATTTCATCTAATTTATCCAAGGCCTCTTTTGTCTCTATCATTGCCATTTTTAAAATCTCATCGTTAGCAAAATCTCCATAATCTGCACCTCCATAAATTAATCCTCTAATTGGTCCAAAACTTCTATACCCTTTAGGGGGATACATACATGCTTGAACAAATTTTTCTGCCTCGGATTTGTTACTCACCATTGGACAAATAACACCGTAGCACCCTGCATCTAAAATTTTCATTATTTGTCCTGGCTCATTCCAATTTACTCGTGCTAAAGGAGTAACATCCGTAGATGAAATTGATTGCAGCATTTGTAATGCATTTGGATAATCGATAACACCATGTTGCATATCAATTGTAAGCGAGTCCCAACCTTGATGAGACATTACTTCCGCTGAAAAAGAGCTAGGAATTTGTAACCAGCCATTAATTATTTGCTCACCATCTCTCATCATCTTTTTTATTTTATTTGGCCTCATTTTAAGATTTCAAACCAAGGTGAGTGTACTTTATATTTAGATAATCTTTAATTGCCATTGAACCACCTTCACGTCCATATCCAGTTTGTTTAATTCCTCCAAAAGGTGCCTCAGCTATCGCAACTGCAGGAGTGTTTACTGCAACAGTACCAGTTTCCATTAATTCTGAAGCTCTGTGAGCTTTATCCATAGAATTTGTATAAATATAACTACATAATCCTAAGTCATTATTATTAGCTCTCTCAACCACTTCATCAAAAGTTTTAAATGACAACATTGGAACTAATGGACCAAATGGTTCTTGTTTCATTATTGTAAAATTGTCCTTTACATTGTCAAAAACTGTTGGCTCATAAAAATATCCTTTGTTAAATCCTTGAGGTCTTTTTCCACCCAATAAAACTTTTGCTCCTTCCTTTTTAGTTGTTTCAACTAATTCTTCTATTTCTCCTAATCTTTTTGCAGTTGTTAAAGGACCTAACTGAACCCCTTCATCTAAACCATTTCCAATTTTTAATTTTTTTGTTCTTTCAATAAACGCATTAATGAATTCGTCTTTTTTATTTTCTTGTATATAAAATCTGTTAGGTGAAATACAAACTTGACCATTATTTCTAAATTTTGCAGTAATTGCCATATCTGCAACTTTATTTATATCAACATCATCAAAAACTATAAAAGGTGAGTGTCCACTAAGCTCCATTGTGACTCTTTGAACTTTATCTGCGGCCTTTTTTAAGATTAATTTACCTACTCTTGTTGATCCAGTAATTGAAACTTTTTTAATAATATCAGACTCTAACAATTCATTTGAAATACTTTCAGGATCTCCTGATAATAAGTTTACAACTCCAGGAGGGACTCCCGCTTCTTTACAAATATCTACCAACTCCATTACTGTTCCTGGAGTAATTACATCAGGCTTACAAATTACTGAACATCCGGCAGCTAATGCTGTTGAAATTTTTCTTGCTGCTAGAATCAAAGGAAAATTCCATGGCACTAAAGCTGCTACAACTCCAACTGGCTGATAATAAACATGAACTCTCGTATCTGGAAATCGACTTTCGACTGTTTGTCCATAAATTCTTTTTGTTTCTTCAGCATTCCACTCAAAAATATCAGCAGCCCCGCCAGTTTCGCCAATTCCCTCTGCCAAAGGTTTTCCAACTTCAATCGTTAACCATTTTGCTAAAACATCTTGTTTTTTTCTTAAAAGATCAGCAATTTTTCTAATAATATATGATCTCTGCCAAGGTAAAGTGTTTTTCCAAACTTCCAAACCTTTCTCTGCAGATTTAAGAGCTTTTTGAACATCTGCTGAAGAAGCTTTAGACGCTTGGCCAATAATTTCTTCCGTAGCTGGATTTATAACATCGTAAGTTTCTTTTTTTGCCGCTTGTTGCCACTTACCATCAATGAACTGCCCAAATTTACTATACATAATTTTTATTTTATGGTTAATTAAGCGAAATTTTAAGAGAATATATCTACAATTATGAAAAAAATAAAGCTTACATGTGCTCATGCAATTGTAAAGTTCCTGACTTCTCAAAAAATTCTTATCGATGGTAAAAAAGAACCTTTATTCGCTGGTGCTTTTGGAATATTTGGTCATGGTAATGTAGCTTGTTTAGGACAAGCTTTAGAGGAAAATAAAGATAAACTTCCTACTTATAGAGGTCATCATGAGCAAAACATGGCTTTAACAGGAATTGCTTACGCTAGAGCAAAAAGAAGAAAACAAGTATTTGTAGCAACAAGTTCTGTAGGTCCTGGTTCTACAAATATGGTAACAGCTGCAGCAGTTGCGATGAGTAATAGACTGCCAATTTTATTTCTTCCAGGTGATACTTACGCAAACAGGATGCCTGATCCAGTTTTACAACAAGTAGAACATTTTAATAATCCAGGAATTACTCAAAATGATGCTTTTAAACCAGTTACAAAATATTTTGATAGAATAACCAGACCAGAACAAATTTTACAAACATTTCCCCAAGCTGTACAAGTTTTATTAGACCCAGCTGATTGTGGTCCAGTATGCATATCTTTATGTCAGGATATACAAGGAGAAATTTTTGATTATCCTGAGGATTTTTTTAAAGAAAAAATCCATAATATACGAAGACCAAGACCTGATGATTTTCAAATTAAAGAGGCAGCTGAAAAAATTAAAAAATCAAAAAATCCAATCATAATTTCTGGTGGAGGTGTTTTTTACTCAGATGCAATGGAGGAACTTTCTACTTTTGCAGTTAAACACAATATACCTGTAACACAAACTGTAATGGGTTATTCTTCTATGAAAAGAGACCATTCTCATTTTTTAGGACCTATTGGAGGTTTAGGAGGAAAAGCAGCAAACAACTTTGCAAAAAAAACTGATTTAGCGATTGCTATTGGAACTAAGTTAGGAGATTTCACAACTGGATCATGGTCCAATTTTGAAAACCCAAATTTTTCATTAGTATCAATTAATGTTGCAAGATTTGATGCTAGTAAGCATATGGCACAATCAATTATTGGAGATGCAAAAGTTTCTCTAAATGAACTATCACAAGCTTTAGGTGATTGGAAAGCATCCGAGGAATGGCATAAAAAATCTAGAGATGAACTTAAATCTTGGAATGAATATGTTGATAAAGAAAGTGGACCAACTAATCAAAAACTCCCAAGTTATGCTCATGCAGTTGGTGCAATTTATAGAAACTCTGATCCAAGTGATATCGCTGTCACTGCAGCTGGAGGTTTGGTAGGTGAAGTTGTTCAAATTTGGAGACCAAGAGAACTTAATACTCATGAAACAGAGTGGGGCTTTAGTTGTATGAGTTATGAAATTTCTGGAGCTTTAGGAATTAAAATGGCTAATCCAAACAAAGAAGTTATCACATTTGTAGGTGATGGATCATATTTACTTTATAATTCAGATATATATTCATCTGTAATAACTAATAATAAACTAATTGTAATTGTCTGTGATAATGGTGGTCACGCTGTCATTAATAGACTTCAATTATTTAAAGGTGGAAAAGAATTTAATTGTTTATTTGAGAGTTCAAATGTCTCAAATTTAGTAAAAGTAAATTTTGCAAAACATGCAGAAAGTATGGGGGCAAAGTCTGAAGAGGTAAGTTCTATCAGTGAATTAGAGGAAGCTTTCAAAAGAGCGAAGAAATCAAAAGTGACTTACGTTATTTCAATCAAAACCCATTCGTATCAATGGCTTGAAGGATCAGCTTATTGGGAAAGTCCAACTTTAGAAATTCCTAAAACCAAAGAAAATGAAAAAGCTCTAAAATTACACAAAGAAGGCAAAGCAAAACAAAGACAGGGAGTATAACCCTAATGAGCAAAGTATTTAAAGTTGGCTTAATTGGTTGTGGTCATATTGCAGAAACATATTTCAGAGCTCATAAATATTTCAAAAATTTTAAAATCATTAAATGTGCAGATGTTAAAAAAAAAGCAGCCAAGAAATGTGCTAAAATTTATAAAATTAAAGCAGTTTCGGTAAGTAATTTACTTAAAGATAAACAGGTTGAAATAATATTAAATCTAACCCCTCCAAAAGTTCATTACCAAATTGCAAAAAAGTCATTGTTAAATGGAAAACATGTATACTCAGAAAAACCATTAGCAATAAATTTAAAAGACGGAAAAGAATTACTAAAGCTTTCAAAAAAAAAGAAATTATATTTAGGAAATGCTCCAGATACTTTTTTAGGAGGAGGCAATCAAAAATCGAAAGAATTATTAGAAAGAAAAAGTATAGGCAAAGTAAATTTAGGTAATGCGATTTTTGCTTTTCCAGGGGTTCAATCTTATCATCCTGATCCAGAACCATGGTTTGCAAAAAAAGAAGGTGGCCCAGTAATCGATATGGGACCTTATTATCTCACTGCATTAGTAAATTTATTGGGTCCAGCCAAAGAGGTAAAAGCAGCAAGTTTAATGAAAGGTTCAAGATTTAGAACAATTGGTATTGGTCCTAAAAAGGGAAAAAGAATTAAGGTAGAATGTCCAACTACATATTTTACAACAATCATATTTGAAAATGGAAGCATAATCAGACTCACTTTATCTTTTGATGTCATTGCTCATCAAAGAAATCATATTGAACTTTATGGAACCAAAGGTTCAATGATTGTACCAGATCCTAATATGTTTGGTGGCTCAGTTTATGTTTGTAAAAAATTAGGAAGCTCATGGAAAGAATTTAAAACAAATCAATTGCCGCTAGGAAAAATTAATATTAGAACGCAAAGTTCTAGAGCAAATGAGTCACCTACTAATGCTAATTACAGAGGAGTTGGTCTTGCAGAAATGGCTTATTGTATTAATAAAAAAAAAATACATAGATGCAATGGAGAAGTATCTTTGCATGTTCTTGACTTGATACAATCAACTATGCAATCAGCTAAAACAAATAAACCAATTAGACTTAGCACAACATGTAAAATTCCAAAACTTTTTACCAATAAAGAAATAAATAAATTAATGAGATAAAATATGCAGATTGGTATCGATCTTGGGGCAAGTAAAATAGAGTATGTGTTATTAGATGATGTTGGCAATGAGCATCATAGAGAAAGAACCGAAGTTCCAAAAAATTATAAAGATACATTATCCATAATTAAAAAAATAGTTATCGAACTCGAGCGTAAAGCTGGTAAAGAATTACCAGTGGGCGTGTGTCATCCAGGGATTCATTCTATTCAAACAGGACTAGTTAAAAATGCGCCTAATTCTTTTTGGATAAATGGTAAACCTTTACAAAGAGATTTGCGGAGTGAGATTGGTAAAGAGATTTATTGTGAAAATGATGCAAACTGTTTTGCTTTATCAGAAGCAATAGATGGTTCTGGAAAACATTATAAAATTGTTTTTGGTGTAATTCTTGGATCTGGTGTTGGAGGCGGTTTAGTTATAGATAAACGAATTGTCAATGGACCTAATGGGATTACTGGAGAATGGGGGCACAATCAAATACCGAGTGCTTGTATTGAAGGTGTTCAGATAAAAAAAACCAATTTAAGAGCTGGGGAAATAGAAAACTTTGTTGCGGGTATAGGTATTTCTAAAGCGTTCAAAAATGAGTTTAAAAAGGATTTATCTGCCCAAAAGATATTTGAGATGCATAGAAAACTTGATTTAGATGCAGAAAAATTAATTGATAAATATAAAGATCAACTCGCTATGTCTTTAGCGACTGTTGTTAATATTATTGATCCAGATGTATTTGTTTTCGGGGGTGGGGTATCTAACGAAATAAATTTTTTAGATGAAATTAAACAAAAAATGAAAAAATTTGTAGCCGGGGGTGAATTTGAGGGGACTTTCTTAAAACCTAAATTTGGTGATGCAAGCGGTGTTCGGGGTGCAGCTCGATTAGCAAGAACCACAAATTATTGACTAGTGAATAAAATTCATTTACTACAAAAGGAACTAATTATTTTAGTCTAGGAAGATAAATATGAAATTATGCAGAATAGGTAGTGTTGGAGAAGAAAAACCAGCAATCATAGATAGTGAAAACAATTACCGAGATTTGTCATCAATATTTAATGATTTAAACCCTGACACATTAAATTTTGATACTTTAGAGAAAATAAAAAAAACTGATATTTCAACTTTGCCAAAGCTTGACTCAAGTTCTAGAATAGGTGCATGCGTCTCTAACCCATCAAAATTTATTGGTATTGGTTTAAATTTTAAAGATCATGCCGAAGAACAAAATTTGCCAATACCAAAAGAACCAATTATTTTCTCAAAATTCACTAGTTGTATTACTGGTCCAAACGATCCTATCATTGTTCCTAAGGGATCTAATCATACTGACTGGGAGGTTGAAATTGGTTTTGTAATTGGAAAAAAAGCTATTAATGTCAGTATTGAAAAAGCCTTAGATCATGTTCTTGGTTTTTTTCTAGTTAATGATGTGAGTGAAAGAGATTTTCAAAAGAATAGAGGTTTAACTTGGGATAAAGGAAAGGGTTTTGATACTTTCGGTCCAATAGGCCCATTCATAGTTACTACGGATGAATTACCAGACTATCAAAATTTAGATATGTTTTTAGATGTAAATGGGAAAAGGATGCAGACTGGAAATACAAGTAAAATGATTTTTGATATTAAAACTTTGGTTTCTTATATGAGCTCTTGTATGAGCTTACATCCTGGTGACATTTGTTGCACGGGAACTCCACCTGGTGTTGGTGAAAATATGAAGCCACCTGTTTTCTTAAAAGGGGGTGAAGAAGTTATTTTAGGAATAGACAAGCTAGGCCAACAAAAACATAAAGTCATACCTTATAAAGATTAATACATTTAAATAATGGAACTATTTATTGCGTTAGGTGCTGGATTGATAAGTTTTTTATCCCCATGCGTTTTACCACTTATTCCAGGATATATTTCTTACATATCTGGGAGTTCAATTAATGAATTAATTGAAAAAAAAAGCGTAAATTTATTCCCTATTATTCTATTCACCGTTGGATTTTCAATCGTCTTTATTTTTTTTGGTGCAGCATCTACATTACTTGGACAAGTTCTCTTACAAAATTCTTATGAGTTAAGAATAGTAGCAGGAGTTATAATTATTATTCTATCTCTCCATTTAATTGGAATTATAAATATAAAATTCTTAAATTATGAAAAAAGAGTGCAAACAGATATAAAAAGAAATTTTTTTAGTCCAGCTTTGATTGGTATGGCTTTTGCATTTGGATGGACTCCTTGTATTGGTCCAATACTTGGATCAATATTAGTTTTAGCGTCAACAGAAGAAAGTTTACAACAAGGTATTTTACTTTTAACTTTTTATTCTATTGGATTAGCAGTGCCATTTATATTGGCAGGATATTTGATACAAAGATTTTTAGTATTTTCAAAAAATTTTAGAAAAAATATAAATAAGGTATCTAAAATTGGGGGATCTATATTGTTAATCACTGGTATTTTAATGATAACTAATCACCTGCAAGCACTTGGCTTTTATTTATTAAATATATTTCCTTTTCTTCAAAATTTTGGATAATTAAGAAATGAAAATTTATCAAATAGACTCAAGTGCCAGAAAAGAGGGATCAACTTCAAGAGCTTTAGCTAAAAAGTTATTAGATAAAATTAAAAGTCCAGAGGATGAGATAATTTACAGGGATTTAAATGAGGAGATGGTTTTCGTCTCAGGGTTAACAGAGTCAGGGATGAATATTGAAAAAAAAGATCAAACTGATCATCATAAAAAAATGTTTGAGTTATCAGATCAATTGGTCAAAGAGCTTAAAGAAAGCGATATCATTATAATTTCAGCTCCAATTTACAACTATGGACCTCCAGCTACATTAAAGGCTTGGTCTGATCTAGCAGCAAGAGTGGGTGAAACTTTTAAATTTAAATCTAATGGTAGAAGAGAAGGCTTATTAAAAAATAAGAGAGCTTACCTGGTCATCACGTCGGGTGGTACAAAATTGAATAGTAAAGAAGATTTCCTAACGCCTTGGTTAAAGTTTATTTTGAATTTTTTTGGTATTGAAAAAATAGATATTATTAATGCTGATCAAATGGCTTTAGATTATGAAAAATCTATTAAAGATGCAGAGGAACAAATAGAAAAAATTGCTAAAGAAAGTGCTTAAAAATAAATTTTTACAGATAATTACTTTTTTTTTATTTCTTATAATTACTCTAATTTTAATCAAAAAATTCAATAAGTATTACTTACAGAATGATTTTGCTAAAATTTTAATTCTTTCCATTTTAATGATAAATTTTTTTTTAGGCTCTTTGGTAAGGAAGTTTACAAAAAATAGTTTCATTTTTTTTGGATACCTTGTTTTGATTTTGTATTCAGTTAATGGTTTGCTTCTACTTACCAACATGCAAAATACTTCACAAAAAAAATTTGAAAAAGCATTAGAAAAAGAAAACAAAACTTTCGACAAGAGATCTATTATTGAGATTGTAAAAGATGAAAGATCCAAAAATTTAGACATTTATCCCCACGTTGTGCCAAGAGAGTTTTTAAAAAATAACGAAAAAAAAATTCCTCTTACACCAATGGCTAACACACTTTTTGTATCTTGCAATGAGTTTGGAAATTGGAAAAAGATCCAAACTGATAAACTTGGTTTGAATAATAAGAGATTTATCGATTCATTTGATATTTTGTTGATGGGAGACTCTTTTGCTGAGGGTTCATGTGTAAATCAATCTGATGAACCTGCTAACTTATTAAATCAAAATTATAATCTAAAGACTTATAATATCGGTATATCTGGAAATGGTCCTTTGTTAAGTCTTGCTCTAGCTCATGAAATCAAGCCTATGATAAATTTCAATTTTATCATTTGGTTTATTTTTGATAATGATTTTTATGATTTAAATTTAGAAATTCAATCAAACTTCTTAAATAATTACCTTGAAAAAAATTATGAAAACAGTGGATATTTTCAGAATATTGAAGAAGCATATGAGTTTCAAAAAAAATATATCAATGATAATCTAGAAAGTTTAAAAAGAGGCTTTTCACTGAGAGAAAGTTTTTTTGAATTAAAGGCTGTTATTTCTTCATTAAATAATTTGATACATCGAAATTCTGAAGACAGTTTTGTTTTTCAGAAAGAGCTTTTTAAAAATATATTTGAAAAATTAATTCATATTTATCCAGGAAAAAAAATTTATATAGTTTATTTACCTGAGACAACTTGTTTTAAACATAGATCTTTAGAGTGCAGCACAAGATTTAAAAAATTAAGTGAGACTTCAAAAGATTTAATCTATTTAAATTTTTATGAGCATATAAAAGAAAATGAAGTAGATTACAAAAAGATATATGCATTAGGTCAAGATAGAGCGCATTTTTCGCCTTTAGGATATAATAAATTAGTTAAGTTTATTTTTAATGAAACCCAAAAAGACTAGTTTTTTTAGAATTTAATTGAAAAATATTAAATATAGAATTAAGCTATAAGTAGGGGTGTCCTAATGGGCTGAGATTAAACCCTAAGAACCTGTCCGGTAATTCAGAAAGGGAAAAATGAACAATTTTTTTATAAGTCAATCTTCCTCATTAACACTTGTTATTATAACTTGTTTAATTTTCACGTTTTTTGGAATTTTGTATTCCAAAAAATTTCAAGGTTTAAAGAATTATTTAACAGCAAATAGGGATATTGGATTATTTTCGCTCACTACAAGTTTGACTGCGTCTGCTCTTGGAGCGTGGATATTGTTTGGTCCTGTAGCCGCTTCAACCTGGGGCGGCATAGGAGCTATAATTGGTTATTCACTTGGTACAGCCTTTCCAATGGTTTTTTTAATATTTCTTGGAAAAAAAATTAGGCAAGATTTTCCAAAAGGATCATCTTTAATTGAATTTTTAAGAAAAAAATTTGGAAAAAGTCTTTTTAAATTAATTTTATTAATGACGATTTTTTACATGTTTATTTTTTTATGTGCTGAAATTACAGCAGTTTCTGTACTCATTAATTATATTTCGGGAACTCCATTATGGTTAACAGCACTAATAGTTTTATTAGCTACTTTAACCTACACGCTTTATGGGGGTTTAAGAGCATCTTTATTCACAGATAATATACAGATGGTTTTAATCATAATTCTTTTAATAATTTCTGTTTTTATTATTCAAAGTTTTTTTGGTGAAAAATTCACTTTTGATTTTCTTAGAAAAAAAAATCCTCATTTAATTAGCGTTTCGTATTTACCTGGTTATACTGCAGGATTTACTTTTTTTATTGCCGTTGCAGCCACAAATTTGTTTCATCAGGGAAATTGGCAAAGAGTTTATGCTGCAAAAGATTTTTTAACATTGAAAAAAAGTCTATTAATTTCTTTTTTTATAATTGTCCCAATTATTTTTTATATGGGTTTTGTAGGCATGATCGCTTTCTCAATTGATCCAGAGGGTAGAACAGATCTGGGTTTTTTCTCTTTATTACTTAAACAAAATACAATTTTACTATCTTTCTTAGTAGTAATTTTAGGTCTTGCTTTAACCATTTCAACGATTGACACTTTAGTTAATGCTATCTCAAGTTTAATAGTTGTCGATGGGGGGGCAGTATATAAACTAAAAGGAAAAAAAGATTATTTAAAATTATCTAAATATATCATTATCATGCTCTCATTAATCGCTTTTTTAATAGCATCGAAGGGGTTTGATATTTTATATCTTTTTCTGTTGGCTGACTTATTTTGTTGTGCTTTTGTTTTGACAACTTTTTATAGTTTTTTTGATAATAATATTGATGAAAAAACTGCATATATTTCAATAATAATAGGACTGCTAGGTGGTGTATTACTGTTTCCAGCACCAGATTTTTCTAAAAGTTTATTAGTTGGTCTTATCTTATCAAAGGATTTGTTTATACCTTTTATTAATCAATCATTATTGTTTCTATCATTTCTAATTGCTACATTTTTACCTTTAGTAGTTTTAAAGATTACAAAATTAAAATAATACAAGATTGTATAAGTTAAATTAATCGTTATATAAAACTCTTAATGGCGGAAAAACAAATTGAAATTAACAATCTTTCTAAAGTTTATGATAATGGATTCAAAGCTTTAAATAATATTAATTTACAAATCAATAAAGGAGAAATTTTTGCAATGTTGGGCCCGAATGGAGCTGGCAAAACTTCTTTAATAAGTATAATTTGCGGTATTGTAAAACCAACATCTGGAAAAATTACTGTTGAAAATTTTGATATAATTAAGGACTATCGAGAAACCAGATCAAGAATAGGGTTGGTCCCACAAGAACTTACACTAGAACAATTTGAAACTGTTTTTAATAATGTTTCATATTCAAGAGGTTTATACGGAAAAAACCCTAATCCAAAACACATAGAAAAAGTTTTGAGACAATTATCATTATGGGATAAAAAAGATTTAATTCTTCGACAATTATCTGGAGGAATGAAAAGAAGAGTTTTAATTGCAAAAGCTTTATCACATGAACCTCAAATCTTATTTTTAGATGAGCCAACAGCAGGAGTAGATGTTGAGTTAAGGCAGGAAATGTGGAAAGTAGTTAAGTCGTTAAGAGAGACGGGAGTGACGATAATTCTAACAACACACTATATTGAGGAGGCCGAAGCGATTGCTGATCGAGTAGGCGTAATTAATCAAGGTGAAATAATTATCGTGGAGGAAAAAAACGAGTTACTGAAAAAAATGGGTCATAAAAAATTGACAGTTGAGTTGCAACAAGAAATAGATCAAATACCAATGTCTTTAAAAAAGTACAATTTGTTAATTGGAAATAATAAGATGTCTTTAGATTACACTTATAACCTTAAAGAGAAGCAAACAGGTATTACAAATCTTTTACAAGATATTAAAGACTCTGGATTAAAACTAAAAGATTTAAAAACTGAGCAAAGCAACCTAGAAAAAATATTTGTTACTTTAGTAAGGGAAAATAATGAAAATTAATCTTTATGGTTTAAAGGCTATTTATTTACATGAGATGGATCGTTTTAGACGAACATTAGGTCAGTCACTTTTATCCCCAGTAATATCAACTTCATTATATTTTATTGTATTTGGCTCGGTAATTGGCGGCTACGTTCAAAAAATCGATGGGATCAGCTATGGATCTTATATTGTTCCTGGACTTTTAATGTTAACCTTATTAACACAATCGATAAGCAACACTTCTTTTGGCATTTTTTTTCCTAAATTCAATGGGACTATTTATGAAATTTTGGCAGCTCCTATTTCAACTTTTGAAATTGTATTAGCTTTTGTAAGCGCTGGTGCGACTAAAACATTAATAGTTGGTAGTGTAATTTTTATAACAGCCTCATTCTTTGTTGATGTTGAGGTTCAATATCCCTTGCTAATGATTTTTTTATTAATACTAGTATCTTTTACTTTTGCTTTATTTGGATTTTTAATTGGGATTTTGAGTAAAGATTTTGAACAGATGTCTATAGTCCCTTCTTTAGTCATAACTCCTATGGTGTTTTTAGGTGGAAGTTTATATTCTCTAGATATGCTCCCAGAATTTTGGCAGATGATTACTTATTTTAATCCAGTAGTTTATTTAATAAATGGTCTTAGATATTCTTTTTATGGTATTTCAGATTTTAACATTTGGATAAGTATTGGTCTGATGGTTTTGTTCTTGGTTATTTTTGTCGTTGCTGTCTCAATATTACTTAAAAAAGGATATAACATTAAAAATTAACTGACCCATTTCTGGGCCAGTTAAGTACTAATATACAAGAGGAATAAATTTATTAAAATTGTTCAGACTCAGTAGAGCCTTTCATAGCCGTAGTAGAACTTTTTCCGCTACTAATTGTATTGGAAACGGCATCAAAGTAAGAAGTTCCAACTTCTCTTTGGTGTTTGACACTTGTGTATCCATCTTTTTCCCGAGCAAATTCTTGTTGCTGAATTTTTGAATAAGCGGTCATTCCTTCCTTTTTATATTTTTCTGCTAATTCAAATATAGCTATATTTTGAGTATGAAATCCTGCGAGAGTAATAAACTGGAATTTGTATCCCATTTGACTTATTTCGGTTTGAAAAGTCGCTATCTCACTATCTGATAGATGTTTTTTCCAATTAAAAGAGGGTGAACAGTTGTAAGCCAATAGCTTTCCTGGAAATTTTTCATGAATAGCATCTGCAAACTTTTTCGCTTCTTCAAGATTAGGAGTTGCAGTTTCACACCATATTAAATCTGAATAAGGTGCATACGCCAATCCTCTTGAGATCGCTTGGTCAATTCCTGCTTTTACATAATAAAAGCCCTCTGGCGACCTTTCTCCAGTTAAAAAAGGTTTATCGTTTTTATCATAATCATTAGTAATAAGTTTTGCAGCATTAGCATCAGTTCTAGCTAAAATTATTAATGGGACATCTGCTATATCAGCAGCTAACCTTGCAGCTTTTAAATTTTTAATCATGGTGCCTGTAGGAACAAGGACTTTGCCACCCATATGACCACATTTTTTTTCACTGGCTAATTGATCTTCAAAATGTACTCCTGCAGCTCCAGCTTTGATAAATTTTTTTGCTAGTTCAAAAACATTTAATGGTCCACCAAAACCTGCTTCACCATCAGCAATAATTGGAAGCATATAATCTGTTCTGTTTTCTTTCTTCATATCACCATCATTAATTTCCATATGTTGAATTTGGTCTGCTCGAATTAAAGCGTTGTTCATAGACTCAACTAATTTGGGCGCACTGTCATAAGGATATAAAGATTGATCAGGGTACATTTCACCAGCACTATTTGCATCAGCTGCTACTTGCCATCCACTTAAATAGATTGCTTTAAGACCCGCTTTTGCATGTTGAACCGCATGATTTCCTGACAATGATCCTAAGGTATTGACATATGGCTCTGAATTTAAAAGATTCCATAATTTCACTGATTGTTGTTTACATAATGAATATTCAATTTTGATTGAACCTCGCAACCTCTCTACTTCCTCAGGGGTATAATCTCTTTTGATTCCAGCAAATCTTTTTAAGTCGTATGATATATTCTCTGCACTCATTTGTTCTCTTTCTAAATTAGGCCGTGAAAATGAGATGGTAGAAATTAAACTAGTTTGACTCTTTTAGGGTCTCAACTAGATCTTGCATTCCACTTGAACCCCAATCACAATGATCGTCTCTCATGTAGGTACCTCGGTTATTGTGCTTAGCAAGGTCCTCATTACTAATGATCTGAGCTTCATTTTCGTAAATTTTTAATTTATCTTCCATGTAATCTTTATAATTTACAGAATTTACTAAATCTACAAAAAAGCATAAAATGCTTGTAAACAAAGGAAAATTATTGTAAAAATAAATTTACAAAATTTACAAATAGAAAATATGAGTCAATCAAACTTAAAAATAGGCCCTAAAATAAAGGCTTTTAGAAGACAGTTGGGTTTACAAGCTAATAAACTTGCAGAGGAATTAAACATCTCACCAAGTTATTTAAATCTTATTGAAGGTGGAAAAAGAAAGATAGATGGAGATTTACTGTTAAAAATTTGTGATAAGTTAAATATAGAGCTATCACAATTATCTTCAAAAATTGACGTAAACTTAGAAAATACTTTATCAGAAATTTTAGATGATAAGTTGTTCGAAGACTTAGATATTCTAGGTCCAGAAGTAAAAGATTTAGTTAGCACTAATCCTAAAATTGGTAAAGCAATAGTACGTTTGGGTGATATTTTAAAAAAAAAGGATCATGAATTAGTAAATAAAATTGAAAAAATTTCTGGTAAGATTGTGGATAATAGAAAAAATTCTTTTCCAGGTGAGGTCATTTCAGATTTTTTACAAGAAAATAAAAATTATTTTCCAAAATTGGAGGATTTTGCAAATCAAGTCTTTGGGAAAGTACAAAAAAATAATAGAACGAGATATATTGCTCTTTGTGAATATTTAAAATCTGAGTATGACATTGTTGTAAAAGATGTAATTCCTGAAGAAAATAAACCTTTTTCAAAAATTTTTAACAAAAATAAAAAGGAACTTTTATTGAGTGATTATAGCTCATTGGAAACAAAAAAACTTCACGCAGCTGCTCAAATTGCGCAAGAGGGTGCGAGTAAAGACATAGAAAATTATCTATCTAAATTTTCTTTTCCATCTGAAGAATCTAAAAAACTTTCTAAGGTAGCATTATTAAATTATTGTGGAGCGGCAATTTTAATGCCATATAAACTTTTTCACTCTGAGTGTAAGAAACTCAAGTATGATTTAGAATTACTTCAAAATACTTTTGCAACATCTTTTGAACAAGTTGCACATAGAGTAACTTGTTTGCAGGATCCAAATTTACCAGGAATTCCATTCCATTTTTTAAGAGTTGACATGGCAGGAAATATTTCAAAAAGATTTTCTTTATCTGGTATTGAAATTCCAAGATATGGTGGAGCATGTCCTAGATGGAATGTGTATTCTGCATTTACTAGACCAGGTGTTATTCAGAGTGCAGTGAGCAAAATGTCTAATGGTGAAAAGTATGTTTGTATCGCTAGAACGGTTGAAAAGGGGATAGGAAGGTTTGGTAGAACTAAAAGTATTTTATCCATAGGATTAGGGTGTGAAGCAAAATATGCAAAAGACTTTATTTACACAGAAAATTTAAATATGAGTGATAAATCAACAGAGATACCAATTGGTGTGTCATGTAGAACCTGTGATAGATTAGACTGTTCTCAAAGGGCATTTCCACCATTACATAAAAAGTTTGATGTAGATATAAATACAAGAGGTGTCTCTATTTACGTGAGTGATAAGAAAAATTAAAAATAATGGTAAAATTTGTTATTCCTGCAATTATTGTTTTTTTAAT
>CACBOA010000015.1 GCA_902540785.1 uncultured Pelagibacteraceae bacterium
GAGAGTATTCAATCTAAAAAAGATAGTGGACAAGATGAAAGACTTAAAAAAATTTCACCTCTAAGAGTTTTATTAAACAGACCAGAGCTTGGTGCTTTGGGCGGCTCAATTTTAGTTTTTATTTTTTTTGGAATAGTTGCTGGTGACACTGGAATGTTTAGCGCTTATGGGACATTAAATTTTTTAGATGTTTCAGCTAATTTAGGAATTATTGCTATCGCTGCTGCAATGTTAATGATAGGTGGAGAGTTTGATTTATCAATTGGTTCAATGATTGGTTTTGCAGGAATCTGTATCGCTATACCTGCAATTTATTGGGGCTGGCCTTTATGGACAAGTATTATTTTTGCTTTTGCTATGGCAGTACTAATTGGTTATTTCAATGGTATAATGGTAGTAAAAACAGGTCTTCCATCCTTTATAGTAACACTAGCAATGTTGTTCATTTTAAGAGGGGCAACTTTGGCTATTACGAGATTAATTACAGGAAGAACTCAAGTACCAGGATTAAGAGTTTTAATAGAGGATGATCCAATTGCTTGGTTGTTTGCAACTGATACTTTTCAATGGTTATTCACATGGCTGGGATCGATGAAATTAATTGCACTGAGAACTGACGGTACACCATTAGCTACAGGTATTCCACCATCAGTAATATGGTTTATTGCTCTTACATTATTTGCGACTTGGATACTTATGAAAACTAGATATGGAAATTGGATATTTGCATCAGGTGGAGATAAAGTTGGTGCTACAAATGTTGGTGTGCCTGTTGGAAGAGTAAAAATAAGTCTATTTATTGGAACAGCTGTAGCATCGACAATATTTGCTTGTATTCAAGTTTTAGATGCAGGTTCTGCAGATACTATGAGAGGAACTTTAAAAGAATTGGAAGCAATAGCAGCTGCCGTGGTTGGCGGCTGTCTTTTGACTGGAGGTTATGGCTCTGCCATCGGAGCAGCATTGGGCGCTATTATTTTTGGTACTGTATCAATGGGAATTTTTTATACAGACGTTGATACTGATTGGTTTAAGGTTTTTTTAGGTGCAATGATGTTAATCGCAGTTGTATTCAACAATTATATTAGAAAAAAGGTTACGGAGACCAAGTAATGTCTGAATATTTAGTTCAATTCAATAATATAAGTAAATTTTTTGGTAAAGTGATTGCTTTAAAAGACGTCACCATGAAGCTAAAAAAAGGCGAAATAATGTGCTTACTTGGTGACAATGGAGCTGGAAAATCTACTTTGATAAAAACTTTAGCAGGGGTTCATAAGCCTGATGAAGGTGAAATTATTTTTGAAGATAAAAAAATAGTTTTTGACTCACCACGAGATGCTTTGGATATTGGGATAGGTACTGTTTATCAAGATCTAGCGTTGGTTTCCCTTATGAGTGTTACTAGAAATTTTTTTATGGGTAGAGAACCACAAAAAGGTTTACCTTTTTTTAAAACTTTTGACATTGAAAAAGCAAACAGCATAGCTGCAGAAAGAATGGGTCAAATAGGTATCGATGTGAGAGACCCATCACAAGCTGTCGGTACGATGTCTGGAGGTGAAAGACAATGTCTCGCTATTTCTAGAGCAATTTATTTTGGAGCAAAAGTTTTAGTATTAGATGAACCAACGTCAGCATTAGGTGTGCATCAAGCTTCAATGGTCCTGAAATATATTGTTAAAGCAGCATCGCAAGGTTTAGCCGTAATTTTAATAACACACAACGTTCATCATGCTTATCCTGTTGGAAATAGTTTTACAGTTTTAAATCGAGGAAAAAGCATGGGAACATTTCAAAAAAAAGATATATCTAGAGAAAAACTTTTAAGCATGATGGCAGGTGGCGAGGAATTAGATAAGTTAGAAGTCGAACTTAAAGAAATGGACCGAATAGAAAATAATTAGACAAATATACCACTTCTACATACATAAATTTTGCTATAATATTTTTAAAAAAAAGAAAGGGGTAACATATGAAAGCATATATAATGGGAAACTACACTGAAAAAGCTTTTCAAGGTTTTTTAAAAGATCCAACTAGTGACAGAAAAGCTGTAGTAGAGCAACTTACAAAAGCTATGGGGGGAACTATGCATAGCATGGATATTGTAAGAGGTTCATTTGATTTTGTTGTTGTAGCAGAAATGCCAAGTTTCGATGACTTTGCAGCAATTAAATTAGTTGTTGAGGGATCTGGTGCAGTTAAAAATTTAACAATGCTAGAGGCTATTGATTTTACTAAAGCTACATCAAAAGCAAGTAAAATTGGTTATAAAGCACCTGGTCAGTAATTTAGATTATAACTTCCAGTGGTGGACTGGAAGTTATGATAATTACTTTTTTAGTTTTGACGAAAACTTTAAATTATCATTCTTAAAACTTAAAGAATATTTCTTTATGTAATCATCCATAATTTCTACCTTTTCATTTTCAAACTCAGAAACTTTTCTAGTATTAAGATCAACGTACAAAGCTAATATTTCAATGGTCGATGCTAAGTATTTTTTTTCTTTATGGATCATTTCCATTTTATATTGAAGTCTTTTTTTATCATGATCGAAATAAATCAAATTAATATCTACTTCATCATTAACCTTTAATTCTTGATTATAAGTAATATTTGACTCAACAATCATAGTGCTTTTACCTGTTGTTTTTGCTGAATGTTCTCCCATTTTGAAGATATTATTTAACGTATCTGCGCCATATTTATCAAAAATTAAAAGGTAGTAAGAAACATTCATGTGATTATTATAATCAATCCATTCTTTAATTATTTTTTGGGAACTAAGATAAATAGACATTTTAAAAAATTTTGAGATTATTTAATGATTTGGATTATCATTATCGACAACAAGACAAATTTCAGATTTTGTTAAAAATCTTCTTCCTGTGCCATTATCCAATGAAAACATTCCACCAATACCTTTTACTGCATCTATTGTTAAATCAGTGTGTTTCCATTTTTCATATTGGTCTCCATTCATGTAAAATGGGACGCCTCCAATTTCACCTAATTTTATATCATTATCACCTAAAGGAAATTCACCTTCCTGAAAACACATAGGCGCACTCCCATCACAACATCCTCCGGATTGGTGAAACATCAATTTTTCACCATACTTTTCTTTTAATTCAGATAATAAGCTTAAAGCCGAACGTGTTGCAGATACTTTCATATTTTTTCTCTGGCCCATGATATCGAATCATGGGCCAGTATATATTATTTGTTTAAAAGAAGCCTAATTTTTTCTCAGCATAAGAAACATGTAAGTTCTTATTCTGTCTGTAATGATTAAGCATCATTTTGTGAGTTTCTCTACCAACTCCAGATTGTTTGTATCCACCAAATGGTGAGTGAGCTGGGTAAGCATGATAACAATTAGTCCATACTATTCCTGCTTGTATAGCTCTACCCATTCTGTGAGCTATATTACCATTTCTAGTCCATACAGCTGCTCCTAAACCATAAAGAGTATCATTAGCAATTTTCAATGCCTCTGCTTCATCTTTAAATTTAATCACAGATACAACAGGTCCGAAGATCTCCTCTTGAGAAATTCGCATATCATTTTTTGCCTCAAAAACAGTTGGCTGAATGTAATTACCTTTTTCCAATCCGCTGTTAAGTTTAGCAACACTTCCACCTGTTAGAACTTTAGCACCTTCTTTTTTTCCAAGCTCAAGATAAGATTTAATCTTTTCCATCTGCTCTACTGATGCCTGTGCTCCAATCATGGTTTCCATTTTCAAAGGATTGTCTTGAACAACAGCTTTTGTTCTAGCTATGGCTCTTTCCATGAATTTATCATAGATCGACTCTTGAACTAAAGCTCTACTTGGACAAGTACAAACCTCACCTTGGTTTAGATTGAACATTACAAAACCTTCAATACATTTATCAAAGAAATCATCATCTTTATCCATGATATCTTCAAAGAAAATGTTTGGAGATTTTCCACCTAACTCCAAAGTAATTGGAATTATGTTTTGTGCAGCATACTGCATAATCAATCTTCCTGTTGTTGTTTCACCAGTAAATGCAACTTTAGCAACTCTTTTAGAGGACGCTAATGGTTTACCAGCTTCTAATCCAAAACCACTAACAATGTTAACTACTCCTGGAGGCAATAAATCTCCAATTAGTTCCATCATTACCATAATTGATGCTGGAGTTTGTTCAGCTGGTTTTAAAACTGAACAGTTTCCTGCAGCAAGTGCTGGTGCTAACTTCCATGTTGCCATTAATAATGGGAAATTCCACGGAACTATCTGACCAACTACTCCTAATGGTTCATGAAAATTGTATGAGTATTGGTTATTAGCAATTTCAGCGATAGATCCTTCTTCCGCTCTAATTACCCCAGCAAAATATCTCCAATGATCAATAACCAAAGGTAAATCTGCCGCCATACATTCTCTGATAGGTTTTCCATTATCTAAACATTCAGCTACAGCTAATAAGTTTAGATTTTTTTCTAAAACATCAGCAATTTTATACAAGATGTTTGATCTTGTAGTGATGTCTGTCTTTCCCCACTCAGGGAAAGCTGCGTGAGCTGCATCTAATGCCGCTTCAACGTCTTGTTCATTTGAACGCGCAACTGAACAGATTTTCTCATTAGAAATCGGACTAACATTATCAAAATATTTGCCTGATTTAGGTTCCACAAATTTTCCATTTATGTAGTTTCCATATTTAGCCTTAAATGGAAATTTAACCTTTAAATGAGAAGTATCCAATACAGATGACACTTTCATAGCTTCTGCACTCATTTTTACTCCTCTTGTTTTACGTTTTGTTGATTTTGACTTAAGAATTTTTTTAGGTTTTTTTGCTGAAGAAAGTTTTTTTTGTCGTACCGTTTTAAGTTTTTTTCTTTTTTTAATCGACTTTTTTATTTTCTTTCTTTTTTTATTTACAGCTATTTTCCTTTTTTTCTTAGCCATTTATATAATTATAATTAAAGACCTTTTTGGTATTGTTGTAAATGGGTCAATAATGTTTTCAACCTTGGATTGTGCTAATCGACCCGAATTTTACTCACTTTATTATCAGCTCGTCTGACAAAATAAATACCAATACAAACAGCGATTAAAGAGATCAAAACTTTGAAAGTAATTAACTCTTTTAAAAATATATAACTTAAAATTGTTCCAAAAATTGGAATTAAATAAGAAACTTGCGATTGGAAGATTAATCCATTTTTTACTAAAATTTTAAATCTTAGCAGCCATGCTATTCCTGTTGAGACAAAACCTAGATATATCACTGATATAGTAGAATCTAATCTAGGATTTATACTCCAAGGTTGTTCTACAAAACATACAATTGGTATTAAAATTATCACAGCCCAAATTAATATTGAACCTGTCACATTTTCATTTTTTTTTTTACTAATTTTAAGAGTTAAGACTCCACCAATTACATAACAAGTCGATCCTAGAAGAATTAATAATGCAGATAGAATATTATTTTCGTTTATTAAAATGTTGTCTGAGAATAGATATAGTATTCCAGAAAAACCTATTAAAATACCAATTGTTTTAACAAAATTAAATTTTTCATTTTTAGTATAAAAATGACCTAGTACTGTAGAGCTTAATGGTGTTGTTGACATTAATATTGCTGCTAGATTACTTTGAACAGATTGCACTCCATAAGCAATTAAATAAAAAGGCGCAACTAAATTTATTAAACCAATCATAGCAAACCAATGCCAATCTTTGGAAAATGCTTCCAATTTTATTTTTTTGTAATAACAAAGCATTAGAACAGGTATTGCTCCAAAAAAAACCCTCAAAAATGCAATTGTAATGGGTCCGAATGAATAAGTCGCAATTTTGATATTAAAAAAAGCAGATGCCCAAATTAGTGCTAAAAAAATTAGTAAAAGATAATCAAATAAACTTGGTTGTTTCATTCTATTATATCTTCAATTACACCCTTTGTAATTTTTTTTAAATCTAAAAAGCTTATTTTGAATATACAATTAGGATGTCCAGCTGCAGCAAACAAAAAGTCGAATCTTTCTAGTGAGTTATCTATGTAAATATCAACATTGTTTTTATGACCTACTGGGGAAACACCTCCAATCGTATATCCGGTTATACTTTTTACTTCATCAGCAGAAGCCATTGAAACATCAGAAAATTTAATATTTTTTTTTATCTTTTTTAAAGAGGCCTTTTTATCTCCAGCTACTAAGAATAAAGTATACTTATTGTCTGTCTTGAAAAGTAAGCTTTTGACGATTGCTCCAACATAGCAATTCAAGGAAGTGGCTGCCTCCAAGGCTGTTCTTGCTGATGTTTTTAAGAGACTTACGTTTAAATTCTTGTCAAATTCCTTTATTATCTTCTCAACTCTTTTAACAGGCTCTTTATCCTTTGCATTCATTTTCAACTTCTAATTGTTAGTTATTTGTCTAATTTCATTATACACTTATGTTAAAAATGCATAGGTGTTATTAAGTAAAAGAGGATTATTTATCAATATTTATTTGATATCACAACCCACAGAATTACGGAGGCTATAAATGAGTTCAAGCAATGTACTAAAAGTTATAAAAGATAAAGAAATTGAATACGTAGATTTAAGATTCACTGACCCAAGAGGAAAACTTCAACATGTGACCATGGATGCTAAAATGGTTGATGAGGATATGTTGAAAGATGGAATTTTTTTTGATGGTTCATCTATAGCCGGTTGGAAAGCAATTAATGAGTCTGACATGATCCTAAAACCAGATAATTCTAGAGCAATTGTTGATCCATTTACATCTCATAACACTTTAAACCTTTTTTGTGATGTTTTAGATGCAATTAAAAAAGATCCTTACGAAAGAGATCCGAGAGGAACAGCTAAAAAAGCTGAGGCATATCTAAAAAGTTCAGGAATTGGAGATAAAGCGTTTTTTGGTCCTGAAGCTGAATTTTTTGTATTCGACGATGTAAGATTTAAAAATGACATGAATGAAACTGGATTTAAAATAGATAGTAAGGAAGGTCCTTACAATTCAGGCAAAGAATATGAAAATGGAAACATGGGTCACAGACCAGGAATTAAAGGCGGTTATTTCCCAGTTCCTCCTGTTGATAGTGAACAGGATATGAGAAGTGAATATTTAAAAGCAATGAAAGAAATGGGGATTAAAGTTGAAAAACATCACCACGAAGTTGCACCTAGTCAACATGAACTTGGAATGTATTTTGGAACTCTTGTGGACCAAGCAGATAACCTACAACTTTATAAATATGCTGTTCACATGGTTTCTCACTCATTTGGTAAGACAGCCACATTTATGCCTAAACCTGTTAAAGGTGACAATGGTTCAGGTATGCACGTTCACCAATCGATTTGGAAAGGTGATAAAGCATTATTTTCCGGTGATAAATATGCTGGTTTATCCGATACAGCTTTACACTATATAGGTGGAATTTTAAAACATGCAAAAGCTATAAATGCTTTTTCAAATGCTACAACGAATAGTTACAAAAGACTAATTCCAGGATTTGAGGCTCCCGTTTTATTAGCTTATTCGGCAAGAAACAGATCAGCATCTTGCAGAATTCCTATCACTTTAAGTAAAAAAGCAGCTAGATGTGAAATTAGATTTGGTGATGCTGCTGGTAATCCATATTTAACATTCGCCTCAATGTTAATGGCTGGATTAGATGGAATTAAAAATAAAATTGATCCAGGTAAATCATTTGATAAAGATCTTTATGCTTTATCAGAGGATGAAGTTAAGAAAATTCCAACTGTTTGTGGATCTTTAAGAGAAGCAATGGAAAGTCTTGATAAAGATAGAGATTTCTTAAAACAAGGAAATGTATTTACTGATGATCAAATAGATGCTTACATTGCGTTAAAGTTTGAAGAAATACACAATTTTGAGCACACACCTCATCCTATAGAATTTGAGATGTATTACAGTTGTTAATTTATTGTCTAGTTTTAGCAATTTTATTTTTGCCAGAACCTTTTTTAACAATGTAATCAAGTGTTCCATTTGCTCCAGTATCAACAGATTTTATAAGAGATCTTAAAAAAGTTTTTCTCTTCTCTTTTCTGTCCTCGCTATTTTGCAAATTTCTGATTTCAAAGACGTTCATGGATAGATACTATCAATCTATGCGTTTATTGCAACTCTGATATGTACAAAATGGGACTATACTTTAAAAGACTCTCCACAGCCACAACGCTCGGTTTCATTGGGGTTATTGAAGACAAATGATGATGAGAAATCTTCCTTTTTATAATCCATCTCAGTGCCTAAAAGATACATAACTGCCGCCGAATCAATATAAATTTTTACTCCTTTATCTTCAATCAACTCATCATTAGGATTTACCTCTTTTGAATATTCCATTACGTATGACATGCCTGCACAACCACCTGATTTTACAGAAACTCTTACACCTATCGCATTTTTTTCAGCATTAGACATTATTTCTTTAATTCTTAAAGCTGCATTATCACTTAATTTGATAATAGGGTTCATTATAGGTTTAACTCCAATTTCGCTGCATCTGACATCATATCTTTATTCCAAGGAGGATCCCAAACCAATTCAAGATTTACATCATCTATTCCCTCTACTTGCATTGCACCCTCTTTTACTTCTTTTGGTAAACTTTCTGCAACAGGACAATTCGGTGTAGTTAATGTCATCTTAATTTCAGCTTTACTACCATTTACTTGTATATCATAAATTAAACCAAGTTCATATATGTTCACTGGTAATTCAGGATCATAAATTTTTTTAATTTCCTCAATTATTTTATTTTTTATTTCCATAATTAATTTTCTGTAGTTATTTCTTTACCATTATCTTCCATTGCAGATACCAAAGTGTGCCATGATAAGGTAGCACACTTAACTCTCATTGGATATTGTTTAACACCTGATAAACACATCAATTTTGTTTTGTCGTCCTCTTTTAAAATATTATTTTTAAGTTCAGGATTTTCTTTAATCATTCCTAAAAAATCCTCTATTATTTCTTTAGCTTCATTATCACTTTTACCTTTAATCAAATCAGTCATTATAGAAGCTGACGCCATTGATATTGCACAGCCACTCCCCTCGAAAGAAATATCCTCTACTTTTCTTTGGTCATTTAATTTAAGATATACATGTACATTATCTCCACATAATGGATTATTGCCTTTTGCATCTTTATTAAAATTTTCTGTTTTCCCTAAATTTCGAGGGTTCTTTCCATGCTCTAAAATTATTTCCTGATATAATTCTTTTAAGTTCATTATAAATCAAAAATTTTTTTACAATTATTAATACCTTCATTTAGTTTATCTAAATCATCTTTGGTATTATAAACTCCTAATGATGCACGCGCACTTGCGGGTATACCTAGTTTGTCATGAAGTATTTGACAACAATGATGACCCGCTCTAATAGCAACTCCAGTTTCATCTAGAATAGTTGCAATGTCATGTGGATGTACCCCTTCTACAGTAAAAGATAGAACCCCACCTCGCTCTTTTGGATTTCCAATTAGCTTCACAGAATTATTTTTTTTTAAAATTTCTTGGCCGTATTCTATTAATTCTTTTTCATGTTTAATAATATTATCAATTCCAATACTTTCTAAAAATTTTATTGATTGGTCAAACGCGATGACTTGAGCTGTAGCCATTGTTCCAGCTTCATACTTATTTGGAAGCTCACCATAAGAAATTCTATCTTTTTTAACTTCATTTATCATTCCTCCGCCTCCTTGGTATGGTGGAAGTTGCTCTAACCATTTCTTTTTTCCATACAAAACTCCAAGTCCTGTCGGGCCATACATTTTATGACATGATATTGCGTAAAAATCGCAATCCAAGTCTTGCATATCTAATCTTAAATGTGGTCCTCCCTGACATCCATCTACTACAACAACTATGCCCTTTGAATGTGCTAATTGTGTTATCTCTTTGATTGGTAAAACTGCACCAGTAACATTGGATAAATGAGTTATTGCTATTACTTTAGTTTTATCTGTAATTTCTTTTTCTATATTTTCAATCGGAATATCTCCGTCTTCATTTATCTCTGCAAACTTTATTTTTATATTTTTGGATTTTCTTAAAAAATGCCATGGAACATAATTTGAGTGATGTTCTAGCTCTGTAATTAGAATTTCGTCATTTGGCTCCAAGATCGCTTGACCTAAAGTGTTAGCGACCAAATTTAAAGCTTCTGTAGCACCTTTAGTAAATACAATTTCATTTTTATCTTTCGCATTTATATATTTTTGTACAGAAGTTCTTGTATTTTCATAAAAATTAGTGGCTGCAACAGCTAAATAATGTATGCTTCTGCCTACATTTGAAAACTGTTTAGAATAGAAATCATTTATCCTATCTAGAACTACCTTAGGTTTTTGAGATGAGTTAGCGCTATCAAGGTAAACTAAATCATTATTCTGAATTTTTTCATCAAAAATCGGAAACTCTTTTCTAATGTTATTTATGTTCATTGTTTTAATCCAATAATATTTGTAATTAAGTTTTTTATTTCTACGTCTGTAATCTTTTCAACAACATCCATTAAAAAACCATTAATCAAAAGTTTCTTTGACTGTTGATAATTCAAACCACGAGACATTAAGTAAAAAATTGAATTTTCATCTAAGCTACCAGATGCTGATCCGTGAGAACATTTTACATCATCAGCATAAATTTCTAATTCTGGCTTTGCATTAAACTCTGATGTTTCATCGAGCAGTATTGCTTTACTCAATTGATATCCATCGGTTTTTTGAGCTTTTGAATTTACAAATATTCTTCCTTGATATGCAGATTTTGAATTTTTACCAAGAACACTTTTAATAAGCTGATAACTTTTTGTGTTTTCTACTAAATGATTGATTGTAGTTCTAATTTCGTGTTGTTGATTTTCCTTTAGGGAAAAAATACCATTAATGAATGCTGATGAATACTCACCGTTTAAATTACAATTAATCTCATTTTTAAAATAATCTGAACCAGCAGATAATATAAATGTTTCTGAAATACTGTTATTATCCTGTTCAATATTGTTAAAAAAGTATTTTAAATCATTATTTCTAAATTTATCAATTTTATAGTTTTTCAGGATTGAGTCTTTTTCTAAATTGAAATTATAAAAAATATTAATAAAGTTTTTTGCCGTGGTATTAACAAAATAATCAATCAGTTTTAAACAACTATTTTCACCTAATTCAAAATCTAACCTCAAATTGATATTGGTGGACTTTATTCTATCATTTGTTAAATGATAAATTATCAAAGGTTTCTTAAGAGCATAATTTTTTTTAATTAAAATCTTAAAAATTTTATCAATAAATGCACTATTTAAATCAATTAATGAATTTTCATAATCAAATGATATATCTTTTTTAGTTTCATCAATTATTTCAATTTTATTTTGGTCTTCGAAGTTAAAATCAATTTTTTCAACTTTTCCGTTTATAAATATAATCTTATTATGCTCCAAACCATCAACTAAAACAGATGAATCAATTTTATTTGATTGTGAATAGTCATTAAAAAAACTTAAATCGCTAATATTCTTTTTAATAATCTGACTAATATCTAAAAACTTCCAATCTTCTTGCTTTCTATTAGGAAAACCATTTTTAATAAAATTATTCAAAAAATTTTTTTTAAACTCAATTTCTTCACTAGAAAATTTTGAAGTTTTTACTAATCTATCAAAATCTGACTGTAATTGATCGCTCATTTAATTAAAACTTTCATAACCTTTTTTTTCAAGCTCCATTGCTAATTCTGGGCCACCAGATCTAATTATTTTTCCATTCATTAAGACATGAACAAAGTCAGGTTTTATGTAATCTAGTAACCTTTGATAGTGAGTAATTATTAAAAAAGAATTATTTTTGTTTCTTAAAGTATTAACTCCATCAGCTACTATTTTTAAAGCATCTATGTCTAAACCTGAGTCTGTCTCATCTAAAATAGATAATTTTGGAGCCAACATAGACATTTGTAAAATTTCATTCTTCTTTTTTTCTCCACCTGAGAATCCAACATTTAATTGTCTGTTAAGTTTTTCCTCATCAAATTTTAATTCTTTAGCTTTTTGTTTAACAAGCTTTAAAAATTCAATTGCATCTAACTCTTTTTCTCCACGTGCTTTTCTAATTGCGTTCAGTGATGTTTTTAAAAATATATTTGTATTTACTCCTGGAATTTCTAAAGGATATTGAAAAGCTAAAAATATTCCTTTATGCGCTCTTTCTTCTGTCTCAAGATCAAATAAATTTTTATTTTCAAATAAAATTTCACCTGACACCTCGTACCCTTTTTTTCCTGATAGAATATTAGATAATGTGCTTTTTCCTGACCCGTTAGGACCCATAATTGCATGAACTTCGCCAGGATTTATATCTAAAGAAAACCCATTTAATATTGATTTATTCTCAACATTGGCATTTAAATTGTTTATTTTAAGCATTAACCAACACTCCCCTCTAAGCTAATACCTACAAGCTTCTGAGCTTCTACTGCAAACTCCATTGGTAATTGTTGTAGTACTTCCTTGCAAAAACCATTAACAATTAATCCTACAGCTTCCTCAGGATTAAGTCCTCTTTGTTGGCAATAATGTAATTGTTCTTCACTTATTTTTGATGTCGTAGCTTCATGTGCGATATTTGAATCAAAATTTTTATTTTTAATATATGGAACTGTGTGTGCACCACATTTATTTCCCATTAATAAGGAGTCACACTGTGTATAATTGCTAGAATTTTTGGCTTTTGAATTAATATCTACCAAACCCCTATAAGTCATGTCAGAAAATCCGGCACTTATACCTTTTGAAATAATTTTACTCTTAGTATTGTTTCCTAAATGAATCATCTTTGTTCCAGTATCTGCTTTCTGATGGTTATTTGTAATTGCTATAGAATAAAATTCACCAATTGAATTATCACCTTTTAATATACAGCTTGGATATTTCCAAGTTATAGCAGAACCTGTTTCAACTTGCGTCCAAGAAATCTTAGAATTTTTTCCCTTACATAATCCTCTTTTAGTTACAAAATTATAAATCCCTCCTTTACCATTTTCATCTCCAGGATACCAATTTTGAACAGTTGAATATTTTATTTCTGCATCATCTAAAGCAATCAATTCTACATTTGCTGCATGTAATTGATTTTCATCCCTCATTGGAGCGGTACATCCCTCAAGATAACTGACGTAACTACCTCTATCAGCAATGATTAATGTTCTTTCAAACTGTCCTGTCTCTGATGCATTAATTCTGAAATAAGTCGATAGTTCCATTGGGCACTTAACACCCTCAGGAATATAAACAAATGACCCATCTGTGAAAACGGCAGAATTTAGTGTAGCAAAGAAATGATCAGTAATTGGTATCACAGTACCTAAATATTTTTTTACTAGATCAGGATGTTTCTGAATTGCCTCTGACATTGAACAAAAAATTATTCCATGTTTAGTCAATTCACCTTTAAAAGTAGTAGCAACTGAGACAGAGTCAAATACAGCGTCTACAGCAATTCCATTTAGTCTTGCTTGCTCTTGTAGTGGAATTCCAAGTTTTTTATATGTTTCTAAAAGTTTAGGATCAAGCTCATCCAAGCTTTTTGGCTTATCCTTCATGCTTTTTGGTGCTGAATAGTAATATAAATCTTGATAATCAATTTTAGGATATTTTGGTTTTTGCCAATTAGGTTCTTTTAAAAGTTTTAATCGCTCATAAGCTTTTAATCTGAAGTCCAACATCCATTTTGGTTCTTTTTTAATATTAGAAATAAACTTTATTACGTCCTCATTTAAACCCTTTGGAGCTCTGGTATTTTCTATATCAGTAGTAAAACCATATTTATAATCTTTTAATTTTTCTATATCTTTTTCTCTAGTGTCCATTTTAAATTCTTCTCTCAAAATTATCTTTTATTAAATCTTCTAAACTTTTTTTCTCAAAAAAATTATTGATATGATTTTCAAGCTCGTCCCAAAGATCATGCGTTAAACATTTAGATGATCTACCATTGCAACCTTTTTTTGACTCTTTTTTACACTGAACAGTTTTTACTTTTTCATCAACAGCATCAAAAATATTTGTTAGTTTTATTTCCTTAGCTTTTTTATTTAAAACATAGCCACCCTGTATACCCCTTACACTTTGAACAATTTCTTTTTTTCTAAGTTTAGAAAAAATTTGCTCTAGGTAATCAAGGGAAATACCTTGTCTCAATGATATGTCTCTAAGAGAAACTGGATTAATACTATTGAACTTTGCCAGATCCACTAAAGCCATTACCGCATATCTGCCTTTAGATGTTAGTTTCATAAAACCTTATTTTTCAAGGATATATATAAACCTGACTAATTTAGTCAAGTATATAGCCTTAAAAAAAACTATCAATTTGTCACGTACTTATGATATGTCTATTTTTTTTTGAGAATAGTTATCATTAACAATTATGGATAATAAAATTTTAGAAATTTTTATTCCTGGACCTGCTGGAAGACTTGAAGCTAAATATTTTAAAAGTAAAAAAAGTACTTCACCAATAGCATTAATATTACAACCACATCCGCAGTATGGAGGGACAATGAATAACAAAGTTGTTGTGGAAACATTTCACTCTTTTATGGATAATGACTTTTCAGTTTGTCGTGTAAATTTTAGAGGTGTTGGAAAAAGTGATGGGGAATTTGATAATGGACAAGGTGAACTTGCTGATGCAGCAGCTGCGTTAGATTGGCTCGAGAGAGAAAATTTTGATAATTCACAGTGTTGGGTCTCTGGTTTTTCTTTTGGATCATTAATTGCAATGCAACTTTTAATGAGAAGACCAGAAATAAATAGATTTATTGCAATATCACCTCAGCCAAACGTTTATGATTTTTCTTTTTTATCACCCTGTCCTACATCTGGATTAATGGTTTATGGAAAAAAAGATGAACTAGTGCCAGTTGAGTATATCAATGAATTAAATAAGAGACTGAGTGATCAAAAAGGTATAAAAGTTGAGTTTCAAGCTGTTCAAGATGCCAATCATTTTTTTTCGAAAAATGAGAACAATTTAGTTAAAGTATTACATAAATATATTAAGAAAGAAACTGCTTTATATTAAAAGTTCTGAACTATTTCACCTCCAGAAATTGGTTTTTTACATCCAGTCGTATTTGGAAAAGAAATAGGTAAATTTAAAATAGATCTAATTGCTAAGTATCCAAAAGCTTGTGACTCTACAAAGTCACCATTGATACCATGCTCCTCAACAGGATAAAAGTTTATTTTTTTTGAGTCTTTAATAATATCAAATGATCTTAAGATTGATTTCATTAGATATTCATTTTTTCTACCTCCGCCACAAACTAAAAATATTGTATTTTTTTCTGGGTCTTTAAAATATCTGAGAGCTTTTGAAATTTGTGATGATGTAAAATCTGCTAATGTCGAGGTTCCATCTTCTAAAGAAAGACCCTTTACAAAAGATATATCAAAATCTTTTATATCTAATGAATCTTTATAAGGTGGACCAATATTAAAATTTTCTAAAGCTTGATTTAGAATTAACTCATCTGTTTTACCAATACTTGCTAGTGTTCCACCAATATCATATTTCTTTTTTGATTTTTTTCTAACCCACTCATCTATCAAACAATTTCCTGGAGCTATATCACACGCTTTTATATAATGTTTTTTTGTATCTAATTCATCCCAATTAACTGTTTGTGTAATATTTGAAATTCCTCCAATATTAACAAAATTAACAGAATAAGATTTATCCAATTTTTCTTTTAAATATTTATTTGCAATTAAATTATGAAAAATTGGTGTTAATGGAGCACCTTGACCTCCATTTTTTAAATCGTTTTGTCTAAAGTTATAAACTACCTTTTTTTTTGTTAATTGTGATAAGAGTTTTCCATCACCTAATTGTTTAGTAATTTTTTTTTTACTATCGTGAAATATCGTTTGTCCGTGAAAGCCTAATAAATCTACATCTATTTTATTATTGTTTAAAATTTCCTTAACTACATTTGAATGGAAGAGTGTAATTTCTCTCTCGATTTCTTTAATTTCGCTTTCATATTTAATAAGGTGATTTGGAACTAAAATTTTTGCTCTAATATCAAGTATTTTTTGTCTTATTTTATCCCCATACTCAAAATACCTGTCAAATAAAGCTGAATATATCCGGTCACCATCAGACTTTATAATAGATGCATCTACTCCATCCATTGAAGTTCCGCTCATTAATCCTAATACTGTATATAACTTACCCATTCTTATTTTTTTTTAAAAAAATTTGTATATTGTAAGACTATAATCTTATGAATAAATTTTTAAAAGAATTTAAAGAAAGAGGTTTTTTTTATCAATGTACTAGTGAGAATGAGCTCTCGGAGTTGTTAGACAAAAAAAAAATTTCTGCATATATAGGTTTTGATTGCACTGCTGAAAGTCTTCATGTGGGTAGTTTAATTCAAATAATGTGTTTAAGGCTTCTCCAAAAGCATGGTCACAGACCAATAGTGTTATTAGGAGGGGGAACCACAAGAATTGGGGACCCATCTGGAAAAGATAAAACACGTAAATTGCTTTCTGAAAAAGAGATTTTAAAAAATTCAAAAAATATTAGAAAAATATTAGAAAAATTTTTGGATAAAAAAAACAAGAAAACTAAACCAATATTTGTGGATAATTATAAATGGTTAAAGAACCTTAACTATATTAATTTTTTAAGAAAAATTGGTAAACATTTCACTATAAATAAAATGCTTTCATTTGATAGTGTTAAAACTCGTTTGGAAAGAGAACAGTCATTAAGTTACATGGAATTCAATTATATGATACTCCAGGCATACGATTTTTTAGAATTAAACAATAAAGAGAATTGCATGTTGCAAATAGGTGGGTCAGACCAATGGGGAAATATAATTAATGGTGTTGATTTAATCAAAAAATATTCTGATAAAGAAGCTTTTGGTTTAACCACGCCATTAATTACTTTAGCAAGCGGAGCTAAAATGGGTAAAACTGCTGATGGAGCGATTTGGCTTGATAAAAAATTTCTTCCACCTTACGACTATTGGCAATTTTGGCGAAATACAGATGACAGAGATGTAAAAAAATTCTTAAAATTTTTCACAGATATTG
>CACBOA010000016.1 GCA_902540785.1 uncultured Pelagibacteraceae bacterium
AGAATTGTTATCATTGGTTTTTCAAAAAGTTCGTAAACATTAATCATTTTTTCATCTTTAAGACTTTTGTAAAATTTTTTATAAAGCCTATAAGTAATATCAGCATCTTCAGCAGCGTAATTTTTTGCTTTTTCTAGATCGACTTCACTAAAATTTATTTCTTTTTTTCCAGTCCCTACTAAATCTTTAAAAGCTATTGTTTTGTGACCTAAATGGATTTCAGACAATGTATCCATATTATGTCTGTTTTTCCCTGCATCAAGAACATATGACATAAGCATTGTATCTTCCATCGAGGAAAGTTTTATACCTTGCTTAAGTAAAACTATAAAATCAAACTTTATATTTTGACCGATCTTTTTAATACTAGGATCTTCTAATAAAGGTTTTAATTTTTTTAAAACAAGATCCTTATTAATATTTTCTTTAGAATTATGGTTAAAAGGTATGTAACAAGCTTTACCGATTTTTGAACTTAAAGAAATTCCTATTAAATCTGCTTGATGAGGATCTAATGAACTTGTTTCAGTATCAACAGCAAGTTCTCCAACCTCCTCGGCCTCTTTAATCCAATCATCTATTGCTTTTATGTCTTTAATTAAAAAATAATTTTTATTAGAAATTTTTTCTTGAGTTTGAATAATTTTAGTATCTTCTTTTTTATCCTCAAAGTTTGGCTCGCCGTAAGTTGAGATAGCCGAACTAAGTAATCTATTAAATTCCATTTCCCTTAAAAATTTATAGAGCTTTTCTTTATTAATTTGCTTTAATTGAAATTCCTCTGGATTTTTTTCAATTGGAGCATCATTTTTCAATGTTACTAATTTTTTGCTAATTATCGCTTTATCTTTATTTTCGAGTAAAGTCTCTCTTCTTTTATTTTGTTTAATCTCATTTGCAGATTTTAAAAGAGTTTCTAAATCTCCATATTTATTTATTAACTCAGCTGCAGTTTTTACACCAATTCCTGGGACACCGGGCACATTATCACTACTGTCTCCGGCTAATGCCTGCACATCTATCACTTTGTCAGCTGTAACACCAAATTTTTTTTTAACATCCTCATCATTAATAAATCTATTTTTCATTGGATCATAAATTCGAACACCTTTTTTGTATAATTGCATCAAGTCTTTATCTGAAGATACTATTGTCACTTTAGCTCCGACTTTTAAAATTATATTTGTGTAAGTTGCTATTAAATCGTCTGCTTCATAGTTGGTTAGCTCCACTGATGGTAAATTAAATGCTAATACAGACTTTCTAATATAATCGAATTGAGGTGCTAAATCGTCAGGTGCTTCCGCTCTATTAGCTTTATAGTCTTTATAAATTTCATTTCGAAATGTCTTTCTAGCTGAGTCAAAAATAACCGCAAAGTGAGATGGTTTTTGTAAATTTTCTTTTGACTTAGAATCTTCAAGAAGTTTAAAGAGCATACTACAAAAGCCACTTACGGCTCCAGTAGGCAACCCATCACTTTTTCTTGTTAAAGGTGGAAGAGCATAGTAGGCTCTAAATATATAGCCAGATCCGTCTATCAGGTAAAAGTGATCAGTTTTTTGAATCTTGCTCATTAATAATTAATATAGATTATTAAAAAAATAAGAGTATTATTATTTTATGGAACTTACCAAAAACATTATCAGCAATTCAAAAATAATCAAATCAGCTATTTTTGTATTAATTGGGACAGCTTTATTAGCTATGTCATCCAAGATACAAACTCCATTTACTTTAGTGCCCGCAACTATGCAAACTTTTGTAGTTATGTTTCTTGGGATTATATTGGGATATAAATTGGCAACGCTAACTGTCATTTTATATTTAATTGAAGGATCTTTTGGATTACCAGTTTTTGCTAAAGGTGGAGGGATTGGATATCTTTTAGGTCCAACAGGAGGATACCTAGTTGGTTTTATTTTTACTGCATTTTTTGCAGGTCATATAAATGAAAATAAGGATCCAATAATTGTGTTTTTATATTTATTATTTTCAGTAAGTATAATCTATATTCTTGGATTGGGAGGTTTGTGGAATTATATGGGTTTTGATAAAACTTTTAATGATGTTTTCTCAGTTGGAGCGAAACCATTTTTACTAATAGAAGTTTATAAAATTTTAATTCTAACAGTATTATCAAAACAACTAATAAAGATTAGAAAATTTATTTAGGCGATCTTTTAGATAAAATTCTTTGCAAGGTTCTTCTATGCATTTTTAGTCTCCTAGCTGTTTCAGAGACGTTTCTGTTACATAATTCGAAAACTCTATGAATATGTTCCCATTTTACTCTATCAGCTGACATTGGATTCTCAGGTGGAGCAGCTTTTTTATTCGGATCAGCTAAAAGTGCTTTCTCAACATCTTCGGCATCAGCAGGCTTAGCTAAATAGTCTATCGCACCTTCTTTAATTGCAGCTACAGCTGTAGGGATATTTCCATAACCAGTTAACATTATTATTCTGCTTGATGAGTTATTTGATTGTATCTCTTTTACTACCTCTAATCCATTACCATCATTCAACCTAAGATCGACAACAGCAAATCCTGGTTTTTTAGATTTGACCGATTCTATTCCTTTTTGCACACTCTCAGCTTGAAATACCTCAAAACCTTTTTTTTCCATTGCCCTAGCTAATCTTTCTCTAAAAGGATTGTCATCATCAACAATTAACAGCGATTTATTCTCAAAATCACTTAATTTTTGCAATGTAGCGTCAGATTTCATCACTTTAATATGGTGTTTTTTTTCCACAATTCAATAGGGTATTATTTTCTTTACATTAAGCCACTATTGAATTAATTGCTCGAAATATTAAAGTTTTTTTTAAAAAAAGCTTTTTTTTTGTTAAATTTTTTTTAGGGGGCATTTTAATGCAAAAATTTACATCAGTTGAAAGTTTAATAAATCAACTGAAACCAGATAAACCGGTCTATTGTATAAGAAAGAAATCAATTCTTTCTGCATCAAATTTTTTTCAAAAAAAATTTCCTGGCAAGATTTTATATGCTGTAAAGACAAATCCTCATCCAGAGGTAATTAAAACTCTTCTGAAAAGTGGTATCAGTGAATTTGATGTTGCATCAATATCAGAAATTAAATCTGTTAGGAAGTTTAGCCAGAGTGCAAAATGTTCCTTTATGCACACAGTGAAAAGTCGTGAGGATATGCAAGAAGCTTATTTTAAATATGGCATTAAAACATTCGCACTAGATACTAAAGAAGAATTAATAAAAATAATTGAGAGTACTAAAAATGCTAAAGATCTTGAAATTTTTGTAAGAGTTGCAGTATCAAATGAACACGCAGAGATAGACTTATCAAAAAAATTTGGAGCCATGAACAATGAGGCTTGTGGATTATTAAGGCTTGCAAAACAATACGCAAATAAAATTGGCTTGAGCTTCCATGTAGGATCACAATGTATGCATCCAATTTCTTATGCAAAAGGAATAGCTGAGATAGGTAATATAATTAAGAAAACAAAAATTATACCAGACTACATAAATGTTGGCGGAGGATTTCCAACTATATACCCAGATTTAGTTCCCCAATCATTAGATAATTATTTTCAAGAAATAAAAATGAGTTTAGATAATTTAAAATTAAATAATTTACCTGAAATCATATGTGAGCCAGGAAGAGCATTAGTTGCTGAAAGTGGATCAACAATTGTTAGAGTAAACTTAAGAAAAAAACAAAAACTTTATATTAACGATGGTACTTATGGTACTCTATTTGATGCTGGAACACCAAATATAGTTTTCCCGTCAAAATTAATCAAAGAAAGTTCTAATAAAATAATTTCTAAAAAATTAACAGCTTTTGATTTTTATGGTCCAACTTGTGACAGTATGGATTACATGAAAGGTCCTTTCGTTTTACCCAATAATATTAAAGAAAATGATTATATTGAGCTTGGTCAGCTTGGTGCATATGGTCTTACATTCAGGACGCAATTTAATGGTTTCTTCTCAAATGAAATTTATGAAGTTGAAGATAATCCAATAATGAGTCTATATGAGAAAGACGCTAATAAAGCCACATTAGTTGCTTAATGTCTGAAAAAAAAAATCTCGGCCATAATAGCAAAAAAGATTTTCTTAAAAGTCCAGTCGAACATATAGATATTACCTCATTTGACTCTAGAAAAATTATTTCCTCTATGAAAAAAATGTCTTTTGTTTCAAGAGAAACAGCAAATGCATCTGATATATATAACGAGATGTTGAAAGATCAGGATTGCACAATATTTCTAACCTTAGCTGGATCTACCTCTGCAGCTGGATGTATGCATATTTACCGGGATATGGTGAAGTATAATATGGTTGATGCAATTGTAGCAACCGGTGCATCAATAATTGATATGGATTTTTTTGAGGCGCTTGGATTTAAACATTATCAGGGCTCTCAGTACCAGAATGATAATGAATTAAGAAATAACTACATAGACAGGATTTATGATACTTACATTGATGAAGAAGAACTTCAAATGTGTGATAAAATAATAGGTGAAATTGCTGACAAGTTACAACCTAAAGCTTACACATCAAGAGAGTTCATAAAAGAAATTGGAAAATATTTAAAATCGAATGCAAAAAAGAAGGGTTCTTTAATAGAAACAGCATATGATAATAATGTTCCAATATTCTGTCCAGCATTTACAGACTCCAGTGCAGGTTTTGGCTTAGTAATGCATCAAGAAAGAAATCCTAATAATCACATAACAATAGACTCTATTAAAGAATTTAGAGAATTAACTGAAATAAAGATTAAATCTAAAGGTTCTGGATTATTTATGATTGGTGGTGGAGTTCCAAAAAATTTTATTCAGGATACTGTTATATGTGCTGAACTTTTAGGTAAAAATGTAGATATGCATAAATATGCTGTACAAATTACAGTTGCAGATTCTAGAGATGGTGCTTGTAGCAGCTCAACACTTAAAGAGGCAAGTTCATGGGGTAAAGTCGATACAACTAAAGAACAGATGGTTTTTGCTGAAGCAACATCTGTTTTACCGTTGATTGCAAGTAATGCCTATCACACAGGTGAGTGGAAAAATAGAGATAGAAAAAACTTTTCCAAAATATTTTGATTGATGATCAAAAAAGTAAAAATTGGAATTATTCAAAGTAAAATTTCAGATAATTTTAAAAAAAATTTAAATTCAGCTATAAAAAGTATAAAGAAAGCAGCATCAAAAAAAGCTAAGATAATTTGTGTGCCAGAACTGTTTTTATCAAATTATTTTTGTCAAACAGAAAGTCATTCTAATTTTAAGCTAGCAGAGAAAATACCAGGTAAAACTACAAAAATATTTTGTCAATTAGCAAAAGAATTACAAATAGTATTAATGATTTCTTTATTTGAGAAAAAAACACACGGCTTCTATCATAATACTAGTATCGTTATTAATGAAAAAGGTAAAATTTTATCTAAATATAGAAAAATGCATATACCGGATGATCCTGGTTATTATGAGAAATTTTATTTCACTCCCGGTGATTTAGGTTTTAAATCTGTAAAAACTAAGTTTGGTAAAATCGGACCTTTGATATGTTGGGATCAGTGGTTTCCTGAAGCAGCAAGGTTGACTGCACTAAAAGGTGCACAAATAATTTTTTACCCTACTGCCATTGGTTGGCATCCTAAAGAAAAAAGGGAATTTGGAAAAACTCAATTAAACTCTTGGATAACAATGCAAAAATCTCACGCAATTGCAAACGGCACTTATGTGGTTGCAGTAAATAGAGTTGGTTTTGAAAAAAAAGGAAATAAAAAAATAGAGTTTTGGGGAAACTCAATGATAATTGATCCAAGTGGAGAAATAATTGGAGAACTGGGCAATAAAAAAGAGGAAATATTAATCCGTGAAATAGATTACAAAAAAATTGATACCACTAGAGAACACTGGCCCTTTTTAAGAGATAGAAGAATCGACTTTTATAAAGGCATACTAAAAAATCCTGTAGATGAGTGAGAAGCTTAAAAAATTCAGAATGCCTGCTGAATGGGAACCTCAAAAATCAGTTTGGATTGCTTGGCCATATAATAAAAATGATTGGCCAGGTTTATATAAATTTATTCCTAAAGTGATTTTAGAAATTATATTCATTATTTCAAAAAGTCTTAAAGTTAATTTGATTGTTAACAAAAAAAAAACAAATATTAAAAAGCTAATAGATTCTAATAAAATCACAAATATCAAATTTCATAATATTAAAACTGATAGAATATGGTTAAGAGACTCCGGGCCAATATTTATAACAAATAAAAAAGATAATAAAAAAATGATTTTAAATTTTGGTTTTAATGGATGGTCAAAATACAGTAATTACAAAAATGACAATAAAATTAATGAAAATATCAGTAAAATTTCTAATTTGGAAAAGATTGATCCAATAATTAAAAAAAATGGAAAAACTAAAAAAATTATAATGGAAGGAGGTGCATTTGATGTAAATGGCTCAGGATCAATTCTATTAACTGAGGAGTGTTTACTGAGCAAAACTCAGGAAAGAAATAAAGATTTTGTCAAAAAAGATTACGAGGAACTATTTAGAAGATATTTAAGTATAAAAAATTTTATATGGCTTAAAAAAGGGATCGCAGGTGATGATACACACGGACATGTTGATGACATAACGAGATTTGTCTCTAGAAATACAATTATGACCGCGATTGAGACTAATAAGAAAGATAAAAATTACAAAAGCTTAAGTGAAAATTTTAAAATTTTAAAAGAAAGTAAAAATGAGAGAGGGAAAAAATTTAAAATCATTAAGGTACCTATGCCATCGCCTATCTATATAAAGAACACAAGAGTTCCTGCAAGTTATATGAATTTTTATATTTGTAATAAAAAAGTACTACTTCCAATATTTAAAGTTAAAGAAGATATTATCGCCATTAGAATATTCAAAAATTTTTTTAGAAAAAAGAAAGTTCAAACAATTGATTGCAGTAAATTGATATGGGGATTTGGTGCTATTCACTGTATGACCCAACAAGAACCCAAAATTTAGTTAGGCTGCTTTCAATGTACCTAATAGTAGTCTAAAAGGTATAAGCATAACTAAGGCAACAAAAATTTTAACTGCTAAATCTCCTAATGAAAGAGTGGTCCAAGGTATTCCTGTTCCATAAAATGATATCGAGAAGAACAGAAAAGTATCTACTGTTGAGCCAATTAAAGACGATGTTAAAGGAGCTATGTACCATTTTCTTTTTCTCAACTGGTCAAAAATTTGAACGTCTAAAAGTTGAGCGATTATAAATGCCGTCCCTGATCCTATTGCAATTCTAATTGAAATGAGATCAGTAAAATTTGTTGAGAATATTAATGTAAACAAAATTCCTATAATAAAACCAATATATACAATCTTTCTAGCCACAATTTTTCCAAAAGATCTATTGGCTAAGTCTGTGATTAAAAAGGCAATGGGATAACTAAAAGCACCATAAGTTAATAACTCTTCTAAACCATAATAATTAATTGGGAACTGAACTAAGTAGTTTGAAGCTAAAACTACAACTCCCATTATAAATGAGAGTAACAAAAATAATTTATTCATTAGGCGTTTTTAGATTGGATTGTTTTTTTTTGAAATGGTGATTTAATCAATAGGTTTTTTTTTAATTTTTTCAATCTTGGTGACAAATTTTTATTTTTCACAGTTTTTAAAAATTCATCAAAGCTACCTTTCTTGTCAACTGATCTTACTCCAGCATTGCTGACCGTTAATTTTAAACTTCTTTTTAAAAGTTCACTGGTAAACTTAACTTTTTTCAAATTTGGTAAAAATCTTCTTTTTGTCTTATTATTGGCGTGACTAACATTATGACCTTTCATTGGAATTTTTCCAGTAAGTTCACATTTTTTAGACATAATAGACCGACTATATAAGATTAGAAAATGCTTGCGTCAAGTTTATAAAATTTGAATCTTATTTTTTTCCTATGATTTCTGAAAAATTCTTAACACCGTCTTTTATCAGTAATTCTTTAAGCTCTTTTTTGATTAAATTTACAATATTAGGCCCTCTATAAACCATTCCAGTATAAAGTTGAACGTAACTGGCACCCGCTAAAAATTTTTCGTAAGCGCTTTTTCCTGAATCAACTCCACCAACACCTATAATTTTAATTCTTCCATTGAGAATTTTGTAAAATTTATTAATTAAATTAGTAGATTTTTCCTCAATTGGTTTTCCAGATAGACCCCCTTTTTGATGCTTTTGTATATTATTTAGACTATCCCTAGTTGAGTCTGAAGTATTTGAAACAATAACAACCTCGATGTTATTATTTAATAATACATCTGAAATGTTATTAATTTCTTTATCTTCTATATCTGGAGAAACTTTTACTGCTAATGGAACTGTTGAGTTTAATTCTTTTTTTTTATTCTCTATTTCTTTCAACAATTCATTTAATTTTGATTGATCGTGAAAATTTCGTAGATCTTCAGTATTTGGTGAAGAAATATTTATAGTAATATAATCAGCAACATTATGGAAGGTTTTAAGACACTTTAAATAGTCCTTAAGTCTATTTTCAGAATCTTTATTTGGTCCAATATTTATACCTAGTAAACCAAGTTGTTTATTAGATTTAATTCTATGGACTATATTTTCTGCACCAGAGTTATTAAAGCCAAGTCTATTTATTAATGCTTCATCCTCTTCTAATCTAAATACTCTTGGTTTAGGATTTCCGTATTGCTTTAAAGGAGTTATAGTGCCTACCTCTACAAATCCGAACCCCAATTTAAATAATGAATTATATACTTCAGCATTTTTATCAAAACCTGCTGCCATACCAATAGGATTTTCTAATTTTTTATTAAATAATTTTGTTTCAAACAAGGGATTATTTCTTTCACGATCTAAAATATTTGGAATAAAATTAAATTTTAATGATTTTATAGCCAAATTATGGGCCGTCTCTGGATCTAATTTAAAAATCAAAGATCTTAAATTTGAAAACATCATTTTACTCTTTTTTGTATAAGATCTTTTGTTTCTTGGACACCAAAAAAACTTATAAAAAATCCCATTCGTGGTCCATTTTGGTCACCGAAAACAACCTCATAAATTAATTTAAACCAGTCTCTTAAATTTTTTGAGTATCCATTTTCTTTACCAGTTGAATAAATTAATGTTTGGATATCCTCTGGTGACATTTCATCATTACAATTATCTAATTTACTAACTAAAGCCTTAAGTGCAATTTTTTCATCATTATTGGGTATTTTATATTTTTTTTGTTTTTTTATGACATCATTAAAATATTTAATTGCATATCCTATTAAATCATTAAAAATCGGATAATCTTTTTCCTCAATATCTTTTTTATATTTCTTTACAAATTTCCATAGAAGCTCTTTACTTTCAGCATTACTTGTTTCAACAAGATTTAAAAGCATTGAAAAAGACATTATCATTTTTTCTTCAGGAACTTTACTGTCATGTACATGCCATACAGGATTCATTAACAACTTGAAATCATCTTGATTTTTCGCCTTATCCAATAGTTCTAGATATTCATCAACAGTTTTTGAAACAATTTCTTTATAAAGTTTTTTAGCTCTTTTAGGATTTTGATACATATATAAAGAAAGACTTTCTGGTGAAGCATATTTAAGCCATTGATCAATCGTAATTCCATTTCCCTTTGATTTAGAAATTTTCTCCCCTTTTTCATCCAAAAATAATTCATAAGCGAATCCAGATGGGTTTGTTTTTCCTATTAGTTTTATTATTTTTGAGGATAAAATTGCGCTCTCAATAAGATCTTTTCCATACATCTCAAAATCTACATCTAAAGCATACCATCTCATCGCCCAATCTACTTTCCATTGAAGCTTGCAATTGCCATCTAGAATACTCATCTCCAAATCTTTCCCATTATTATTAAAAATTATAATCGATTTTTCTTTATTTATTTCTTTCATCGGAATTTCTAAAACATGACCTGTATCAGGACAAATAGGTAAAAAAGGACAATATGTTTTCTGACGCTCCTTTCCCAAGGTTGGCAATATAATATTCATAATTCCATCATAATTTTTTAAAATTTCTTGAAGTGATAAATTAAAAAAACCTGACTTGTAGAGTTTTGTTGAACTTTTAAAACTATATTTAAAATTAAAATTATCTAAAAAATTTTTAAGCATTTGATTATTATGTTCTCCAAAGCTATCAAATTTTTTAAACGGGTCTGGAACTTTAGTTAACGGTTTATGTAAGTTTTCTTCAAGCAAATCTTTATTCGGTACGTTATCTGGAACTTTTCTAAGTCCATCCATATCATCAGAAAAAGTAATAATTTCAGTAGGAAGATCGGTAAGATGTTTCAAGGCATTAACAACCATTGAGGTCCTAGCAACTTCACCAAAAGTTCCTATGTGGGGAAGTCCACTAGGGCCGTAACCTGTTTGTAAAATAATTTTACCTTTTTTTTCTATTATGGACTTTCTTTCTCGAAGCATTTTTTTTGCCTCAACAAAAGGCCATGCACTTGTTTTGTCTAAATTTTCTTTTTTTATCATTAATAAACTTAATAAATTCTCTAAATTACGAACAACTTAATTCTTATAGAGTTGAAATTTATTTACCATAAAATAATGTTCTTTCAAAATGTCTAATTATAAAACTGTTTTTTTCACACTTGGAATTCTGCAAATAATACTCGGAATTTTTATGTTCATTCCAGTTAGTGTGCAATTTTTATATAATGAAATTGATTCCTCCTTTTTTGGTGCTTCAATAGTAACAATTATTTTTGGAACTTTATTTTTTCTATCAAACCTAGATCACAATAAAAAATTGAGTCTTCAGCAGGCCTTTTTATTAACAGCTTTGTCTTGGTTAAGTATCGCTATATTTGGTTCACTTCCATTTTTGTTTTCAAGTATTAATTTTTCATTTACAAATGCATTTTTTGAGAGCATGTCTGGTATCACTACTACAGGCTCTACTATTATTTCTAATCTTGAAGAAATGCCAAGAAGTATTTTATTATGGAGAGCATTACTTCAGTGGTTGGGTGGCATTGGTATCATTGTAATGGCAATCACATTGATGCCAATTATGAATGTTGGTGGTATGCAACTTTTTAAAATTTCAAATAATGATTCATCTGAAAAAATTCTACCTAAATCAAAAGAAGTAGCTTTAAGATTAATACTTGTTTACACAACACTGACAATATTTTGTGCAACGTCTTACAAAATCTTTGGGATGAATTTCTTTGATAGTATAACTCACTCTATGACTACAATAGCTACCGGTGGATTTTCGAACTATAATGAGTCGTTAGGTTTCTTTAATAGTAGATTTATTGAAAGTTCAGCAATAATTTTCATATTATTAGGGAGTATTCCTTTTATTTCTTATATAAAATTTTTAAATGGAGATAGAGAAATTTTTTTCAAAGATATACAAATTAAAACATTTTTAAAAATAGTTTTTTTTTCAATAGTAATTTTATCGATTTATCTAAATTTTAATGAGTCAATTAAATTTGATTTTATTGCAGTGTTATTTAACGTTATTTCAATATTAACTGGTACAGGCTATGTTAATGCTCAATTTGATAGTTGGGGAAGTTTTTCACTCGTATTATTCTTAATATTAATGTTTATAGGTGGTTGCGCAGGTTCGACAACATGTGGTGTTAAAATATTTAGAGTCCAAATTTTATACTCTTTTGTGATTAATAATTTAAAGAAAATTATTTATCCAAAAGGAGTTTTTATTCTTAAGTATGATCAAAACCCAATTGATAATAAATTTATTTCGTCAATAATTTCTTTTATTTATTTATATCTAATTATATTTTTTCTTTTGGCTGTTATGCTATCTTTAACTGGACTAGATTTTGTGACTTCAATTTCTGGAGCAGCTACATCAATATCCAATGTTGGACCAGGTTTAGGTTCAACTATAGGTCCCAATGGGGATTTTTCCTCAATACCAAACATATCAAAATGGATATTGTGTTTAGGAATGATTTTAGGAAGACTAGAATTATTCGCAATATTGGTTTTATTTTTACCCTCATTCTGGAGAAATTAAATTATGAAAAATATTAATATTTTTTTTGAAAAAAAACCTTTAAAGATGATTTGTTTAGGATTTTCATCTGGGCTTCCAATATTACTAGTTTTTTCGACCCTTTCGGTATGGCTTGTCAAAGCAGGAATAAGTAGGAGCACCGTAACATTATTCAGCTGGGCAGGATTTGCGTATGCATTTAAATATCTATGGTCACCACTTGTAGATAATTACAAATTACCAATGTTTAAAAAATTTGGTCATAGAAGAAGCTGGCTCTTGTTTTCTCAATTTTTAATTATTACCGCATTAATATTAACTGCATTTACAGATCCCAAAGAAAGTCTGTTTTTTACTGCTTTATTTATTACAATTTTAGCCTTTTTTAGTGCAACTCAAGACATTCTGATTGATGCTTTTAGAATTGAGTCCGCTCCACAATCTTTGCAAGGTCCTTTATCATCTATGTATATCGCTGGTTATAGAATTGCAATGCTTGTCGCAGGTGCTGGAAGTTTGTGGTTAGCATCCTTTTTTGGGACAGAGATATATGACCAAAATGTATGGAAAAAAGTTTATCTAATTATGTCTTTGTTCATGTTTGTTGGAGTTTTTGCAACTTTCATCTCAGATGAGCCAAAATTAAAAAGAAATTTAAATTCTGACAATCATGTAAACTTTCTAATAAGTATCTTTATTGCTGTTATAGGTTTTATTTATTTGTACTCAGTTATAGATAGCCCTTTTGAAAAAAATGATGTTTTAATAAATTTTATATTTTCATTATCAAGATTAATAATCTGTTTTGTTTTTTCGTATTTGATAATTTCTTTACTTATATTAATTCAATTTGCTCCCAAAAATAAAATTTCAAAGAGCTATATGGGTCCAATTTTAAATTTTATTCAAAGATATGGAAAATTTGCATTTTTAATACTTATTTTAATTTCGCTATATAGAATTGCTGATATCGTAATGGGGGTTATGGCAAATATATTCTATTTAGAAAAAGGTTATAAAATTTCAGACATTGCAACTTATTCAAAATTTTTTGGGGTTTTTGCTACAATATTTGGTGGATTTATTGGAGGTTATTGCTCATATAAATTTGGTACAATGAAATGCTTATTCTTTGGTGCCTTGATTGCTGCTTTAAGTAATTTGTTGTTTGCATGGTTAGCAGTATCTCCAATAAGCATTAACTTTTTAATTGCGGTGATAACAGCTGATAACATATCAAGTGGATTTGCTGGAGCTGCCTTTGTAATCTATTTATCAGGCTTAACTTCAATAAAATTTACTGCAACACAATATGCTTTATTCAGCTCTATCATGTTGTTTTTACCCAAGTTAATTGCGGGGTATGCTGGTAGCTGGGTTGATATTATGGGATATCCTTATTTTTTTTCTTTAACTGCTCTTTTGGGATTACCTGTTCTCATTTTGATTATTTGGATCAGTAAAGTAGCCCCAGTAAAAAATTGAATGAGATACAATTTCTTAAATACATCCATATCTAACTTATATGCTGAACCATCTAGTAAGGCAGAGGTTAGTTCACAAATAATATACGGAGAAAAATTTAAAATATTATCAAAGAAAAAAAGTTGGGTAAAAATTAAAACAAGTTATGATAACTATGTAGGCTTTATAAAAAATAATAATTTTAAGAAAAAATTTAAACCAGCAAAAAAAGTTTACAAGTTAAAAGCAAGAATTTACAAAAAAGTAAAAAAAAAATTTTTACCGACTAATCAATTTTTATATTTTGCTTCAGGAATATCTGTAATCGGTAAAAATAAAACTTTTATCCAATTCGAAGATAATAAATGGTTGAGAAATAAGGATTTAAGAGAAATTACACATTTTGAAAAAAATTATAAAAAAATTTTAAGATTATTTCTAAATTCTAAATATAAATGGGGTGGTAAAACAGCTGACGGTATTGATTGTTCCGCATTAATACAAATATACTATTACTACAACAGAACTTTTTTTCCTAGAGATTCAAAAGATCAAGTGAAATATTGCAAAAAAAAAATAAGTAAAAATTTTTCAAAGGGAGATATCGTCTTTTGGAAAGGACATGTTGGAATGTGTCTCAATAAACATCAATTTATTCATGCTTATGGTCCCAGAAAAAAAGTTGTAATTATGCCAACGAAATTTACTATCATGTTGATTGATAAAACAGCTAAATTAAATATTATAAAAATAAGTAATATTAGAAATTATTAATTTCTACCAAAATCAGGTTTGCTAGTATCTTGTTTCAATTTAACGATTTTAGATCTTACTTTCTTAGTTTGAATTAATTTTTTAATAACTGATTTACTATTACCTGAGATAATGTCTCTCTTAAAAGAGTGAAGATTTTTCACAAAAATATCAATTGCTTTTGATACATTTGTTTTATTGTTAAAAAAAATATCTCTCCACATTATTTCATTTGATGCGGCTATTCTTGAAAAATCTCGCAACCCACCTGCGCTATATTTTATTAAATTGTATCTCTGTTTTTTTTCAAAATCTTGCGCAGATTTTACGAGATTATAAGCAATTAAATGCGGCAAATGACTTGTCATTGAAAAAATCTTATCATGTTTTTCAGAATTCATTACAACAGTTTTAGAGCCTACCTTTTTCCAGAAAGATCTTAAGAAATTTAAATGTTTAATATTAGTTTTTTTATCTTTTATTAAAACACACCATTTATTTTCAAATAAATCTTCTTTACCATTTTCAGGCCCGCTAACCTCAGACCCGGCAATAGGGTGACTTGAAGTCCAGAATATTTTTTTTTTTAAACTTTTTCTAATTATTTCATTAGATTTTAGTTTTGCTGAACCAATGTCAGTAATTATATGATCAGATGAGAGATAATCATTTATTTTTAAAATTATTTTTTTATATTCACTCATTGGTGTACAAAAAATTATAAAACCTGTATGTGGTACTACATCTTTTAATTTTTTTACAATGGTACCTTTTAATTTAAGTTTTTTTATTTTTTCGATATTTTTTTTTGATTTTTCGTAAATGAAAATTTCTTTTGAAATTTTTTTTTTTGAAATTTTTCTAACTAAAGATGAACCTAGTAGACCGCAGCCAATAATCAATATATTTTTCATCTTTTAAATATACTTTTAGCTGCTTTCATAAATTTTATATTATCAGTTTTTGAACCCACTGTTAATCTCAACATATTTTTTATTTTATACCCATCCTCTGTTGATCTTAAAATTATTCCTTTATTTTTTAGTTTCTCATAAAAATATTTAGCTTTAATTCTACATTTTGAAAAATCCAAAAGTAAAAAATTAGCTGAAATTTTATTAGAATTAATTTGATAGTTTTTCAAAAAATTTTTTATTTTTTTTGCATAAAAAATGTTATGGCTAATTGAACGAGATATAAACTTATTATCTTTAAGAGACTCTACTGCCGCTTTTTGAGCTACCTCGTTAACATTAAATGGGGGTTTGATAATGTTGAGGGATTTTATAATTTTTTTTGACC
>CACBOA010000017.1 GCA_902540785.1 uncultured Pelagibacteraceae bacterium
AGGGCATTATTTTAATAAACTCATAAAAAAGCACTTAAATGGATAAATTATTATCTTTCCAGAAACTATATTATAGATGGTGGAAAAATATTGATAAATTTATACTAACATTAATAATTTTGTTATTCTTAATAGGCTTATTTTTTTCACTTGTATCTACGTCATTGATTGCTTCTGACAAATTAAACACAAATGATTATCTCTTTTTTTTTAAGCATTTAATTTTTTTGTGTATTGGAGTGCTTTTTATTTTTATTTTATCATCTATGGATCAAGAAAATCTCTTTAAAATTTCTATTTTCTTTTTTGTTGTATCAATAATTCTTTTATTACTTGTGCCTTTGATTGGTATTGAGGTCAAAGGATCTAAGAGATGGATTGATCTGTATTTACTACCAAGATTTCAGCCAATTGAATTAGTTAAACCCTTTTTGATTGTGTTCTTAAGTATTATTCTAAGTAGTGAAAGATACGTTAATGTTCATTTAAAATATTTAATTTCTTTTTTAGTAACTTTAGGTATTGTATTCCTATTAACTTTACAACCAGATATTGGTCAAACTCTTTTAATTTTCTTTTCATGGTCAGTATTAATTTTTATTTCTGGAATAAGTTTTATTCTTTTGATCAGTCTTTTTTTTATTTTATTTTTTTCATTCTCTTACATAATTTTATTTATTCCTAAATTTAATTATATCAAAAGTAGGATACTCTCATTTTTTGACCCCGTGACTGGAACACACAATTTTCAATCTGATAAGGCGATAGAGTCTATTATTAGTGGAGGTTTTTTTGGCAAAGGAATTGGTGAGGGGACTTTAAAGAATAGAGTGCCCGAAGCACATACGGACTATATTATTTCTGTCATATCTGAAGAGTTTGGAATTATTGCCATAATTTTAATTATATTTTTGTTTTTAGTTTTTATTCATACAGTTTTTAAAAAAGTGAATTTAGAAAATGATAATAAGACAAAATTAATTTTGGTAGGTTGCATAAGTTTAATTTTGATGCAAGTAATGATACACATTGGAGTAAATATAAGATTATTTCCTACAACAGGAATGACTCTTCCCTTCATAAGCTCTGGAGGCTCATCGATTGTAGGTATGTCAATTATTTCAGGAATAATTCTCAATTTGACAAAAAGAAAAATAGATTAGGATGAGAGAAAAAATTTTAATTTCTACAGGAGGTTCGGGAGGCCACGTAATACCTGCAACTATTTTACACGATCATCTTTTAAAAAAAAAAGATGTCTTTATTTCAACAGATAATAGAGGATATAAATATTTAGATAAAGATATTCATAAGATTTTAATAATAAATACTCCAAAATTGACATTGTTATCATTACCATTAAATTTTTTTAAGATTCTATTTTTGTTAATAAAATCTTTTTTATTTCTTAAGAAAGAAAAAATAAATAAACTAATTTCAACTGGTGGATATATGTCTTTACCTTTAATTTTAGCAGGAAAATTTTTAAATTTAAAGATTTATCTATTTGAGCCAAATCTTGTTTTGGGAAGAGCTAATAAATTTTTTTTAAACTCCTGCGAAAAAATTTTTTGTTACACAGACCAAATAAAAAATTTTCCTAATAAATTCAAAAATAAAATTGTCGTTATACATCCACTTGTAAGAGATGAATTCTATAAAACAAAAAAAAGTAACCCCAATGATGGTAAATTTCATTTGTTAGTTGTTGGCGGAAGTCAAGGTGCAAGTATCTTTGATAAGAATTTGAAGAAAATAATTCTTAATATTTCAAAAAAATTTTCTATAAAAATTATCCAGCAAACACATGTAAATAATATTTATTCACTAAAAGAATTTTATAATACAAATAATATTGAAAATGAAATTTTTAGTTATGATAAAAATTTTATTGAAAAAATCGCTAAGTCTGATGTTTGTATAACAAGAGCAGGTGCAACAACATTGGCGGAATTGTCAATTCTTAATGTACCATTTATAGCAGTGCCATTACCAAACTCTAAAGATAATCATCAATTTGAAAATGCAAATTTTTACTTAAAAAACAATTGTTGTTGGGTCTTGGAGCAAAATGTTTTTGATGAGAGAATTGAGCAATTGGTAACAGAAATTATACAAAATAAATCAAATTATAATAAAAAAAAAGAAAATTTAAATAATTTAAATTGTCAAAACAATTGGATAAATGTTAATCAAAAAATATTAGATAATTTATATGAAAATTGAACTCGCTAAAAACGAAGTCATTCACTTTATTGGTATAGGGGGGATAGGCATGAGTGGTTTATCTCTTATAATGAAAGGAAAAAAATTTAAAGTTCAAGGAAGTGATATAGTATTAAACAAAAATATAGAGAGACTAAAAAAAGAAAAAGTAAAAATATTTATAGGTCATAAAAAACAACATATAAAAAATGCCACAATAGTTGTGGTTTCGTCAGCTATTAAAAAAAAAAATCCCGAGCTACTTGAAGCAAAAAGAAAAAATTTACCAATAATAAAAAGAGGAAAAATGTTGGCGCATATTGTTTCTTTGACAAAAAATATAGTCGTAGCCGGATCTCATGGAAAAACTACCACCACTTCACTGGTAGCTTCAATTTTTCAAAAAACTAATCTAGATCCAACAATAATTAATGGTGGTGTCATTAACTCATTAAAAAGTTCAGCAAAATTAGGTAAAAGCGATTGGTCCATTTTAGAGGCTGACGAATCTGACGGTAGTTTTGTTCATATTCCTCCCACTTACTCAGTTATTACAAATATAGATAGAGAACATATGGATTTTTACAAAACCATAGGTGACTTAAAAAAATCCTTTAATGAATTTATTAAAAAAGTTCCTTCATTTGGAAAATCTTTTATTTGTATTGATGATCAAATTAATAGAGAACTTATCAAAAATATTAAAAATAAAAATTTTTACACCTACGGTAAAAATTTAAAATCTAATTTTTTAATTAAAAATATATTTCAAAAAAAGGAAATGACAAAATTTGATTTAGTAGTAAATCTACCTAATAAAAAAAAACAAATAATAAAAAACATTAAAATTCCACTCATTGGTATACATAATATAAGAAATTCTGTAGCAGCTGCAGCAGTGGCTCTAACAGTTGGTATTACTATTAAAGACATCAAAGATGGTCTATTGAGATTTAAGGGTGTTCAAAGAAGATTTAATAAAATATTTAAATTTAATGATGTAAATTTTTATGATGACTATGCCCATCATCCGACTGAAATTAGGATGGTTTTAGATGGGACTAAAAAAGTTTTTAAAGGTTATGAGAAAGTTTGTGTATTTCAACCTCATCGAATTTCAAGGTTAAGAGATCTTCGTAGAGAATTTTCATTTTCATTCTATAATGCAGATATTGTTATATTGTGCCCCATATATGCAGCGGGTGAAAAAATGAAATTAGGTTTCAGCTATTTAAAATTTGCAGAAGAAATTATTAAAAACTCTAAAGTTAAACTTTTTTTAGTAAAAGATAATATCCAATTAGCAAAATTTATCAAAAAGAATATTTATGGAAAAAAAATAGTAATAGGTATGGGTGCTGGAACTATTTCAAATTGGATGAGAAAACTTCCGGAGTTGATGAGATGAAAATAAATCAACTTAAAAAAATTCTTGATAGTTTTGGTAAAAATTTACATTTTGAGTATGATTTAAAAAAAAAAAATTGGTTTAATATAGGTGGTAAATCTAAAGTATTTTTTAAAGCAGATTATCTAAACCAACTGATTAATTTTCTTAAAATTTTAAATAATCAAGAGAGAATATTTGTACTCGGCGCTGGCTCAAATATTCTGATAACTGACGGTCTATTTGATGGTGTAGTTATTAAATTAGGTAAAAATTTTAGTAATATTACATTACATGGTGATGATATTATAATCGCTGGTAGTGCTGTATTAGATAAAAGTTTATCTAATTTTGCTTTTAAAAATAATTTAGGTGGCTTTGAATTTCTGTCATGTATACCTGGTACAGTTGGTGGTGGTATATCAATGAATGCAGGTTGTTTTGGCAAAGAATTCAAAGATATATTAGTCTCAGTCCAGGCGATTGATAAATTTGGAAGAGTAATAACTATACCATCAAAACAGATTAAATTTGAGTATAGAAAAAGCAATATACCTGATGATTATATTTTTTTGAGCGCTTCCTTCAAAGGGTTCAAGTCAAACCAAAAAGAGATTAAGGCTACTATAAATAAATTAAAGTTTGAAAAGGAAAAAAATCAACCTACAAGAATTAAAACAAGTGGCAGTACATTTAAAAATCCAATATCTCAAAGTAATAAAAAAGTTTGGGAGCTCATAAGAGATTCTGTGCCACTTAATCAATCGTTCGGTGATGCTTGTATTTCAGAAAAACATTGTAATTTTTTTGTAAACAAAGGTAATGCGAAGTTTCAGGATATGAAAAAATTGATAGATCATGTATCTGAAAAAGTTTTAAAAAAAACTGGAATTTATTTAGAAAAAGAAATTAAAATATTGGAATAATTTGAAAAAAAAAATATTAATAATCTCAGGAGGTATTTCAAAAGAGAGGGCAATCAGTCTTGATACTGGGAGACAAGTAGCAAAGGAATTAAAAAAAAATGGTTACCGAGTAAAAATAACAGAACCAAATTACAAACTCTTTAGCACAATAAAATCTTTTAAACCAAAAACTATTTTTAATGCATTACACGGCCAATTTGGTGAGGATGGATACATACAGACAATTTTAGAGAGTACTGGAATACCCTATACTCATTCAGGTGTTATCTCATCCGCTTTAGCTATGGATAAGGAGATATCAAAAAAAATTTTTATTAAAGATAAAATATTAACTCCCAAATTTTTTTGTTATTCTTTCAATTTATCAAAAAATGATTTGATTAAAAAAATTGAGAAAAAGATAAAATTTCCAGTTGTGATTAAACCAATAAATGAAGGCTCAAGTGTTAACGTTTTTATATGCAACAAGTCAAATATTCTCAGAAAATTAAACTTACTAAGAGAATATACAAAAATTATCGTTGAGGAGTTTATACCGGGACGTGAAATCCAGGCAGCGATAATTGGATCTAAAAAACTTGGGGCCATTGAACTAAAACCAAAAAGAAAATTTTATGATTATCAAGCTAAGTATAATCCAAATGCAAAAACTAAACATATAATTCCTGTAGATTTAACTAAGAATAAATATAATCAACTAATGAATATAGCCCTTAAGGCTCATAAAATTTTAAGATGCAGTGGGGTTACGAGATCAGATTTTAAATTTTTTAATGATAAATTCTACCTTTTAGAAGTTAATACTCAACCTGGTATGACAAAACTTTCTTTAGTACCTGAAATAGCTGCCTACAAAAAAATTAGTTTTATTAAGTTAATTGAGTTACTTTTAAAAAATGCAATTAAGATTAACTAAAAAAATATTATTTTACATTTTTTTAATAATTTTTTTAAGCACCTTTAATAATAAGTATTTTTTAAAGATTGGTTTAAAACCCATAGATGAAATTACAGTTATTGGATTAAATGAGAGAGAAATGCAAGATCTATTAAGCAATCTTGAATTGCATAATTTGAAAAATATTTTTTTTTTAAATAAATTTGAATTAGAGGAAAAATTAAAGGCTAACAAATTAATTGAAAATTATACAGTATTTAAAAGGTATCCCTCATCAATAGAGATTAGAGTGAGTAAAACAAAATTTTTAGCTAATGTTTTTAAGGATGGCAGATCTTTTGTATTAGGTTCTAACGGCAAATTAATTTCTTCAATTGATAAAAACAATAATTTACCCAATATTTTTGGAGATTACGATAAAGCTTCTTTTTTTAATCTATTACAATCTATAAAAAAATCAAAGTTCGAATTATCTAGAGTAAAAAATTTATACTTTTTTAAATCAGGTAGGTGGGATATAGAAACTAGTCAAAACGTTATTATCAAACTCCCTAAAGAAAATTTAGAGGCTTCATTAAATCTGTCTTTGGATGTACTAAACAATAACGAATTTAAAAATATTAAGATATTAGATATTCGTCAGGATAACCAGGTTATAGTAAATGAAGAATGATTTAGATTTTGAAGTTTTTTTATTTTTTAGTCCGCAAAAAATAATATTATCTGTTAATCGTAAAACCGACTTTAAAATAATATTTAAGGATGAATTTTTTTTTGAAGGCAAACCTAATCATTTAAATTTTGATAGTTTAAATTTATTTCTTAATGAAAATGTATTTAAGGTTGAAAAAATCTTAGGGAGTTTTGTCGAAAAGATTAACATAATATTAGAAACAAAAGATTTTTTTAATTTCCAAATTTCTATGAAACAACATGATTATAATGAAAATGTTGATACTAATATAATACAATACTTAATAAAAAGCGCTAAGTACCAGTGTGAAAAAACAATTCAAAATATGAAAGTTATTCACATTTTAATTGATAGCTATCTTATTGACGATGTTCATTTCACAAAATTACCACTAAATCAAAGATGTAAGAATTTTTCTTTAGATATCAGTTTTATTTGTTTGCCTGATGAATTGATCAAACATATTGAAAAGACTTTAAAAAATTTTCAAATCTCAATAAGCCGAATCTTAAATGCAAGTTATATTGATAAATTTGCAAACGCTAGTGATATTGATTTCTTTAAGATGACTAGTAAAATTATCGATGGATACAATGAAAACGAGGTGAATCTAATTAATAAAACATTGAAAAACAAAGGTTTTTTTGAAAAATTTTTCGATATATTTAATTAATCGTATTTTCTAGTAACATTTGTTGTATTTAAAAAAATCTGCCTGAATAATAAAACCTCCTGGTGAAATTATTAAATCAAAAAACTCTAAAAAGTCCTGTAAATTTTAGTGGTATAGGATTACACAGTGGAAAAACTTCGAATATCTCTTTAAAACCATCTGAGCCAAACTCGGGAATAATTTTTAAAAGGACTGACTTAAAAATAAATAACATCGTTTTTCCAAATTTTTCTAATGTAAACAATACTGTTCTAAATACCACAATTTCTAATGAATATGGTGTCAAAGTTTCTACTATAGAACACTTAATGGGTGCATTGTTCGGTCTTGGCGTGGACAATGTTTTGATAGAAATTGATAGTGAAGAAGTACCAATTTTAGATGGCTCAGCAAAAGAATTTATAGAAAAAATATTGATATCAGGCCTAGAGAAAAGTGAAGCGCCAATCAAAATTATTAAAATTAATAAAAAAGTAATTTATAGAGATAATGAAAAGTTCATATCAATTGAGCCGTCAAAATTAAGTTTAGATATTGATTTTGAGTTAAAATATCAAAATCCTATTATAGGAAATCAAAGAAATAAAATTAATGTTTATGAAGATGATTTGACTGATATTTTTAATTCTAGAACATTTTGTCTTTATGAAGACGTAGAAAAAATTAGACAGAACGGTCTTGCAAAAGGTGGTAGTTTAGAAAACGCTATTGTTGTTAAAGATGATAAAGTCTTAAATAAAAATGGTTTAAGAAATTCATTGGAATTTGTTAATCATAAAATTCTTGATTGTGTTGGAGATCTTTACACATCTGGCTATAGAATGATTGCTAGCATAAAATGTTCTCAGGGTGGACATTTTATGACCAATCAACTTCTAAAAAAAGTATTTGAAAATAAAGATAATTTTTCAATAATTGAAATTCAAGAGAGAAATCTTCCACATTCATTAATAAATAAAAGACTATTTAAATCTATAGCTTAAATATATTGTTCTTTTAAATTAATACTTTAAATTATATAAAAGTTAATGTTATTTTTTAGAGCTCTTTATCTTATATTTCTTTTGTTAATTTTTGTCTCTTGTTCAAAAGATAATACTAAAATTTCTGTGATAAAAGAAAAAAGTTTAGAACTTCAGGTTTTAGAAGCATACGATATTGGCAAAGATGCACTAGAGGGGGGTGATGTATTATATGCTGCTAAAAAATTTAATGAGGTGGAAACATTATTTCCTCAATCTGAATTAGCCCCAAAGTCTGCTTTAATGGCAGCTTATTCATATTACACACAAGATTATTATGCTGACTCAATTGCTGAACTGGAAAGATTTATAAAAGTTTATCCTTATCATAAAGATATTTCATATGCTCATTATCTAATGGGTATATGTTTCTTTGAGCAAATAGTTGATGAAAAAAAAGATTTGCAATCAATAAAAAATGCCAAAATAAAATTTGATTTTATTTTAAGAGAGTATCCCAATACAGAGTATGCCCTAGATTCAGAATTCAAAATAAGTTTGATTAACGACATTTTAGCTTCAAAAGAAATGTATATTGGAAGATATTACTTTGAAAAAAAAAAATGGATATCTGCAATAAATCGTTTTAGGACTATAATAGACGATTATGATACGACAATCTACACTGCAGAGGCATTACATAGACTTGTAGAGGTTCATTACACGATTGGTCTAATTGATGAGGCAGAAAAATATGCACAACTTCTCGGTTATAATTATGGTTCGACCGAATGGTACGAAAATACATACAGTCTGTTCGATAAAGATTATAAAATCAGAAAAAAGAATAGATTTAAGGATATAAAAAAAAAGAACAAAAAAGTGCTTGAAAAGTTTAAAGGTCTTTTTGAGTAATATGATAAAAAAAAAAATTGAGAAAGATTATAATAAAAAAATTCAAAGATTAATAAAATTAAATAAATATTATTATGAATATAATAATCCGATAGTTGATGATAAAGAGTATGATGCACTTAAAAAAGACATTTTAGACCTAGAGAGTAAATATTCTAATCTTAAGAGTAAAAATTCACCCTCACTAATCGTAGGTTTTAAACCCTCCAAAAATTTTAAAAAAGTCTCTCATAGGGTTCCAATGCTTTCACTTGCGAACGCTTTTGATCAAGATGACCTAAATAATTTTGAAAAAAAAATTATGAATTATTTAAATCAAAAAGATAATTTAGAAATTGAGTATAGTGCAGAGCCAAAAATTGATGGAATTTCTGCTTCTTTGTCCTATGCAAATGGAAATTTTGTTACTGGCTTATCTAGAGGAGATGGTAAGGAAGGGGAGGATATCACAGAAAATTTAAAAACAATAAGTGATATTCCAAAAAAAATTTCATCAAAAGATTTTCCAAATGATATAGAGATCAGAGGAGAAATATTCATACAAAATGAAGATTTCAAAAAATTAAGTAGCAAATTTGCTAATCCAAGAAATGCTGCGTCAGGATCTTTAAGACAGAAAAATCCTCTTGAAACAAAAAAGATTCCTTTAAAATTTATCGCTTATACTTTTGGTTACGAAAAAGGGTTAGAAATTTCAAAACAAAGTGAATTTTTAAAAAAACTCAAAGAATGGGGTTTTAAAACTAATCCTTTAAATAAAACTATAAAGGGTATTAAAAATCTTATTAAAAATTATGAAGAAATTGAAAATAAAAGAGGAAACTTGAATTTTGACATAGATGGTGTTGTTTATAAAGTTAATGATTTTAAGTTACAAAAAAGACTTGGTAACATCGCTAATGCACCTCGATGGGCTGTTGCACATAAATTTTCTGCAAATAACGGAATTTCAAAAATTGAAAACATTGAAATTCAAATCGGTAGAACAGGCGCGTTAACTCCTGTAGCTAAAATTAAACCAATTAATATTGGTGGAGTTGTGGTCTCAAATGCAACGCTACACAATGAGGAGGAAATAAGACGAAAAGATATAAGAGTTGGTGATACTGTTTTGATTGAAAGGGCTGGAGATGTAATACCACATGTAATTTCTGTAGATTTAAAACAGAGGAACGATAAATCAAAAAAATTTGTGTTTCCATTGAAGTGTCCTTCGTGTGGATCAAAAACAATTAAAGAATACAATTCTATTACAAAAAAAGAGGATGCGGTAAGACGGTGTACCAGTGAGGGTTTTGCATGTGAGAAAATAGCAATTGAGAAAATCAAACATTTTGTATCAAAAGAAGCATTTAATATAGATGGGTTTGGTAAAAAAATTGTAGAAAACTTCTGGAGGTTGAATTTAATCCGATTACCTCAAGATATATTTAAATTAGATTATTCAGTAATAGAAAATTTAGATGGATGGGGAAAACAATCTGTTTCTAACTTAAAATATTCAATAAATACAAAAAAAACAATACCCTTTGAAAAATTTATTTTTTCTCTAGGGATAAGACATATAGGTTTAGAAAATGCAAAACTAATTTCAAAAAACTTACTCTCAATAAAAAATTTTCTTTTATTATCTAAAACAAAAAAATTTGATGATTTAATAAATATAGATGGAATTGGTGAAACTCAAGTTAGCTCAATAAAAAGTTTTTTTTCAAATATAACAAACTTAAAAGTATTGACGGAATTAAGTGAATTAATAAATGTTAAAGACGCTGTTTTAGTAAAAAGCAATGGTTTACTTAGTAACAAAACTTTTATGATTACAGGTAAGCTACAGGGTATAAGTAGAGCGGAAGCAAAGTCTTTAATTGAGGAAAATTCTGGATCAATTATTAGCAATGTCTCAAATAGATTAGATTATTTAATAACAGGGGAAAAACCAACAAAAAGAAAGATAGATGCAGCCAAAGATTTGAAAGTAAAAATATTGTCTCAGGCTGAATGGATAAAAATGCTAAATAAAACTAGCTAACCATTTTTTTTCTTTTTTATTGAGATAATTAGATAGATTTAAATATATATTTAAGTGATAATTAAAAAGATAATTTTTTTCTACTTTGTTGAGCTGGTCAAAATTTATTAAATCTTTATCAATAGGTGCCATCGTTAGGTTTACAAAAGATAATTTTTTTTTAATTTTTTTTATGTATATTAGATTTTCTATTCTTATACCAAATTTTCCTTTTTTGTAATATCCTGGTTCATTACTTAAAATCATACCTTCCTTTAACTTAACGGTATTAAATTTTGAAATTGCTTGTGGTCCCTCGTGAACGTTGGAGAAAAAACCTACACCATGACCTGTTCCATGATTGTAATCAAGACCACTATTTAATAAATAAGCTCTAGCTCTTTTATCAATCAATTTACCATTATAGTGAGTCTTAAGATTTGATGTGACAACGGCAATATGTCCTTTTAAAACTTTTGTGAAAATATTTTTTATATAATTTGAGGGTTTTGAGAAACATATAGTTCTTGTAACGTCAGTAGTGCCATACTTGTATTGACCACCCGAGTCACATAAAAATAAATCTTTTTTATCAATCATTTTGGTATTTTTTTTTGTTGCTCTATAGTGAATTATAGCTGCATTTTTTCCTGAACCTGCAATTGTATTAAAGCTTGGAAATAAATATTTTTTGCTTTTTTTTCTAAATCTTTCAAGCTTATTTTGTGCATCAATTTCAGTAATTTTTTTTTTATTTAATATTTTTATCCAATAAAGAAACTTTGTTAAAGCTATCCCATCTTCGATGTGGGTGTTCACAATATTATCAATTTCATACTTATTTTTTATTGATTTTAAAAGATATATAGGGTCATCCTTTTTAACAATTTTGTGATTTTTAATTATTATATTTCTATAAAATATTGAACAGGTTTTACTATCAACTATAAATTTACCAATTTTAATTTTACTTAAAAAACTATTTATCTTTTCAGGATTTATTATTTGATTGTGAGCAATTTTCTTTTCTTTAATTAACTTTAATAATTTTTTTTTTTCACAAATAAAAAAGAACTTTTTATCTTTAGTTAAAAGTAAATGACAGTTAGGTATTGGACTATTAGGATTGTCCTGACCTCTAATATTTAATAACCATGCAACATTTTCTGAAGCGCTAATAAACAAATAATCCGCTTTTTCTTTTTTTAGAATTCTGGAAACTCTGTCAATTTTTTTTTTGTAGCTTTCTCCAGCTATTATTTCTTTTAAAGAATAAAAAGGTTTTATGTATTTAGGATATACACTGTAAATTTCATCTACTAAATTAGAGTTAATTATTTTAATTTTGTTAAATTTTAAAAAAAATTTATTTATCTCGTCATTCGTAAAAATTTTTGGATCTATGCCCAAAGTTATATTCTTAAATAATTTACAATTTAGAATTTCACCAAAATTTTTGATTTTAAAATTGTCGCCCGCTTCAATTTTAGCTTGAATAGAATATCTACCATCAACAAATAGGTAATTTTTATTTTTCAAGACCACAGCATATCCTGCTGAACCACTAAAATTTGATATTGTTTTTAGTCTATCTTTGTTAGAAAATTCTGAAAAAAATTCGTCATTTTTGGGTATGACATATCCATCTATACCATGTGTATTAAATTTTCTTTTTAATATTTTTAACCTTTCCACAATCATTTTAGTTTTTTCTGATATCTGATCCATCCTGGGCTTCTTATATTATCGTTGTCATCAAAATCTATATCTTGATTAAATTCAAAATCCTCTATCTCATCTTTATCTTGATCAAAAAAAGAATTTTTTTCTATAAATTTTTCAGGGAGTTCATTAACAAATCTTGATGCCATACTATCAATCCAATCACCTTGATAAAATCTATTCATAGAAAATGAGATAAACAATTTTTTTTTTGCTCTAGTTATTCCAACATAAGCCAATCTTCTTTCTTCCTCTAAACCGTTTTGACCTTTTTCTTCAATAGATTTTTGATGAGGAAAAAGACCTTCCTCCCACCCTGGTAAAAAAACTACATCGAATTCCAAACCTTTTGCTGCGTGCATCGTCATCATATTAACTTTTTCACCATCCCAATTTTGATCAATTGAAGTGGCCAATGCAACATGTTCTAAAAAACTTTCAAGGTTATCAAATTCTTTCATCGCACTCAAAAGTTCTTTTATATTTTCAAGTCTATTTTCATTTTCTAGATCTTTTTTATCTTTAAGCATCGCAGAGTACCCAGACTCATCAAGTATTAGTTGAAGTAACTTGACATGATTAATATTTTTCACTTTAAGATCATGTCTCCATTTATTTATTAAATCTAAGAAAGTAGTTAAGCCAATTTTTGCTTTTGGTTTGATTAAGTTTTGGTCTATCATTTTTCTTGAAGATGTTTCTAGACAGAGTGAATTATTTTTTGAAAAATTATGAATATCTTTGATTGTTGTTTCACCTATTGATCTTTTTGGTTTGTTGACTATTCTTTCAAATGCAAGGTCATCCTTCTCTTGATATATTAAACGAAGGTAAGCAACACAGTCTTTTATCTCAGCTCTTTCATAAAACTTTATTCCCCCAAGTATTCTATAAGGTATTCCTATTTTTAAAAATCTTTCCTCAAACTCTCTGGTTTGAAAAATTGCTCTTACTAATATGGCAATATTGTTGAAAGAAAAATCTTTTTTAATTTTTTCTATTTCATCTGAGGTTCCTATCGCTTCATCCTTACCACTTTTGAAACAATTTAAATTAACTAAATCACCATCCTCCATAGTTGTTTCTAGAGTTTTACCCACTCGATTTTCATTATTAGAAATTAAATTTGACGCTACTGATAAAATATTTTGTGTAGACCTGTAATTTTTTTCAAGTCTAATAATTTTTGTGTTTTTATAGCTTTTGTCAAATTCTAAAAAGTTTTTTATTTCTGCTCCTCTCCAACTGTAAATAGATTGGTCATCATCTCCAACACAACAAATATTTTGATCATTTCCCACTAGTAGCTTGAGCCACTTACTCTGAACAAAATTTGTATCTTGATATTCATCTACTAAAATATATTTAAAGTTTTTTTTGTAAATTTCTCTAATATCAACATTGGTTTCTAAAATTTTTAATGAATGTAAAATTAAGTCACCAAAATCACATGAATTTAGATCGTTAAGTTTTTGTTGGTAAATTTTATAGATTGGTAGAATTGTTTTCTCATAGAAATCTTTTTTATTAATATTTACCTCGTTAGGATAAAATCCTCTATTTTTCCATCTATCAATGATAGCTAAAATATATTTAGGAGATAATTTTTTAACGTCTACATTTTCAGCTTTACAAATATTTTTTATCAACCTAGTCTGGTCATCTGTATCAATAATAGTAAAGTTTGAATTAAGATTAACTGCAGCAGCATGTTTTCTCAATAACTTCGCGCAGATTGAGTGGAAAGTGCCTAGCCAAGATAGTCCAACAGCAGTAGATCCAATAATATTGCTTATTCTAGTTTGCATCTCTTTAGCTGCTTTGTTAGTAAAAGTTACCGCTAGTATTTGGTTTGGAAATGCTTTTTTTTCCTTAATTATGTTAGCAATTCTTGCTGTAAGCACTCTGGTCTTGCCTGATCCAGCACCTGCAACAATTAATAAAGGCCCATCGAGATGAGTTACTGCTTCTTTTTGAGCTTTATTAAGATTTTTTAAATAATCAGAGTTTACCATATAATATAATTTATTATAAGTTGGTCAAAAAATAATGAATAAAATAAATTTAATTTCTAAAAAACTTAAGCAAAGATTTTTATCAATAAATATCTTATTAGAAAGCTATTTTAGTAAATTAAATTTATTTAAAACATATTCAAAAAAAAACAACTTTCTTGCGAATAATAGAGTTTTTTTCGGTTTATCGGCAGTCTTTATTTTGACACTCAGCTATTTTTTGTTACCAACTTTGTATAATAAAGATATAGCCCAAGTTGAAATAAAGAATCAAATTTTTAAGAAATACAATATAAATATAAAATTTAATGAAAAAATAAGGTATGGTCTTATTCCAAAACCCCACTTCACCAGTAAAAATTTATCAATCTTAAACGATGAAAGAGAAATAGGATTAGTTGAAAATTTTAAAGCTTTTATAGATTTCGGAAATTTATTTTCA
>CACBOA010000018.1 GCA_902540785.1 uncultured Pelagibacteraceae bacterium
CAAATTAGAGTAATGGCAATGATATTTATAATTCCTGTAATTCTATGCGATATGGATACTAAAGAGGAAACATGCCATCTATAAATTTGTATATGCGGGGATAATGGTCTTTTATTTTCCATAATAATTATTTTTTATCAATGTTTCAGCTATTTCTACTGCATTCAAGGCCGCACCTCTCAATAAGTTGTCAGAAACAATCCAAAGATTTAATCCATTTTTTATAGATTTATCCACTCTTATTCTTGAAATAAAAGTTTCTTCTTTTCCCTCTGCTTCTAAAGGTGTTGAATATCCACCATCCTTTCTTTCATCAATAACTTTACAACCTTCAAAGTTATTTAATGCTACTCTTACCTCATCAAGCGAAAAATGTTTTTCAAATTCTAAATTTACAGATTCTGAATGTGAAACAGTAATTGGTAACCTTACACAGGTTGCTGTTAGATCAATTTTATTATCTAAAATTTTTTTTGTTTCATTGGTCATCTTAAGTTCTTCCCTCGTGTAACCATCATCAGAAAAAACATCAATGTGAGGAATTGCATTAAATGCTATCTGTTTAGTGAAATTTTTTGATACAACGTTTTTGCCTTGTAAGATTGACTTTGTTTGCTCAATCAATTCATCCATAGGAGCTTTCCCGCCCCCAGAAACTGATTGATATGTAGATACAACAACTCTTTTAATTTTAAATAAGTCATGCAAAGGCTTTAAAACAATTACTAATTGGGCTGTTGAGCAGTTTGGATTTGCAATAATATTTTTTTTTATATTATTTAAATGATTAGGATTTACTTGAGGAACTATTAAAGGTACATCAGGATCCATTCTAAAAAAACTTGAGTTATCAATTACAAAACAGTCTTTTGCAGCTTTTAATGCAAATTTTTCTGAAATTTTTCCTCCAGCTGCAAAAAAAGCTATTTTAACTTTTGAAAAATCAAAGCTCTCTAAATCAGAGACCTCTAATTCTTTACCTTTGAAATTCATTTTTTTTCCTGCACTTTTTGATGAAGCCACCAAATATAAATTATCTATAGACAGTTCTTTTTTTTCAAGAACTTCAAGAGTTTTTCTACCTACATTGCCTGTAGCTCCGACTATTACGATATTCATGATGTAAGTTTTATACTAGATGAAAGGTAAATCGCAAACTTTTACGGTAAATGAATTTCCCTCAATTTCCAGCTTTCCAGCCATAGAAGCTTTACAATATGGCTCATTTATCATTGCTATACCTATAACTTTTTTAAAATGAGGTGAATAACAGGCTGACCTAAGTTCACCAATAAAACTTCCATTTTCATCTTTAATATCTAAAGATTTAGTTAAATTAATTTTATTAGTATCTAATTGAATACCCATTAATTTTTTTTTGATACCATCTTTTTTTATTTTGATTAATTTTTCTTTTCCCAAAAAATTGACATCAGAATCTAGATGAACATATTTTTCAAATCCACATTCAAATGGATTATCTTGATTATCAAAATCATTACCGTAAGAAAGTAAGCCACTTTCAATTCTCTCAATCAAATTTGGACATCCTGGTTTAACATCAAATTCTTTTCCGACTTTAAACAATTCATCATAAAGATCTAAACCAGATTTAGTATTTTCTACATAAACTTCAAAACCACCTTGTTTTGACCATCCCGACCTAGCAATTAAATGTTTTACCCCTTTAAAATCAAAATAATCAAAACCAAAAAATTTCAATTCTTTTATTTTTTTGCCAAAAATTTTTTCCATTAAGTCAAAAGATTTTGGACCTTGAATTGCTAAAATATCTACATTGGGCTCAAATATTTCTACATCAAAATTATTTCCAGAAGCTAGTCCTTTTGCAAAAAAAATTACATCTGAATCTGCAATAGAAATCCACCATCTATCTTCTGCCAATTTTAAAATTACTGGATCATTTACTAAGTTACCGTCACCATCAATTAAAGGACAATAATAACATCTTCCTATTTTTGATTTAGATAAGTCTCTACAGGTCATTAATTGAACAAGTTTTGAGGCGTCTTTTCCTGAAATTTCAACTTGTCTTTCTGCAGCAACATCCCAAACTTGAACATTTTTTTTTAAATGATTACAAGAATCTTCTAAAGATCCAAATGCTGCAGGTAAAAGCATATGGTTATATACTGTGTAAGCTGTTACACCTTGCTTTTCAATCCTTGAAGTATAAGGCGAACTTCTTACTCTTCTAGATTTTACTATAGGAAAACCTTTCATTTATTTTTCTAAAACTTTTTTCTCAATTCAAATTTTTGAATTTTACCTGTTGATGTTTTGGGTAAATCACAAAAAACTACTTGTTTTGGGACCTTAAACCCTGCTAAAGTTTCTTTACAAAAACTAATTAGTTCTTTTTCAGTCACTGGTTTGTCCTTAACCATTTCAATAAATGCGCAAGGTACCTCTCCCCACTTATCATCTGGTTTAGCAACTACAGCTGCAATGGACACTGAAGGATGTTTAGCTAAAGTATTTTCTATCTCAATTGAAGAAATATTTTCACCGCCTGAAATAATAATATCTTTGGACCTATCTTGGATTTTTACATAGCCATCTGAATGCATTACCGCTAAGTCACCTGAATGAAACCATCCTCCATCCATTGCTTTGTTAGTAGCTTCTTTATCTTTAAAATACCCTTTCATCACAACATTCCCTTTAATCATAATCTCACCAATAGTTTTTCCATCTTTTGGTACCTCTTTCATGGTCTTAGGATCCATAACAGCTATTCCCTCGGTGTTTGGATATCTAACTCCCTGCCTAGCTTTAATTTCATTTTGTTTTTCTTCATCAAATTTACTCCAAGAATCATTCCATGCGCATTGAGTTACATGACCATAAGTTTCTGTTAATCCATAAACATGCATAACTTCAAATCCGAGTTCTTTCATTTTTTTAAATATTACACTAGGCGGGGGGGCTCCAGCAGTCAAAACAAAGACTTGTTGTTTTAATTTTTTTCTATCAGACTCAGGTGCGCCAGTGATCATGTTTAATACAATCGGTGCTCCACCAAAATGGGTTATATTGTGTTTGTCTATCAATTCAAATATCTTCTTCACATCAATATTTCTTAGACAAATAGTTCTTCCATTTAACATAGGCACGGTCCACGGGTAACCCCAACCATTGCAATGAAACATTGGAACAATAGTTAAGAAATTTAACCTATTTGGCATATTCCAAGCAACTGCACTTCCAGTGGACATCAAATAAGATCCTCTGTGATGATAAACAACACCTTTTGGATTTCCAGTAGTTCCAGATGTATAACTTAATGAAATCGCCTGCCACTCATCCTCGGGCATTTTCCAATCAAAATTTTCATCTCCAGTATTTAGAAAACTTTCATATTCTAGCTCTCCAATTTTTTCACACTTTGATTGATCGGCAAATTTATCTACAATATCAATAATGATTATTTTCTTATTTAGTGTGTTCAATGCTTTCTTAACTTCACCATGAAGCTGCCTATCAACGACTAATACTTTTGCATCGCTATGATTTAAAATGTATGCAATAGTCTTAGCATCCAATCTAATATTGATTGTGTTTAAAACTGCACCAGTCATTGGTACAGAGTAATGACCTTCAAAAATTTCTGGAGTGTTAAAAGCTAAAAATGAGACAGTGTCACCTTTTTTGACACCAATCTTAGTGAGAGCACTTGCAAATTTTACAGTACGCTTATAGACTTCAGTCCAAGAGTATTTACGATCCTCATAAATAACCGCCTCATAGTCTGGATATATATCTTTGGCTCTTTTTAAGAAAGTTAGGGGTGTTAAGGGTATATAATTAGCCTCGTTTTTATCTAAATTTGTGTCGTAATGACTCATTTTAATTAAATTTAAAATTCATGATATTTGAACTTCCCGAGATGGCAGATTTGTAATGTTGTTCAGCTCTCGGCAGAACTTTTTCAAAATAAAATTTTGCAGTATTTATTTTATCTTCATGAAACTTTTTATTTTCCTCAAAATCTTTAAAACTTACAGTTAAAACTTTTACCCAAGAAAAAGCTAAAGATATATAACCAAGTGTCTTCAAATAATCATTGGCGGCTGCACTGACATCATCTTTGTTAGTCTTTATTTTATCAATAGTCCAATCACTAAATTTTTTTAAAATTCCTAAATTGTAATTTAATGTATCGACAAATGGCTTCATTTTTTCATCATCTGAATTAGTTTCAGATTTAATTAAATTCATAAATTTATCGACTATGTTTCCATTCTTAGTTGACAGTTTTCTAAAAACTAAATCAGCTGCTTGTACTGAATTGGTTCCTTCATAAATCGGCGTAATCCTGTTATCTCTATACAACTGCTCTATACCTTGATCTTTTGTATAACCGTATCCACCAAATATTTGCATTGCATCACTTGTTATTTCCATTCCTAGATCAGAAAATAACGATTTTACAACTGGTGTCATTAACGAGACCAAATCCAAGGCCTCCTGTTTGATCTTTTGATCATCGTGATTTAAACTAACTTCAGTTTGTTGAGACAACCAGAAACATAACGCTCTTTCTCCCTCAATTATAGACTTCATGTTCAACAAAGTTTTTCTTATATCAGCATGCTCAATAATTGAATCTGCTCTTCCATTTTCAGACTTATTATTATTGCTTTTTCCTTGTTTTCGCTCTTTTGCATAATTAAGAGAATTTTGATAAGCAATTTCTGAAATTCCTAAACCTTGAATACCTACAACGATTCTCTCTAGATTCATCATTGTGAACATTTGACTCAATCCCTTGTTTTTAGGGCCAATCATTATTCCTGTGGCCTCATCAAAATTTAATACACATGTAGCTGAACCCTTAATACCCATTTTTGTTTCTATTGATCCAGTAGATATCCCATTTCTTGAGCCAACAGTTCCATCTTCTTTTACAATAAATTTTGGAACTAAGAATAAGCTTATTCCCTTAGTCCCTTTAGGCGAATCTGTTGCTCTTGCTATTACCAAATGTATAATATTTTCTGTTAAATCATGATCACCCGAGGTAATAAATATTTTTTGCCCTGTGATTTTATATGTTCCGTCTGGTTGTTCTACTGCCTTTGTTTTTAATAAACCTAAGTCTGTTCCACAGACTGGTTCGGTTAAACACATTGTGCCACTCCATTTGCCTTCAACCATTTTAGGAAGGTATTTTTCTTTTATTTCATCTGTAGCATGGTGATGAATACAATTATAAGCTCCTAAAGTTAATTCACTGTAAAGTTTAAATGCTAGACTTGCAGATGATATCATTTCATCAAAAAATGCACTAACAGTTCGAGGCATGCCTTGTCCTCCGTATTTTGGATCACAGGATAATGAAGTCCAACCGTCCTCTATATATTTTTGGTAAGCCTCTTTGTATCCTGGTGGAGTCCTTACAACTCCATTTTCTAAACTTGCAGGATTTTCATCTCCAGCTTTTGCGAGTGGCAAAATCAAATTTTGATTGATTTTTGCAGCTTCCTCTAAAATATCTTTTACTAGCTCTGGACTTACCTCTTTATATTTTTCCAGTTCATTATAGTTTTTATTGTCCCTTAATTTCTCAAAAAGAAACATCATATCATCAACTGGTGCTATATAGCTTGGCATATATAAAGTTTAAAATAATTAATTAATTATTGCAATTTTGAAATGATCGCATCACCCATTTTAGATGTTGATATTTCTTTCATTCCCTTGGATAGAATATCTTTGGTTCTTAAACCATCATTTAAGACATCCTGAACAGCTTTTTCTAAGCCTTCTGCCTCTTTATCAAGGTCCAAGGAGTATCTTAAAGCCATTGCAAAGCTTAAAATTGTTGCTATTGGATTTGCTAGACCTTTTCCTGCTATATCAGGTGCAGACCCATGAATAGGCTCATACATCGCTCTCATTTCTCCATCTTTATTTTTTGCACCTAATGAAGCTGAGGGTAATAATCCTAATGAACCTGTTAACATTGAAGCTTGGTCTGAAAGCATATCCCCAAAAAGATTATCTGTGACAATGACATCAAATTGTTTCGGATTTCTTAATAACTGCATTGCACAATTGTCGGCAAGCATATGACTTAATTCCACATCTTTATACTCCTTTTCATGAAGTGCTTGAACCTCCTCTTTCCATAATTGTCCAGCCTCCATTACATTAGATTTTTCACAAGATGTAACTTTATTTGATCTTTTTTTCGCTAAATCAAAAGCTACTCTTGCTACTCTTGTAATTTCACCACTTGTGTAAGTGTGAGTATTTATTCCTTTTCTTTCACCATTTTCAATTGGTTTAATACCTCTAGGTTCACCAAAATAAATTCCACCAGTCAACTCTCTCACGATCATAATATCTAATCCTGAGACGATCTCAGGTTTTAATGTAGATGCTTCAACTAATTGTTTGAAACAGATAGCGGGTCTTAAGTTTGCGAATAATTTTAATTCTTTTCTCAATTTTAAAAGTGCTCTCTCTGGTTTTTTTGAAAATTCAACATTATCCCATTTAGGTCCTCCAACTGCACCAAGCATAACAGCTTCACTTTCCAAGGCTTTATAAAAAACTTCATCAGTAATCGGTGTCCCATGTTTGTCATAAGAACAACCTCCTGCTAAATCTTCATCGATTTCAAAATCTAAAGATTTTTTATCGTTGAACCAATTTATTATTTTTTTAACTTCACCAATAACTTCTGGTCCAATACCGTCTCCTGGCAATAAAAGGATTTTTCTTTTTTTAACTTTAATCATTAAAGATCCAAGGCTTTTTATTTTTTAGATCTTTTTCGAAGTTTTCAATTTTGTCAGATTTTTTTAAAGATAAAGCTATGTCATCTAATCCCTCTAAAAGACATTTTTTCTTAAATGGGTCAATTTTAAATTTAACCTCATTGTTTCCGTAAACAATTTTCTCCTCGTTGAGATCCACAAAAATTTCCTCTTTTCTCTTGGTATACTCTGATAACTCCTTTATTTTTTCATCATCTAGTGTGATTGGTAAAATTCCATTCTTAAAACAATTATTATGAAAAATATCAGCAAAACTTGAGCTTATAACACAAGTAATACCAAAATCTAATAACGCCCATGGTGCGTGCTCTCTTGATGAACCACAGCCAAAATTTTTTCCTGCAATTAGAATTTTTGAATTATTGAATGGATTTTTATTTAAAATGAAATCATTTATTTCTTTACCATTATCATCATATCTCATCTCAAAAAATAAATTTTTACCCAATCCAGTTCTCTTAATTGTTTTAAGAAATTGTTTTGGAATAATCATATCTGTATCAATATTTACTATCGGTAGATAAGCTGGGATACTTCTTAATGTGCTAAATTTTTGCATTTAATTTTGATACTTTCTCACATCATCAAGGCTGCCTGATATTGCAGCAGCTGCAGCCATTCCAGGACTTACTAAATGAGTTCTTCCACCTCTTCCTTGTCTTCCTTCAAAATTCCTATTTGAGGTAGAGGCACATCTTTCTTCAGGTTTCAACTTGTCTGCATTCATGGCTAAACACATTGAGCAACCTGGTTCTCTCCATTCAAATCCTGAATTAACAAAGATTTTATCTAATCCTTCTTGTTCTGCTTGTTGTTTTACCAATCCAGATCCTGGGACTACCATTGCATGAACATGGGAAGCTATCTTTTTATCTTTTAAAATCTTTGCTGCTTCTCTTAGATCCTCAATTCTACCATTTGTACAACTACCTATAAAAACTTTATCTATTTTGATATCTCTTGCTGACATATCAGGTTTAAGACCCATATATTTTAAGGATCTCTCTATGGAATTTTTACGGTCCTCGTCTTTTGCTTCACTTGGATTTGGAACTTTACCGTCAATCGTAATTACATCTTGAGGCGAAGTTCCCCAAGTTATCATTGGCAAAATTTCGTTAGCCTGCAAACTTACTTCTTTATCAAAGCTTGCATCATCATCAGTTTTTAAACTTTGCCAATGTTCTAAAGCTTTATTCCATTTTCCACCCTTTGGCGACATTGGTTTTCCCTCTAAATATTTAAATATTTTTTCATCCGGTGCTATTAATCCAGCTCTTGCACCACCTTCAATTGTCATATTGCATATCGTCATTCTTTGTTCAACGCTTAACGATCTTATCAAATCACCTGCATATTCAACAACACAGCCTGTGCCACCTGCGGTTCCAATTTTTCCAATTATTTGTAAAATAACATCTTTTGAAGTGACACCTACTGGAAGTTTACCATTAACGTTTATTCTAAAATTTTTTGCTTTTTTTTGAACAAGTGTTTGGGTTGCTAAAACATGTTCTACCTCTGAAGTTCCAATCCCAAAGGCTAAAGCACCAAATGCTCCATGGGTCGCAGTATGGCTATCCCCACAAACAATAACTGTTCCGGGTTGCGTAAAACCTTGTTCTGGACCAGTCACATGAACAATACCTTGTCGTTTATCATTCATGCCAAAAAGTTTAATACCAAATTCTTTGCAATTCGCTTCTAAAGTCTCTACCTGAATTTTAGACTCATGATCTGAAATACCCTTTGATCTATCAGTAGTTGGCACATTATGGTCTGCTACAGCTAAAGTTAATTTAGGGTGCCTGACTATTCTTTTAGTATTTCTAAGTCCCTCAAAAGCTTGTGGACTTGTAACCTCATGGACTAAATGTCTATCAACAAATAATAATGCTGTTCCATCATCTTGTTGATGTACTAAATGGTCATTCCAAATTTTATCGTAAAGAGTATTAGGCATTGAGAAAAAAATTATTTTTTTTCTTGTAAATTTTCAAGCTTTTTTTCTGAGCTAGTTTCGGCTTTAGAAATATCTTTTTTAACTTCATTTTTTAGAGTTTCGTCTATTTTTGGTTCAACAACTGGTGAGACTTCTTTTGTATTTTCTGAAATATTTTCCTCTGTAACTGGAGCTAAATTTTCCTCACTTACAGTTTCTGGTTTAACATCTATATCGATGCCAATTTTTTTTCTAATCTTTTTAGCAATTCTAGCTGACTTACCAGTTCTGTCTCTTAAATAATAAAGTTTTGCTCTTCTTACTTTTCCAGATCGAATTACTTTAATTGAGTCAATTACAGTTCCAAACAATGGAAACGTTCTCTCAACTCCCTCACCGAATGATATTTTTCTAACAGTAAATGATGAGTTTAAGTCTCTACTTTTTTTAGCGATACACACACCTTCAAAATACTGGATTCTTTCTTTTTTACCCTCTGTTATTCTTACTCCAACTTTTACAACATCTCCTGGGAAAAATTCAGGTATCTTTTTTTCAGAGAGAATCTTTTTAACGTTATTTTGGTTAATTTCTTCTATTGTTTTCATTTCAGTATTTATCAATTTAATCTTTCTTATATTTTTGCCACAAATCTGGTCTTCGGTCGCGTGTTATATCCTCAGATTGAGATAAACGCCAGTCTTTAATTTTACTGTGATCTCCAGATAATAACACTTCTGGCACTGCTTTTTCTTCCCATATTTGAGGTTTTGTGAACTGCGGATACTCTAAAAGGCCATTTTCAAAAGTTTCATCAGCTGGGGATTTATCATTTCCTAAAACTCCAGGTAAAAGTCTTAAAACGCTATCTAGAATAACCAAAGCTGCCGTTTCTCCTCCAGACAATACATAATCTCCAATGCTCACCTCTTCAATATTTCTTGTACCCAAAACTCTTTCATCAACACCCTCAAACTGTCCGCAAATCAAAGAAAATGATTTTTCTTTAGATAAATCTTGTGCAAATTTTTGATCAAATCTTTTACCTTTTGGTGAAAGATAAAAAATTTTATCTCCCTTATTTACATTTTGATCAATAGAATTCGCCAAGACATCTGGTTTAATTAACATACCTGTCCCACCGCCGTAAGGAGTATCATCAACTGTTTTATGTTTATCTCGAGCAGAGTCTCTAATATTAATTACTTTTAAGCTCCACAACTTTTTAGTCATTGCTTTACTGTAAATACCTTTATTTAAAGGCCCAGGGAAAACTTCTGGATAAAGTGTAAATACTTGAACTTGAATCATAAATAATTTTTATTATTTCTTTTCCTCTTTTTTAGCCTCTGCTTTTGGAGCTTCCTCTTTTTTAGCCTCTGCTTTTGGAGCTTCTGCTTTTGGAGCTTCTGCTTTTGGAGCTTCCTCACTGCCCTCTTTTTTTCGATCTTTTTTTGGAATAGCCTTCTGAGGATTATTTCCATTCGCCGGCATAGGCATTAATTCATTTTCACCTAAAATCCTTGCTACTCTAGTTGTTGGTTGTGCACCTTGACCCAACCAATACTTTATTCGTTCTGCTTCTAATCCAATTCTTTCCTTTTTTTCCTTTGGTAATAGTGGATTAAAAAATCCCACTTTCTCTATAAATCTACCATCTCTTGCAAAACGACTGTCTGCAACAACTACTTTATAAACGGGTCTTTTTTTCGTTCCGCCTCTTGATAATCTTAACTTTAACATTCACTCTCCTTCTTTTATTTTAATTGATTAAATAATTCTGGAGGTATTCCTTTGTCAGTCATACCTTTCAGATTACCCTTTGACATCTTTTTCATCATTTCAGACATCATTTTAAATTGTTTTAACAACTTATTGATAGTGGCTGGATCTGTGCCAGAACCATTAGCAATTCTTTTTTTTCTAGAACCATCAATTATCTTAGGGTTCTCTCTCTCTTTTTTTGTCATAGACAATATTATAGCTTCATTCTTTGTAATAATACTCTCATCAATTCCAGCCGCATCCATTTGTGATTTAACTTTTGAAACACCAGGCATAAAGGACATGATGCCTTCTATTCCACCCATTTTTTTCATTTGTCTTAGTTGTGCTAAATAATCTTCCATAGAGAATTGTCCCTTCTTTAAATTCTCTTCTGCCTTTTTAATATTTTCTTCTCCAAGATCTTGAGCCGCTTTCTCTACTAGAGAAACAATATCTCCCATCCCTAAAATTCTATTAGCAATTCTATCTGGATGAAAAACCTCAAGATTATTAATTTTTTCTCCTATACCCAAAAATTTAATTGGTACTTGTGAGATAAATTTCATACTAACTGCGGCTCCACCTCTTGCATCACCATCAGCTCTTGTTAAAATTATACCAGAGAGATTTACAGTATCTTTAAATTCTTTTGCCACGGATGCTGCTACTTGACCAGTCAAAGAGTCAGCAACTAAAAACGTTTCAGCAGGTTTAATTATATTCTCGATTTGTTTAATTTCACTCATCATTTGCAAGTCTATTTGTGTTCTACCTGCTGTATCAAATAAAATGATGTCAGCACCATTCAGATTTGCAGCACTAATTGCTCTTTGACAAATATCAGATGGTTGTTGCCCTTCAATTATTGGCAAAGTTAAAATATTATTTTGTTCACCTAAAGATTTTAATTGCTCTTGGGCGGCTGGCCTATAAATATCTAAACTCACCATCATAACTTTCTTTTTTTTGTTATTTTCCAAATATTTTGCAAGTTTTGCGGTGGTTGTAGTTTTACCAGAACCTTGTAGACCAACTAACATCATAGGCACTGGTGGTACGGCATTAAGATTTACATCATTATTTTTTTCACCTAATAAAGATACTAATTCGTCGTAAACAATTTTAACAACCATATCGCCAGGAGATGTAGATCTGATGATTTCTTGTCCTAAAGCTTTAGGTTTAACTTTCTCAATAAACTCTTTTGCAACATCAAGTGATACGTCAGCTTCTAATAAAGCTTGCCTAATGGATCTAAGACCTTCATCAACTTGACTCTCATCAAGCGAAGGTGCTTTTTTTAAAGAGGAAAAGACTTCCTCAAATTTATTTGTCAAATTTTCAAACATATTTATTTCACACAGCAGTAATCGCACTAGTGGGCGAACCCTCGCTGACTAGTGTCGATCTCTTTGTTTCCAAAGACACCGCAAATTTAACGTTTTTGCGGAAACTGCCACAAACTATAATAGAGGTTCAAAAAGTCAATAAATAAGTTAAACAACTATATATGGAGATAAGAGCTTTTAAAATGGATGGATTAGGTAATGATTTTGTCATCATTGATAATAGACAAAAAATTACCGATTTAACTAAAGATCAGATTATAAAGATTTGTGATAGAAATTTTATTGGTTGTGATCAATTAATATTTATTGAGACCAGTAAATCAAGTGATGCGAATTTAAAATTTTTTAATTCTGATGGAGGAGAGTCTGGTGCATGTGGAAATGGCACTAGATGTGTTGCAAAATTAATCTCTGAAGAGACAAAAGCTGAAAAGATCATCTTATCTACTTTAAATGGAAACTTAGAGTCAAAAATTTTAGATAAAAATGTTGTTACAACTGAAATTGGTAAAGCTAAATTACAATGGAACGAAATTCCCTTATCGGAAAAATTAGATACTAAAAATTTGAATATTGGGATCACTGATTTAAATAATAAAGAACATTTTGGTGGTACTGCTGTTAATGTTGGAAATCCACATATTGTTTTTTTTGTAAACGAGATTGAAAATTTTAGTATTGAAAAAATTGGACCCAAAATTGAAAATCATAAAATTTTTCCAGAAAAATGTAATGTTACAATTGCTAAAATAATTAATAGAAATTTGATTAAAGTAAAAGTATGGGAGAGAGGGGCTGGGCTAACCAAAGCATGTGGAACTGCTGCATGCGCAACTGCATTTGCTGGTAAATTAAACAATCTTAATGAAAATGAAACAGACATAGAATTTCAAACAGGTAAGTTATCAATTCTTATAGATGATAGAAATTCAATCCACATGAAAGGACCCGTTTCAGAAATAAAAGAAATTGAGATCAAATTATAATGGGAATTTTTGACAAATTTAAGATAGGTTTTAAAAAAAGTGCTTCTGCACTGACATCTGGATTAAAAGAAATAATAATAAAAAAAGAGATAGACGATAAAAATTTAGATAAAATCGAAGAGTTTTTAATTGAGTCTGATGTTGGTGTAGAGGCTGCATCTGAAATTAAAGAAATCATTTCGAATAAAAAGATTGATCCCAACAAAGATCTATCTACCGAGATAAATCTTATTTTAAAAGAGTACATTGTTAATTTAATGAAGCCTTTAGAAAATAATTCTTTTTTTGAAAAAAAAGATAAACTCAATGCAACTTTAATCTCAGGAGTAAATGGTGTTGGTAAAACAACAACTATCGGTAAAATAGGTAAAATATTAAAAACTAATGGCAACAAAGTTATGTTTGCTGCTTCTGATACTTTTCGAGCAGCTGCTATTGAACAATTAGAAAGTTGGGCAAATAAAATTGATGTTAAATTAACTAAATCATCTCAAGGTTCTGATCCAGCATCGGTGGCATACAAAGCAGTTGAGGAAGCAATCAAAAATAATTTTCACCAAGTTTTAATCGATACTGCTGGAAGACTACAGAATAAAAAAAATTTAATGGAAGAATATAAAAAGATAGCCAATGTAACAAAAAAAATTGACCAAGATGCTCCTCACAATATTATTTTAGTTTTAGATGCAACATCAGGACAGAATGTGATTAATCAAGTGGAAGAATTTAACAAAATTATTCCTTTAACTGGTCTAATCATGACTAAATTAGATGGAACTGCCAAAGGTGGTATTCTGCTGGCAATAGCAAAAAAATATCAACTACCTATTATTGCTTTAGGCTTAGGTGAAAAAGAAGATGATCTACAATTATTCAATGCAGAAAAATTTGCTGAGGCTTTTACACAAGTTAGTTAATTAAATTACTTGAAATTAAAGGTTTATAAATACTACACTTATAATTATCTTTAAATTTATAATGCCCACAATCCTTAGAGAAAGAAGAAATAATAAAATCAAATTTTCCTGTAGTAGGGTAAAGTTCAAGTTTCTTATTAAAAATATCGTATTTAAAATTAGCATTTAAACTTTTAACTGCACTAATCATTACTAACGTTTTATCGTCTTTTAAAAGGTAATAAGCGAAATCATCTGGAAATATAGGAAAGTCATATTCCACTAAATGAAACTTGGCTTGAGAGGGAAACCAATCATAAGAGATCAATGGTGAAGAGGACTTTGTTGAATAATTATAGATATAAAGATCTTTTGGGTAATCA
>CACBOA010000019.1 GCA_902540785.1 uncultured Pelagibacteraceae bacterium
ATGATGATTGATACTTCCATTAAAAATAAATTACAGCAAATAGAAAATAAAATGATGAAGGTATAATATGGAAATAAACCCCTCAGAAGTAACAAAAATATTAAAAGAACAAATTAAAAACTTTGGAGAAAAAGCGGAGGTGTCTGAAGTTGGTCAAGTTTTGTCAGTCGGAGATGGTATAGCTAGAATTTATGGACTTGACAATGTTCAAGCAGGAGAAATGGTTGAGTTTACCGATGGTTCAAAAGGTATGGCTCTTAATTTAGAGAGCGAAAATGTTGGAGTTGTTATTTTTGGTGATGATAGAAATATTAAAGAAGGAGATATTGTAAAGAGAACAGGAAGCATCGTTGATACTCCAGTCGGAAAAGAATTACTGGGTCGTGTAGTAGATGGTTTAGGTAACCCTATTGATGGAAAAGGTGCCCTAGATAAAGGTGTTAAGAAAAGTAGGGTAGAAGTTAAAGCACCAGGTATCATACCCCGTCAATCTGTTAGCGAACCGATGCAAACAGGTTTAAAATCTATTGATAGTTTAGTGCCAATTGGAAGAGGGCAAAGAGAATTAATTATTGGGGATAGACAAACAGGTAAAACAGCAGTTGCTGTTGATGCAATTATAAATCAAAAAAAAATTAATGAGTCAGGAGATGAGAAACAAAAGTTATATTGTATTTATGTAGCTGTTGGTCAAAAAAGATCAACCGTAAGACAAATTCAAAAAACTTTAGAGGAAGCTGGAGCAATGGAATACACAACAATTGTTGCTGCCACTGCATCAGACTCAGCTCCATTGCAATTTTTGGCACCGTACACTGGTTGTGCTATGGGAGAGTATTTCAGAGACAATGGAATGCATGCGCTAATAATTTATGATGATCTTTCAAAGCAAGCTGTTGCTTATAGACAAATGTCCTTGATCTTAAGAAGACCGCCAGGAAGGGAAGCATATCCTGGAGATGTATTTTACCTTCATAGCAGACTACTTGAGAGAGCAGCAAAACTAAGTGATGAGCACGGTGGTGGTTCTTTAACAGCATTACCAATTATAGAAACACAAGGTGGAGATGTTTCTGCTTACATACCCACAAATGTAATTTCAATTACGGATGGACAAATCTTTTTAGAAACTGAACTTTTTAATCAAGGTATAAGACCAGCTATAAACGTAGGGCTTTCAGTTTCAAGAGTTGGATCTGCGGCTCAAACAAAGGCTATGAAAAAAGTTTCTGGTTCAATGAAATTAGAATTGGCACAATATAGAGAAATGGCGGCGTTTGCGCAATTTGGCTCTGACTTAGATGCATCAACTCAACAACTACTTAATAGAGGATCAAAGCTTACAGAGTTACTTAAACAAAAACAATATTCTCCGATGACTGTGGCTGAGCAAGTAATTTCAGTATTTTGTGGTGTTAAAGGTTATCTAGATGATATAGAGCTAAAAGAAATTGCAAATTTTGAAAATAAAATAATTGAAAAATGTAAATCTGAAAAGCCAGAAATAGTGAAGTCTATTTTAAGTTCAGGTAAGCTTGAGGAAGACTCTGAACAGAAATTAGTAGAAATAATAAAACAGCTAAAACAAAAATTTAATTCATAAAATATTTATGGCTAGTTTAGATGATTTAAAAAAAAGAATTGCGAGTGTTAAGTCTACACAAAAAATTACTAAAGCTATGAAGATGGTTGCTGCAGCTAAACTTAAAAGGGCTCAGGATAGTGCAGAAAAAGGAAGGCCATACTCTGAAAAAATGAACAACATAATCTTAAATTTGTCGGAGGGAATTTCTGATAAAGAAAATGCCCCTAAGCTTTTATCTGGAACAGGAAAAGATCAAATTCATTTGTGTGTTGTAATGACTTCAGATAGAGGTTTATGTGGTGGCTTTAATTCTAATATTATTAAAAAAGCAAAAAGTTATTTTTCTAGACTATCTGGTGAGGGTAAAGAATTAAAGATTATAACTGTAGGTTCTAAAGGTAATGATCAATTAAAAAGAGTTTTTGGTGATAAAATAATTGAAAATATTTCATTTAAAAATTCAAAAAATGCCAATTTTTTTGACGCTGAAAAAGTAAGCAAAATAATTATTGAGAAGTTTCAAAAAGAAGAATTTGATATTTGTACAATTTTTTTTAATCAATTTAAAAATGTTATTACACAAATACCCCAAGCTCAACAAATCATACCGTTAAAAACAGATATTAATGACAAGGAAAAATCAGAGGATAATTATGAATTTGAACCTGATGAGGATGAGATTTTAACCAATTTATTACCTAAAAATATATCTACACAAATATTTAAAGCAATGTTAGAGAATTCAGCTAGCGAACAAGGTGCAAGAATGAGTGCTATGGATAATGCAACTAGAAACGCAGGTGAAATGGTTGATAAGCTTACTATTGAGTATAATAGAAGTCGTCAGGCAGCAATTACAAAAGAACTAATAGAAATAATATCAGGAGCAGAAAGTTTATAATTATGAGCAAAGGAATAATTACACAAGTTATAGGAGCGGTAGTTGATGTTAAATTTGAAGGAGAGCTTCCAGAAATTTTAACAGCATTAGAATGCAAAAATGGAAATAATCGTCTAGTTTTAGAGGTTGCTCAACATTTAGGAGAGTCAACTGCAAGAACTATTGCAATGGATGCTACAGAAGGGTTGAAAAGAGGTGACGAAGTAATTAACACAAAAGCTCCTATTAAAGTTCCGGTTGGTCCAGAAACTTTAGGAAGAATTATCAATGTAGTTGGTGAACCAATAGATGAAAGAGGAGACGTTAAAACAAAAGAAAATTGGCCAATCCATAGAGCGGCACCAGAATTTAATGATCAATCAACTGAAACTGAAATTCTTGTTACTGGTATTAAAGTTATAGACTTGTTAGCTCCTTATGCAAAAGGTGGAAAAATTGGACTATTTGGAGGAGCAGGTGTTGGAAAAACTGTTTTAATTATGGAATTAATTAACAATGTCGCTAAGGCTCATGGAGGTTTTTCTGTTTTTGCCGGTGTTGGTGAAAGAACAAGAGAGGGAAATGATCTATATCATGAAATGATAGAGTCTGGTGTTATTAAAAAAGAAGGAGCAGGATCTAAAGCTGCCTTAGTATATGGTCAAATGAACGAACCTCCAGGAGCAAGAGCAAGAGTTGCATTAACAGGTTTGACTGTCGCTGAATATTTCAGAGATCAAGAAGGACAAGACGTTTTATTTTTTGTTGATAATATATTTAGATTTACACAAGCCGGTTCGGAGGTATCAGCTCTACTAGGAAGAATTCCTTCTGCTGTTGGATATCAACCAACTTTAGCTACAGATATGGGTAACTTACAAGAAAGAATTACGACCACTAATAAAGGATCTATTACATCAGTACAAGCAATATATGTCCCTGCTGATGATTTAACTGATCCAGCACCCGCTACATCGTTTGCTCACCTGGATGCAACAACAGTACTTTCAAGACAAATTGCTGAAATTGGAATTTATCCTGCAGTAGATCCTCTTGACTCTACCTCAAGAATTCTTGATCCTAGAATAGTTGGAGATGAACATTATAGGGTTGCGAGAGAAGTTCAAAAAATACTTCAAACTTATAAATCTTTACAAGATATAATAGCAATTTTAGGTATGGACGAATTATCCGAGGAAGATAAATTGATAGTTGCCAGAGCAAGAAAGATCCAAAGATTTTTATCACAACCTTTCTTTGTTGCTGAGGTATTCACAGGATCTCCTGGAAAACTTGTTGATCTAGAATCAACAATAAAGGGTTTTGATGCAATCTGTAAGGGTGAGTATGATCATCTACCAGAGGCTGCGTTTTATATGGTCGGTACAATTGAAGAGGCTATAGAAAAGGCTGAAAAAATGAAAAAAGACGCTGCTTAATGAGCGAAGAATTTAAACTTGAAGTAGTCAACCCGGAAAAATCTTTTCTTTTAAAAGATGATGTCACTGAAGTGGTAGTTCCAGCATTTGAGGGAGAGATGGGAATACTTAAGGATCATATATCTATAATTTCTTTTTTAAAACCTGGCATAATCAAAATTTATTCAAAATTAGGTGAAGAAAAATATTATGTTGAAGACGGAATAATTGAATTCAAGAATAACAACCTATCAATTCTTACCAGCTCAATTTTCGACATTAAAAATATGGAAAAAAGCAAAATAGATGAAATGTTGAGAGTTGCTGAGGAAGAGACAGCTAAGGACAACATAAGTGATCAAGCAAAATACTTAATTGATCAGAAAATTGAAGTTTTAAGATCTATTAATTAATAATCTTTTCTAATTTTTTTTGAAGTATCTTGTAAACATTAAGTTTGAAACTTACAACTATATCTGTAATAGAATTTAGTTCTATCCACTTCCATTCAAAAAATTCTGGTTTGCTTGTGTTAATATTTATTTCATTATCACTACCAAGATATCTCATTAAAAACCATTTTTGTTTCTGCCCTTTAAATTTACCTTTCCAAATTTTACCTAGAAGATGGTTTGGTAGTTCATAAGTGGTTATTTCATCTATTTCAGTTATCAACTCGACGTTTTTAATACTAGTTTCTTCTTCTAGTTCTCTGTAGGCAGCAGATAAAAAATCTTCACCTTCATCAACACCTCCTTGTGGCATTTGCCAAAAACCTTTCGGGTTGTCAATTCTTTTTGCTACAAAAATTTTATTTTCTTTATTTAAGACAATTATGCCAACACCTACTCTGTAAGGTAGATTTTTATATTTTTCCTGAATTTCAACCATTAAGTAATTTGATCGCGTAATTCAATTGATTGTCAGTTTCAGTTTTAATTTTAAAATCATCACTTTCCTCATCGATTTCAATGTCTGGTGACACACCTACTTCAGAAATAGATTTGCCTGAAGGCAAATAATACTTAGCTACAGTTAATCTTATAGCCCCTTTATTTTTTAAAGGTATAATAGATTGAACAGATCCTTTCCCATAACTATTTTCACCAATCAAAATCGCTCTTTTATGATCTTTTAAAGCTCCAGCTACAATTTCAGAAGCAGAGGCAGAGCCGTAATTTATTAAAACAAGAATAGTTTTTCCTTTAGTAAGATCTCCTTTTTTTGCAAACCATTTTCGATTTTCTGATTGTTGTCTACTTTTTGTAGAGACAATCTCACCATTATCCAAAAAGAAATCAGAAATTTTTATAGCTTGTGATAATAATCCACCTGGATTATTTCTTAAGTCTAAAATGTAAGACTTTAAATTTTTATTTTTTTCAAATTTATTGATTTCTTTTTTTATTTGTCCAGCACTATTTTCATTAAAGGAAGTTAATCGTATATACCCAATGTTTTTTTCCAGTAATTCTGCTTTTACCGATTTGATTTGAATTATTTCTCTTGTGACATTAAAAGTTAAAGCTTTTTTCTCTCCTCGTCTTCTTATTGTTAATTCAATGGCAGATCCTACGGGACCTCTCATTAACTCGACCGCTTCACCCAGAGATTTACCTTGTACTTGGGTGTCATTAATCTTAACGATATAATCTCCAGCTTTTATTCCTGCTCTGGACGCAGGTGTATCATCTATTGGAGAAATAACTTTTACAACTCCTGACTCCATTGTAACCTCAATACCAAGCCCCCCAAATTCACCACTTGTCTCAGTTTGCATTTCGTTAAAAATTTCTGGAGACATGTAGCCTGAATATGGATCTAAAGATTGAAGCAAACCGTTAATAGCAGAGTCCATACTGTCGGATTGATTAATTTCATCAACGTACTCCTTATTAATTTTTTCTAAAACCTCGCCGAAAACATCTATTTTTTCGTATAATTCGTTTTCAGAAGAAATAACTTTTTGACTAAATAAAAATAAAATTAAAATAAAAGTTAAAAAATTTAGTATTACTCTAGTCATTATATTATTAATTTTTCCTTTGGTATTAATTCAGACCACATTTTTTCAAGTTCATAAAACTTTCTTTTTTCTGGATGAAAAATATGTATTATTAGATCAATACCATCTACTAGTTTCCACTCAGTACTATCTTTGCCTTCAATTTTGGAATCTTTCACTCCATTATCTATAAGTTTTTCTAAAACTTGTTCAGATAAGGCTTGAATATGTCTAGATGAAGTTCCACTAGCTATAATCATATAATCAGCCATAGAACTTTTATCTTTTAAGTCTATACTTACAATGTCTTGAGCTTTATTTATGTCGAGAGTTTCAATGATAATTTTTTTTAAGCTTAAGATTTTATCCATTAATTATATTTACCTTATCAAATTTTCCTTAATTGAGAAGATGAAATATTAACTTTATTAAATTCAATGAACTTCAAACTTTTTCCATTTAATCTTTTATATGAGACTGAATTTAATGATTTTTTTTTATAGCCATGACGATCAAAAACAATAATTTTACATTTTTTTGAAATAGCTTCCCACTTATACCACTTGTGAAAATTAATAAGATTATCTGCCCCCATTAGAAAATAAATTTCAGCTTTGGTAGTTCTTTTTAGAAAGTTTATTAAGTCAATAGTTTTATTAGATCTTATTATCTTTTCATAAAATTTTATTTTTATAAAATGATTTAACTTTATGATCTTTTTACAACTTTGGACTCTTTTAGAAATGCTTGTATTATTTTTTTTCTTTAAAGGATTTTTTAAAGTAATTGCCCAAATTATTTTTTTTAATTTGTATTCTTTTAAAGCTTTTTTTGATATTGCTAAATGGCCAATATGAGCAGGATCAAAAGAACCACCAAGAACCCCAATTTTATTTTTAAATCTCAAATTATTTCCTTATTCTCCCATTACTTGATATTTGATACTTATAAGACACTAGTTGATTAAGTCCAACAGGGCCCCTCGGAGGAAGCTTGTTAGTTGAAATACCAACTTCGCCGCCAAAACCAAATTCTCCACCATCTGCAAATTGAGTTGATGTATTATGCATGGCAATTGAGCTTTTAACTTCATTTAAAAATTTTTTTGCTGATTTCTTATTCATGGTGATAATCGAGTCAGTGTGCATTGTCCCATATTTATTAATATGATTGATTGCATCATTTATATCTCTTACACATTTTACAGAAACTGTAGCTGACAAGTATTCTTTTGACCAATCTTTATTAGTAGCTCTAATAATTTTCCCCTTATAATTTTTTTTGACTCTGTTGTCTCCAATAATTTTGCATCCATGATCTTCTAAGTGTTTTAAAATTATGTTACATGATTTTTTTAAGATTTTTTGATGAACTAAAATCGTTTCAGTAGCTCCACAAATCGCTGTATTCCTTAATTTTGCATTAAAAATAATCTTTTTTGCTGTATTTAAATTTGCGTTCTGATCAACATAAGTATGACATACTCCTTCCAAATGACCAATCACTGGTAAGTTAGATAATTTCTGAACTTTTTTTACTAAATTTTTTCCTCCTCTTGGAATAACTACATCAACATATTTATCCATTTTACTTAGTAGATAATCGACAATATTTCTATTCGTGGTATCAATAAATTGAACAAAATTTTCGTTAATATTATTTTTTTTTAATGAGTCTCTAAAAAGTTTTGATAAAATTTTATTTGAAAAAAAAGCCTCTGATCCACCTCTCAAAATTACTGGGTTTCCTGCTTTAAAGCATAATGATGCGACGTCCGAGGTAACATTTGGCCTACTCTCATAAATAATAGCAATTATCCCTATAGGAATTGAGATCTTAGAAATACTTAACCCATTTGGTCTCTTCCATTTCTCCAAAACTCTATTTGTTGGGTCTTTAAGTTTTATTACAGATTTTATTGAACTAATAATATTATCTATTTTTTTTTCATTTAAAATAAGACGTTCAATTAAATTCTTTTTAACTCCCTTATTTATTGATCTATTAACATCCTTCTTATTGGCACTAATGATTAATTTTTTATTTTTTCTAATAAGTGAACAGTAGTCAATTAATACTTTATTTTTCTTTTTTGTATCTACCTGATCTGACAAGGCGTTTTTTGATTTTTTTCCAATATTGGTTAAAGTTTTTTTTATCATATTTTTACCATATCATCTTTATGGACCACTTCAGATTTTGAAATGTAGCCGAGAATCTTTTTTATCTCATTAGAGTGGCATCCTAAAATTTTATTTATCTCATTTGATGAGAATGAACTCAAGCCTCTAGCAAATTCTTTACGTTTATTATCAATAATTTTTATATGATCACCTTTTTTAAAATTACCATTAACCTTCTTGATACCAGCAGCCAAAAGACTTTTTCCATTTATTAACGCTTTCTTGGCACCATCATCAATGATTAGCTCTCCTTTCGGTGAAACGGAGCTAATAATCCATTTTTTTCTAGCATCTAATTTTGGAACTTTAGAGATGAACCATGTTGAACTTTTTTTCCTTTCTATCTGATTAATTGGATTTAAATATAATCCATTTGCTATTACCATATTACAACCAGCTAAATTACATATTCTTGCAGCTTCAATTTTAGTATCCATACCTCCACTTCCAAATTCTGTTCTTCCTCTAATATCAACATTTTTCAAATCCTTTTTGATATTAGAAATATTTCTAATTAACTTTGCATCTCTAAAATTTTTGGGATTTTTTGTATAAAGACCGTCTACATCTGATAATAAAATTAACGTATCTGCATTAGTAATTTGAGCCACTCGAGAGGCCAATCTGTCATTATCCCCAAACTTTATTTCTGATGTAGCAATAGTGTCATTTTCATTTACGATAGGTATATAATCAAGTTGAAACAAATTTTCAAAAGTTCTTTTCGCATTTATTGATCTTCTTCGTTCCTCAGTATCCTCTAATGTAAGCAGAATTTGGGAAATATTTAATTTATGCTTTGAAAAAGTTTCTGAAAATAGATTCATCAATTCTATTTGTCCTATGGAGGCTATTGCTTGACTTTTATCCAATTTTAAAACTGATTTACTATAATTCATTTTCTTACAACCAAGAGCAATAGCTCCTGAACTTACTATTACAACCTGTTGATTATTAGATTTTAAATTTTTTATATCTTTGGCAAAACTCAATAACCATTTTTTTCTTATTTTTTTGTTATTATCAATTATCAAAGAAGATCCGATTTTAACTACAATTATTTTTGAATCTTTAAGAGACATATGAAATAAGTTTAGCCTTAATTTTTGATATTGAGTCTTTTTCCAATGTAGACAAAGTTAAAACTTCACAATTTTTATCCTTTGAAAAATTTTTCACTGTTTTTTTAACAATATCTTTATCTAATAAATCTATCTTATTTAAAACAATCAATTCCTTTTTTTTAATAAGATCTTTACTATAATTTTGGAGCTCTTTTTTGACTTGATTGTAAGATTTTTTCAAATCATCATTTGTAATATCTATCAAATGCAAAAGAGATTTACATCTCTCGATATGTTTTAAGAATTTCGTACCAAGGCCAGTTCCTTCATGTGCTCCTTCTATTAAACCAGGTATGTCTGCTAGGGTAACTTCTTTATCATCATAACTTGCAACACCAAGATTTGGATTTAAAGTAGTAAATTGATAATTTGCAATCTTTGGATTAGCATTTGTTATAGCTGCCAATAAACTTGATTTACCTGCATTTGGTAATCCGATAATGCCTATGTCAGCAATAGTCTTTAATTGAAGCCAAATTGTAAACTCTTCACCTACCATACCTTTAGTGTATTTTCGTGGTGCTCTATTTGTTGAACTTTTAAATCTTGTATTACCTAAACCTCCTTTTCCTCCAGAGGCAACAATGAACTTCTCTCCAATTTTGGTAAAATCATACAAGAGTGTTTTGTTGTCTTCTTCGAAGACTTGTGTTCCTAGAGGAACTTTGAGAATTAAATCTTCTCCACCTTTTCCAGTACGATTTTGACCTGAACCATTTTCACCTCTTTCAGCTTTGTGATGTTGCTGATATCTAAAGTCAATTAATGTATTCAAATTTTGTTCAGCTTTTAAAATAATAGAACCTCCTTTTCCACCATCACCGCCGTCTGGTCCACCAAACTCAATAAATTTTTCTCTTCTGAAACTAGGAGAACCATCTCCACCGTTCCCAGCTTTTATATAAATTTTTACTTGATCTAAGAATTTCATAATACAACGCTATTTTAAGTTGTACTATTAATTGGGTTTTACAGAAACAAAAGTTCTATCTGATTTAGTTTTTTTAAAAACAACTTTTCCCTTAATAACAGAAAAAATTGAATGGTCTTTACCCATACCAACGTTTTCACCGGGAAAAATTTTTGTTCCTCTTTGTCTTACGATTATGTTTCCTGGCACCACAGTTTCTCCACCATATTTTTTCACACCAAGTCTTCTACCAGCACTGTCACGTCCATTTCTTGATGATCCACCTGCTTTTTTTGTTGCCATAACCCTACCTTACTTTACTTTTTATTTTCTTTTGTATCCTTTGCTAATGTTTTTGTCACTTTAGAAACCTCTTTAGCTTCAGATAAAACCTTACCATCTTTTGAAAAAATCTTATTTATTCTGATCATAGAATATTGTTGTCTATGGCCATTCTTTCTTCTTGAATTTTGTCTTCGTCTTTTTTTAAAAATTAAAATAGTTCTATTTTTGCTATTTTTTATCAAGTTTGCTTCAACTTTCGCACCTTGCACCATAGGAGATCCAATTTCGATCTCTTTTTCATTTCCGTAAGCTAAAATTTCTTTAAATTCTATTTTAGTATCCGGTTTTGAATTTGGTAGTTTCTCAATTTTTAGGATTTCACCTGACACTACTTTGTATTGTTTTCCACCAGTTTGTATTACTGCATAAGACATAAGGATCTCAATTTTTAATAACCGCAATATAATCTGAGCGAAACTTTAGTCAAGCTCAATAAATCAAAAATTATCCTTTAAATCTCTCAGTTTTGAAAAAGTCTCAATATCCTCAGCTTTTAAAAATATATTACACTCTAATTCCTCATCTAAAACAGAAGGAATAGTTGGCGAATTAATGTTTAGATTATTCTTAATTTTTAAAACTTTTTCTTTTAGCTTTAAATTGTCTGGATCATTGAATACACAAAATTCAGAATTTTTTAGTGTATATTCATGACCACAATAAATCAGAGTATCCTTAGGCAATTTTTTAAATATTTTTAAAGAGTTAAACATCTGCTCATAAGTTCCCTCGAAGATCCTGCCACAACCTAAAGAAAACAAAGTATCACCTGTAAAAATTATTTTTTCTTTAAAAAAATGGAATGCAATATGACCTGATGTATGACCCGGTGTATGGTAAATTTTTGCTTCAAAGTTATCTTTTTGCCAGATTTGATTATTTTCTACAATAACATCTATTCCTGGAATTCGCTCCTTATCATCTTTAAATCCAATAACATCACAATTATATTTTTTTTTCAGTTCAAGATTGCCACCAATATGATCATGATGGTGATGGGTATTTAGAATATATTTTAGATCAATCTTATTGTTATCTATAAAATCAATTATTGGCTTAGATTCGCTTGGGTCAACTACACAAGCAGATTGATTATTTTCATCAATTATTACATAACTGTAATTATCTTGAAGACATTTAATAATTTTTATTTTCATTTGTTTTCAATCAAAAATATTCCAAGCTCTCCGAATAAATTTTTTAAGAAAATATTTGATTTACTTATATTCGAAATATTTCTATTTATCAGAGCTAAGGATTTAACAATTTTGAAGTTCATAGTATCTGAAAATTTTACAAAATCTTTAATAGTACACATATGAATATTTGGGGTGTTGTACCATTCATGAGGTAGTGAACTTGTAATTGGCATAGTTCCTTTAAAAAGTAAGTCTAACCTTACCTTCCAATTTCCAAAGTTTGGAATAGTCACTATGGCTTTTTTGCCAACTCTTAAAAGTTCCTTAATGACAATTTCTGGATTTATAAAAGCTTGCAGTGTCTGACCCAAAACAACATAATCAAAAGAATTTGTTGGAAATTGCTTTAAGTCAAGTTCTGCATTGCCCTCAATAACTGTCAATCCTTTAGCTATGCATATTTGAACCTTTTCTTTAGAAATTTCAATTCCTCTTATATTCACATTTTTGTTTTTTTTCAAAAATTCCATCAAAGTCCCATCATCACATCCAACATCTAATACAGTTGAGTTACTTTCTATTATATTTGCAATTAAATTATATTCAGCTTTCATTATTACTTTCTATATAAGATTTATCTAAGAAATTTTTGAGTGCATTTAAAAAATCTGGAACCTCTAGTAAAAAGGAGTCATGTCCTTTATCAGACTCTATTTCAACAAAACCTACATTCGCACCAATTGCGTTTAAAGCAATAACGATATCTTTATTCTCTTGAGTTGGATAAAGCCAATCTGATGTAAAAGATATAATAAAAAATTTTGTTTTGGTTTTTTTGAAAGCGTTTGATAAATTGCCATCAAATTGTTTTACTAAATCAAAATAATCCATTGCTCTGGTTATATAAAGATAGCTGTTAGCATCAAATCTATCTACAAATACTGAACCTTGATAACGTAAATAACTCTCTATTTGAAAATCAGCATCAAATCCAAATTTAAGATCATCTCTTTCCTGGAGTTTTCTACCAAATTTTTCTTGAAGCCCTTTTTTAGATAAATAGGTTATATGAGCAGCCATTCTTGCTACAGCTAAGCCTTTATCTGGCAACGTGCTTTTAGAATTATATTTTCCATCCATCCAATTTTGATCAGCAGTTATTGCTTGTCTACCAAGCTCATTGAATGCAATATTTTGGGCTGAATGGCTAGATGTACAAGCAATAGGGACAGCTGTTTTCGCTTTGTCTGGAAAATTACTCACAAATTGTAAGACCTGCATCCCTCCCATTGATCCACCAACTACAGAAAAAAGCTTTTTGATATTAAAAAAATCTAATAAATTTACTTGGGCGTTTACCATATCATTGATCGTAATAACTGGAAAATCTGTTCCATATATTTTTTTTGTTTCAGGATTTTCGTGACTTGGACCAAAAGACCCCATGCAACCACCAATCACATTAGCACAAATTACAAAATATTTATCTGTGTCGATAGATTTCTTTGGGCCTACCGCATAAGACCACCATCCATCTTTTTTAGTTATTGGATTTGTACCTGTTACAAATTGATCACCTGTTAAGGCGTGAAAGACTAAAATTGCATTATCCTTATTTTCATTTAATTTACCATACGTCTCGTATGCTAGAGGAAATTTATTAATAGTTCGACCACAGTCTAACTTAAGTGGTTTTTCAATTATCAATGTTTTTATATTTTCTCTTAAATTCATAATTATTGCTGAAAATTGAATTGTGAGAAAAAAACTTTTTTAGCGGTTTTTTTAAAGCGCTCGCAATTCAGATAAATCAGCGCGAAAATTTTGTACAAGAAGTTTTGAGCTATGTCAATTTTAATATATTTTAACTAAAACTATATAAAAAAATCTTAATTTATCTATAAAGAGCATAAAAATTAAAAAAAAAGAAAATATTATGAGATTTAAAAAATTCAATATTGATGCCTATGAGCCAGGTAAATCTAGCGTTAATAATTTGAAAAAGGTTATTAAATTATCAGCTAATGAGTCTGCTCTTGGTATGAGCTCTAAAGTAAAGAAAATAATATCAAATAAAAACCTTAATTTTTTTAGATACCCGGATGGAAAATCTAAGGTGCTTAGGTCTCAAATCTCAAAGAAATTTAAATGCGATAAAGACAGAGTTATTTGTGGGGCTGGATCTGATGAGGTTATTCAGATGTTATGTCAATTATTTTTAAGACCAAAAGATGAAGTAATTGTTCCCCAATTTAGTTTTTTAATGTACAGAATTTATTCAAAAATAGTAGGTGCAAAAGTAATATTTGCTAAAGAGAAAAAATATAAAATTTCAATTTCAGAAATAATTAAAAAAGTTACAAAAAAAACTAAAATCGTTTTTTTAGCAAATCCGAATAACCCGACAGGAACTTATTTGACTGAAATTGAACT
>CACBOA010000020.1 GCA_902540785.1 uncultured Pelagibacteraceae bacterium
TACAAAATGTTAAGACCTGGCGAGCCACCAACGATAGAAATAGCTACTCAAATTTTTAATAATTTATTTTTTAGTTCAGACAGATATGATCTTTCTGATGTTGGTAGAGTAAAAATGAATTCAAGACTTAACTTAGAATGTTCTGATAAAATTACAATTTTGAGAAATGATGACATTATTGCAATAATTCACAAAATGTTGGATTTAAGAGATGGCAAAGATGAAGTAGACGATATTGATCATTTAGGAAATAGAAGGGTTCGATCTGTAGGAGAATTGGTTGAAAATCAGGCTCGAATTGGTGTTTATAGAATGGAAAGAGCTATCAAAGAAAAAATGACAACACTGGATGTTGAGTCTGCCATGCCTCAAGATTTAATAAATGCAAAACCACTAACCGTGTCCCTTAAAGATTTTTTTGCAAGTTCTCAACTTTCACAATTTATGGATCAAACAAACCCTCTTTCTGAAATAACTCACAAAAGAAGAGTTTCAGCTTTAGGACCAGGTGGGTTAACTAGAGAACGTGCAGGTTTCGAAGTTAGAGACGTTCACCCAACCCATTATGGAAGAATTTGTCCAATAGAAACACCTGAGGGACCAAATATTGGTTTAATAAATAGTTTATCAACTTACGCGAAAATAAACAAATATGGTTTTATAGAGAGTCCTTACAAAAGGGTTAAAAATGGAGTAGTGCAAGATAATGTAGAATATCTTTCAGCAATGGAGGAAACAAAATTTACAATTGCACAAGCGAATACAAAAATTGATAAAAGTGGTAAAATTATTGAGGAATTAGTTTCTTGCAGGCAAAATTTGAATTTTCTTTTAGCTAAGCCAGATACAATAGATTACATAGATGTTTCTCCTAAGCAATTAGTATCTGTAGCCGCGTCCTTAATACCATTCTTAGAAAATGATGACGCTAATAGAGCTTTAATGGGCTCTAATATGATGAGGCAAGCAGTTCCTCTCTTAAAACCCGAAGCACCATTGGTTGGAACAGGAATAGAAAGTGATGTAGCTCTTGACTCTGGTGTAACTATCGTTGCAAAAAGAAATGGTACTGTTGATAAAATTGATGGTAAGAGAATTGTTATAAAGGTTACAGAGGAGACGGACTTTTCAAAATCAGGTGTTGATATTTATAATTTACAAAAGTTTAAAAGATCAAATCAAAATACATGTATTAACCAAAGACCATTAGTAAGAGTAGGTGACAAAGTTAAAACAGGAGATATAATCGCTGATGGACCATCAACTAAGTTAGGTGAATTAGCTTTAGGAAAAAATGTTACAGTAGCATTTATGCCTTGGCAGGGATATAATTTTGAGGATTCAATATTAATTTCTGAAAGATGCGTAACAGACGATGTCTTTACATCAGTTCACATAGTAGAATACGAAATAATGGCTCGAGACACTAAACTTGGCGAGGAGGAAATCACAAGAGATATTCCAAATGTAAATGAGGAAGCCTTAAAAAATTTAGACGAATCAGGAATAGTTTATATTGGTGCAGAGGTAAATGCAGGAGATATACTAGTTGGTAAAGTAACACCAAAAGGTGATTCTGCTTCAGGTCCAGAGGAGAAATTATTAAGATCAATTTTTGGTGAAAAAGCGATTGACGTAACAGATACCTCATTGAGAATGTCCAGAGGTAGCAGTGGAACTGTTGTAGATGTCAGAGTTTTTAATAGACATGGTATTGAAAAAGATGAGAGATCAATAACGATTGAGCGTGCAGAAATTGAACAAGTTCAGCAAGATAAGATAGTAGAAGAGGAAATTTTAGAAAGAAGCATAAAACAAAGAGCTTCTCAAATACTATCTGGCTCATTACTGACTAAAAAAATTAAAGATGTTGAGTCAGGAACAAAATTAGATTTTGAGACAATAAATAAATTTTCTATTAATGACGTTTTTAAAATTTCTACTAATGACGCAAAAGGCGAAGAAGCACTAATTCAATTAAAAGATCAATACACTAGCGCAAAACAGGATATAACTGAAAGATTTGAGGATAAGGTTCTAAAAATAAGAAGTGGTGATGACTTGTTACCGAGTGTTATGAAGATGGTTAAAGTTTTTGTTGCCATAAAAAGAAGATTAAGACCTGGTGATAAAATGTCTGGCAGACATGGTAACAAAGGTGTTGTAAGTAAGATTGTACCTGTTGAAGACATGCCTTATAGAGAAGATGGAAGACCCGTTGATATTGTATTAAACCCTCTTGGTGTACCTAGTAGAATGAATGTTGGCCAAATTTTAGAAACACACTTAGGTTGGGCATGCAAAGAATTTGGTGAAGAAGTTAAAAGATTAGTTAATGAAAATAACAAAAGAATTGAAAAAACAGAAAAAATTTCAAATTTTTTAAAGTCAGTATATGGAGAAGAGATATTCCAAAACAAAGTTGATAAATTAAGTAAAACTGAGTTTAAAGATTTATGTGAAAACTTGCAAAATGGAGTTGCTATTTCAACACCTGTTTTTGATGGAGCTAAAGAAAAAAATGTAACAGAAATGCTTGAGCTAGCCAAACTACCTGGCTCAGGACAAACATACTTGTGGGATGGAAGAACCGGAGAAATGTTTGACAGACCCGTAACTGTCGGGATTATATATATGTTAAAACTTCATCATTTAGTTGAAGATAAGATCCATGCTAGATCAACAGGTCCATACAGTTTGGTTACCCAACAGCCTTTAGGCGGTAAGGCCCAATTAGGTGGTCAAAGATTTGGTGAAATGGAAGTGTGGGCTTTAGAGGCTTATGGCGCATCCTACACTCTTCAAGAAATTTTAACAGTTAAATCAGACGATGTAGCCGGACGAGTAAAAGTATATGAGACTATCGTTAAAGGTGAGGAAAACTTTGAGTCTGGTATACCTGAATCGTTTAATGTTTTAGTTAAAGAGATAAAATCTTTAGCGTTAAATGTGGAGCTCAATTAAAAATTTATGAAAAAAGAATTAACAGATCTATTTAAAAATTCTGAGATTTCAGAGGCTCAAAATTTTAATAGCATAAAGATATCACTTGCAAGCCCCGAAAAAATAAAGTCCTGGACATATGGGGAAATAAAAAAACCTGAAACAATAAATTATAGAACTTTTAGACCAGAAAAAGATGGTCTTTTTTGTGCAAGAATTTTTGGCCCAATTAAAGATTATGAATGTTTGTGCGGAAAATATAAAAGAATGAAATTCAGAGGGATTATCTGTGAAAAATGTGGAGTTGAGGTAACAAAATCAAATGTCAGAAGAGAAAGAATGGGTCATATCAATCTTGCTACTCCAGTGGCTCATATTTGGTTTCTAAAATCTCTTCCTAGCAGAATTGCTTTAGCAGTTGACATGAAACTTAAAGAAATTGAGAGAGTTTTATATTTTGAAAATTTTATAGTTATCGAACCTGGCTTAACAGGTTTGCAAAAAAATCAATTACTGAATGAGGAGGAACTTGCTAAATATCAAGACGAATATGGAGAGGAAGCATTTACAGCGGGTATAGGAGCAGAGGCAGTACTTGAAATGCTAAAGAATTTAGATTTAGAAAACGAGAGAAAAAATTTAGCGTCGTACATAAAAGAGACCAAATCAAAGGTTAATGAAGAGAGAGCAATTAAAAGATTAAAATTAATAGAATCATTTATCGAAACAGGTCAGAAGCCAGAATGGATGATCATGACAGTTGTGCCTGTGATACCACCTGAGTTAAGACCTTTAGTTCCGCTAGATGGTGGAAGATTTGCAACTTCAGATTTGAATGATTTGTATAGACGAGTAATCAATAGAAATAATCGTTTAAAGAGATTAATGGATCTTAAAGCACCCGATATAATTGTTAGAAATGAAAAAAGAATGCTTCAAGAGTCTGTTGATGCATTATTTGATAATGGCAGAAGAGGAAGAGTAATAACTGGAACAGGAAAAAGGCCGTTAAAATCTCTTGCTGAAATGTTAAAAGGTAAACAAGGAAGGTTTAGACAAAATTTACTAGGTAAGAGAGTAGATTATTCTGGTCGATCTGTAATTGTTGTTGGTCCTGATTTAAAACTTCATGAATGTGGTTTACCAAAAAAAATGGCGTTAGAACTTTTTAAACCATTTTTGTATGCAAGATTAAATAAATTAGGATTAGCCTCGACTATCAAGCAAGCTAAAAAATTAGTTGAGAAAGAAACAAATGCAGTTTGGGATGCTTTAGAGCTTATAGTAAGAGAGCATCCGGTGTTATTAAATAGAGCACCAACACTTCATAGACTTGGAGTGCAAGCTTTTGAGCCTAAACTAATTGAGGGTGATGCTATAGAATTACATCCATTAACTTGTGCTGCTTTCAATGCTGATTTTGATGGTGACCAAATGGCAGTACATGTTCCTTTAAGTTTAGAAGCTCAACTAGAAGCAAGAATCTTAATGTTGTCGACAAATAATATTCTTTCACCATCTAATGGGAAACCAATAATTGTTCCAAGTCAGGATATGATTTTAGGTATTTATTATTTATCGCAAGAGCCACTCACAGATAAACCATCAGGTTATTTCTTAAATGCAGATCAGATTGAATTTGCTTTATCATCTGGTCAAATAAAAGTTCATAGTACTATAATCTCTAGATTTGAGACGGTGGACGAAAAAGGACATAAAAAATTTGAAAAATATACATCAACAGCAGGAAGATTTTTATTAGCTAATTTATTGCCAAAAAATAAAGATATAAAATTCTCTTTGGTAGATAGATTGTTACCTAAAAAAGTTGTTTCAGAAGTAATTGATATTGTTTTTAGATTTTGTGGTCAAAAAACAACCGTTATATTTTGTGACAAACTGAAAGATTTAGGATTTAAACATGCTTTCAAAGCTGGAATTTCTTTTGGTAAAGATGATCTTGTTATACCTGTAAATAAAACTCAATTAATAGAAGATACAAAGAAACTTATATCAGATTATGAGACTCAATATGCTGAAGGTCTCATAACTAGAGGAGAAAAATATAATAAAGTAGTAGACGCTTGGTCGAAATGTACTGATAAAGTAGCTGGTGAAATGATGAAGGGTATTTCTGCTACAGAAAAAACCCCAGAGGGATTAAAAATAAACTCTGTATTTATGATGGCAGATAGTGGAGCGAGAGGCTCTGCGGCACAGATGAAGCAGTTAGCCGGTATGAGGGGTTTAATTGCCAAACCATCAGGAGAAATTATTGAGAGTCCGATTACCTCAAATTTTAAAGAGGGATTAACTGCTCTTGAATACTTTAATTCTACCCATGGAGCTAGAAAAGGATTGGCAGATACTGCGCTTAAAACAGCAAGTTCCGGTTATCTAACAAGAAGATTGTGTGATGTGGCACAAGATTTAACAATAACTAAAAAAGAGTGTGATTGTAAAAAACCTGGTTTTATAGAACTTTCTGAAATCTTAGAGGGTGGCAATGTTGTTGTAAGTATATCCGAGAGAGCGCTAGGTCGAATAGCATTTGATGATGTTAAACATCCTTTAACTGGTGAAATTATAATTAAAAAATCATCAATGATAGATGAAGCTGCGTGTGATCTGATTGACTCTGCGGGTATTAAATCCATAAAAGTGTATTCAGTTATGACATGTGGTTCAAAAGAAGGTGTTTGTGCAATCTCTTATGGAAGAGACTTATCAAGAGGTAAAATGGTTCATGTTGGAGAAGCAATTGGAATGATTTCAGCTCAATCAATTGGTGAGCCAGGTACACAATTAACAATGCGAACATTCCATGTTGGTGGAACTGCTTCTGTAAAGCAAGACTCACAAATAGTAACCAAAACAGATGGTATTTTAAAAATAATCAATTCAAATATTTTAGAAGACTCCAAAAAGAATTTAATTGTTATGGGAAGAAATACTCAACTATCTATTGAGGATGAAAACGGAGTTCAAACTGCGATTTACAAAGTTGCTTATGGATCAAAATTGTTTTTTAAAAATGGAGATAAGATTAAAGCGAATACAAAAATTTGTGAGTGGGACCCATATACTACTCCTGTAATTGCCGAAAAATCTGGAATAGCAAGTTATGTAGATTTAATTGATGGTGTATCGATTCAAGAAACAACTGATGATGCTACTGGGATTTCATCAAAATCGGTTGTTGATTGGAGATCTCAATCTAAAAGTTCTGACTTAAAGCCTAGAATTACTCTAAGAGATGAAAAAGGGAATGTTATTAAAAAAGCTGATGATAATGAAGCAAGATATTACCTTGTTCCTGACTCAATTTTATCGGTAAAAGATGGACAAAAGGTTTCTGCAGGAGATGTAATTGCTAGATTACCCAAAGAGACAACTAAAACAAAAGATATCACTGGAGGACTTCCTCGAGTTGCAGAATTATTTGAAGCAAGAAAAGCTAAAGATAGTGCAATTATAGCAGAAAATGATGGACAGGTAATTTTTGGTAAAGAAGTAAGAGGTAAACAAAGAGTTTCAATAGTTCCAGAAGATGGATCTGAACCATCAAATTATTTAATTCCAAAAGGAAAACATATAAATTTTAATCAAGGTGAGAAAATAAAAAAAGGTGAGTATTTATTGGATGGCCAGCCTTTACCACATGATATTCTGAGAATAATGGGAATAAAAGATTTAACAGAATACTTTGTAAATCAGGTACAGGAAGTTTATAGATTACAAGGCGTTATAATTAACGATAAACACATAGAAACAATTTTAAGACAAATGCTAAAAAAAGTAGAGGTTAAAACACCTGGGGACTCTTCTTATTTACCAGGTGAAATCATTGATAGAATAAAATTTGAAAATGTGAATGAAAAATTAAAAGCTGATGGTAAAACACCTGCGACTGGTGAAAGAGTCTTAATGGGTATAACCAAAGCTTCTTTGCAAACTGAGTCATTTATATCAGCTGCCTCTTTCCAAGAAACAACTAGAGTTCTAACTGATGCAGCAATAAAAGGAAAAATTGACCCTTTAAATGGACTGAAAGAAAATGTGATTGTTGGTAGATTGGTTCCAGCTGGGACTGGTAACATTAAAAATAAGTGGAACAAAAAAGCTCTTGAGGATGATAATAAGTTCTTATCTGAGCAAGAGAAAATTGAGGCTTCTGAAACTCAAGCAAATCAATAAAAATAACATTTATCATCTATAGTTTTAGTTTGACAAAATCTTATTAATAAGTAATTTGTCGATAATTTTTTGGTTGGAATGTAGCGCTTTAATTGTGCTAAACGCTGCCACAAATGACCTGTCAGTTATTTCATCAAAAAAATTAATTATATATTTATATGCCAACGATAAACCAGTTATTGAGAAAAAAAAGAATTAAACCCTTGGCTAGGAACAAAGTTCCAGCTTTACAAAAACAACCTCTTAAAAGAGGTGTGTGTGTTAAAGTATATACAACTACACCAAAAAAACCAAACTCAGCCCTAAGAAAAGTTGCAAGGGTAAGACTTTCCAATGGATTTGAAGTTACTGCATATATTCCTGGTGAAGGTCACAATCTTCAAGAGCACTCAGTAGTTTTAATAAGAGGCGGTAGGGTAAAAGATTTACCGGGAGTTAGATATCATATTTTAAGAGGTAATTTAGATACACAAGGGGTGGCTAATAGAAAACAAAGACGATCCTTGTATGGAACAAAAAAAGGTAAATAAAAATGTCTAGAAAAAAAACTCAGCCAAAAAAAAATGTTACACCAGATCCAAAATTTAATTCTACTATAATTCCAAAGTTAATTAATAATATAATGTATGACGGAAAAAGAGGTGTCGCAGCTAAAATAGTTTATGATGCAATTGAAAAGATTAAAAAAAAAACAAAGAATGCACCAATAGATATTTTTAACGAAGCAATCAATAACATAAAACCCACTGTTGAAGTACGTTCGAGAAGAGTAGGAGGAGCAACTTATCAAGTTCCAGTTGAAGTAAAAAGTAAAAGAGCACAAGCTTTAGCAATAAGATGGTTAGTTGACTCTGCAAGAAAAAGAAAAGACAAACACATGTCTGATAAAATTTTCAATGAACTTTATGATGCTTATGAAAAAAAAGGTGCAGCAGTTAAAAAAAGAGAAGATGTTCATAAAATGGCTGAGTCAAATAAAGCGTTTGCACATTTTAGGTGGTAAATAATATGGCAAGAACTCATACATTAAACAAATATAGAAATATTGGTATCATGGCACATATTGATGCTGGCAAAACAACTACGACTGAGAGAATTTTGTATTATACAGGCAAAAGCCACAAAATTGGTGAAGTGCATGATGGTGCTGCAACTATGGATTGGATGGAACAAGAGCAAGAAAGAGGTATAACAATTACTTCAGCAGCTACAACTTGTTTCTGGCAAGATCATAGAATAAATATAATCGATACTCCAGGTCATGTCGATTTTACAATTGAAGTTGAAAGATCATTAAAAGTTTTAGATGGTGCGGTAGCTGTTTTTGATGGTGTTGCCGGGGTGGAACCCCAATCCGAGACTGTTTGGAGACAAGCCGACAAATATAAGGTTCCAAGAATTTGCTTTGTTAATAAATTAGATAGAACAGGTGCAGATTTTTTTAGGTGTGTGGAAATGATAAAAGATAGATTGGGAGCAAAACCATTAGTTTTACAAGTACCAGTAGGGATAGAGTCTTCATTAAGTGGCGTAATTGATTTAGTTAAAATGAAAGCACAGATTTGGAAAAATGAAGCTTTAGGAGCTGAGTGGGAATATAAAGATATTCCAGAAGATTTAAAAGAAATTTCAAATAAATACAGAACAGAATTAGTAGAATTAGCAGTTGAACAAGATGAAAAATTAATGGAAAGTTATCTAAACGGTGATGAAATTAAAGAAGAAGATTTAATAAGATGCATAAGAAAAGGTACACTAAGTTTCGATTTTGTACCTGTATTAACAGGTTCAGCTTTTAAAAATAAAGGTGTTCAACCACTTTTAGATGCTGTAGTAAATTATCTCCCAAGTCCTGAAGACATTAGCTCAATAAAAGGGACAAAAGTAGGATCTGATGAAGAAGTTGAAATGAAATTTGAGGATAATTCACCATTTTCTGCCCTAGCTTTTAAAGTAGCAAATGATCCTTTTGTTGGCTCTTTGACATTTATCAGAATTTATTCAGGGACAATAAAATCTGGAACATCGATCTACAACTCCTCAACAGATAAAGAGGAAAGAGTCGGAAGAATGTTGTTAATGCACGCTAATTCGAGAGAAGACATAAAAGAAGCTAATGCAGGTGATATTGTATCTTTAGCTGGATTAAAGAATACAATGACTGGACACACTCTATGCAATAAAGACAATCAAGTTTTATTAGAACCAATGGAATTTCCTGATCCTGTCATCGAAATAGCTGTTGAGCCAAAAACTAAAGGTGACCAAGAAAAAATGGGTGAAGCTTTAGCTAGATTAGCTAAAGAGGATCCATCATTTAGAGTTTCATCAGATGAAGAGTCTGGGCAAACTATTATTAAAGGTATGGGTGAATTACATTTAGATATTATTGTTGACAGAATGAAGAGAGAATTTAAAGTTGAGGCTAATGTTGGAGCACCTCAAGTCGCTTATAGAGAAACAATAGAGAAATCTGCAGAATTTGAATACATACACAAAAAACAAAGTGGTGGAGCTGGTCAATTTGCTAAAGTTAAGCTTTTCATAGAACCTCAAGAACCAGGTAAAGGAAGATTGGTTGAAAGTGCAATCAAAGGAGGTGCAATACCAAAAGAATTTATACCCGGTGTTGAAAAAGGCATTGAGACAGTTTCAGATAGTGGAATTTTGGCAGGTTTTCCTATGATTGATTACAAAGTTACCATTGTTGATGGTCTACATCACGATGTGGACTCAAGTGTCTTAGCTTTTGAATTAGCTAGTAGAGCTTGTTTTAAAGAAGCGTGTACCCAAGGAGGACTAAAACTTTTAGAACCAATCATGAGAGTTGAAGTTGTAACTCCTGAGGATTACATGGGGGATGTTATTGGTGATCTAAACAGTAGAAGAGGGCAAATTAATACTCAAGAGCAAAGAGGAAACGCAACGGTAATAACAGCAATGGTCCCTCTTGCGAACATGTTTGGTTATATTAACAGTTTAAGATCAATGTCGCAGGGTAGAGCACAATATTCAATGTTTTTTGATCATTATTCAAAAGTTCCACAGAATGTTCAAGACGAAGTAACAAAAAAGGTTGCGGGTTAAAATGGAAAAGCAAAATATAAGGATAAAATTAAGAGCTTATGATAACAAAATTCTCGATGCTTCTACAGAAGAAATTGTAAATACAGTAAAAAGAACAGGAGCAACTATCAAAGGTCCAATTCCACTACCAACAAGAATAGAAAGATATACAGTGCTAAGATCCCCACACATCGACAAGAAAAGTAGAGAACAATTCGAGTCAAGAACTCACAAAAGATTAATTGATATTATTGAACCAACACCTCAAACTGTTGAAGCTTTAATGAAGCTTGATTTGGCTTCAGGCGTAGACGTGGAAATAAAGATTTAGATATGAATGAAATTGCATTAATAGGAAAAAAAATAGGAATGACTAGAGAGTTTTATAGATCCGGTCAGTTAGTTCCAGTGACAGTTTTAAAAATGGAAAAGGCTCGTGTTATTCAAATAATCGATCAAGAAAAGAGAGGTTACAGCGCTATTCAACTTGGATATGGGAAAATCAAAAATTCAAAGCTCACTAAGGCTATGAAGGGATATTTTGCAAAAAAAAATACTGAAGCTAAAAAAAAACTTAAAGAATTTAAAGTTCTAGATGTAAGTAAATATAAAGAAGGAAATGAATTTGGTTTAGAAATTTTTAAAGATGTGAAGTATGTAGATACTAGATCAAAAACAATAGGTAAGGGTTTCGCGGGAGCAATGAAAAGACACAATTTTGGAGGTTTAAGAGCAACTCATGGAGTTTCAATATCACATAGATCGCATGGTTCAACAGGTCAAAGACAAGATCCTGGTAAAGTTTTCAAAGGAAAAAAAATGGCAGGTCACATGGGAGATAAACTTAGAACAATGCAGAATATCGAGATTATCAAAACAGATATTGAAAACGAGTTATTATATCTCAAAGGATCTATAC
>CACBOA010000021.1 GCA_902540785.1 uncultured Pelagibacteraceae bacterium
ATTCTTTTTTTTTGTAACAAAAATATTTCTTCGAAAATTTTTTTACCTTTTTCATTTAAATAAACATGTTTAATTCTTGTATCTACCTCATCTTTTTTAAAGATAATAATCTCAAGTTTTATCAAATCTTTTAATACTCTATTTAAACTTTGTTTCGTTACTTTTAATTTTGCAAGTAATTTAGAAATTGAAATACCTTCATACATGGATAATAAATGTATAACTTTTTGATGAGCCAAACCAATTGAGTATTTATCTAGAATTTTCTTTGAGTCTGAAAAGGTTTCTCTGTAGCCAACAAATATTTTCTCAATCAAATCTTTCAATTGGTCATCTTTTAGATATAAAAGTTCTTTCATTATAGGTAAGTTATATTGACATATTAAAGATACAAAGATATTTTTTAGAAAATAAATATTTCATACATGATACCCTACGATAAAAGATCAGGAAAAATATGGTACAATGGTGATTTAGTTGATTGGTCAGAGGTCAAATTACACGTTTTAAGTCATGGTTTACATTATGCGAGTTGTGTTTTTGAGGGAGAACGAGTTTATGATGGTTCAATCTTTAAGTTAGAGGAGCACACCTCAAGATTATTTTACTCAGCTAAAAGAATGGGATTCGAAATTCCGTACACTGAAGCGGAAATTAATTCAGCTAGTAAAAAAATAATTGCAACCCAAAAAGTTGAGAATGGATATGTTAGACCAGTTGCTTGGCGAGGAAGTGAGATGATGGCTATATCTGCTCAGCATACAAAAATTCATGTAGCGATAGCAACTTGGGAATGGGGATCTTATTTCGATCCAAAGCTTAAAGTAGAGGGTATTAAATTAAATATATCTAAGTGGCGAAGACCTGCACCAGATACTATCCCATGGGATACAAAGGCCTCAGGACTCTATATGATATGTACTCTTTCAAAACACGAAGCTGAAAAACAGGGGTATACAGATTCATTGATGTTAGATTATGAGGGAAATGTTGCAGAGGCAACAGGGGCAAATATTTTTTTCAAAGATAAAAATGGAGAGCTGCATACACCAATACCCGACTCATTTTTAGATGGTATTACAAGAAGAACTGTTATTGAAATTGCAAAATCTAAAAATATAAAAGTTCATGAAAGAAAAATAAATCCAAGTGAACTTCCAAATTTTGTTGGATGTTTTTTAACCGGAACAGCTGCAGAGGTAACCCCAGTATCTTGCATCGCTGAAAATCAGTACAAAGTTTGTGATATGATAATTAATCTCAATGAGAGTTATCAAACTTTGGTAAAGAAGAAAAAAGCAGCCTAATCCTTGTTATCCTCTGAAATTGCGTGATCAATTCCTTTTCGCATATATTCGTATCCTGTAAAAAGAGTTAAAGCTGCAGAGAGCCATAGTAAAATAATTCCAATTGTTTGAGCATTATAATCTTGAAAATTTATGATCTTATTTCCAGTGTCACCTGAAAGTAAAAGAGCAATCGAAACCATTTGTAAGACAGTTTTTAATTTAGCTAAATTTGAAACAGGAAGTTTAATTTTGCCTTTAGCTAAAAATTCTCTTAAACCAGAAACTAATATTTCACGTGTTAGAATTATTATTGCAGCAATAACTTCATAATTTCGAATAGTACCGTCCATTACTAAAAGAATAAGAGCTGCAGCAACAATTATCTTATCTGCAATCGGATCTAATAACTCACCAAGTTTAGACTCTTCTCCAAGTAATCTAGCTAACATACCATCCAAAAAATCGGTAAATGATGCGACTAAAAAAAGAATTAATGCAGTAAAGTCTCCATAAAAACCTGGGAGGTAAAATGCTAAAACAAAAAATGGAACAATCAAAATTCTCCCAATTGTCAATATATTAGGTATTTTCTTAAGCATTTTTATTTTTATTCATGAAAAAAGTTATATATCTTTTTAGCAACTTTTTCTTCTACACCATCAACAGATTTAATTTCATCAAGACTTGCAGACTCAACTGCTCTTGCAGAACCAAAATGATTAAGCAATGCTCTTTTTCTTATCATTCCAATACCATCTATTTGATCCAAAAGGGACTTGCTTAAACCCTTTTTTCGTTTAGCTCTATGGGCACTTATTGCAAATCTGTGAGATTCATCTCTGATTCTCTGAAGAAAAAAAAGGGTAGGATCATTTTTTGCAAATTTATATTCTTTACCATTATGAAAAAATGTCTCGTTTCCACTATTTCTAAATTTGCCTTTAGCTATCGCAATAATGGGGATATCATGAAGTCCTAACTCATTTAAACTTTCTCTTGCAACTGAATATTGGCCTTTTCCGCCATCTATTAAAATTAAGTCAGGAAAAGTAAGGTAATTATCTTTTTCTTGTACAGCTCTTTTAAACCTTCTTGTTAAAACTTCTTTCATCATTCCATAGTCATCTTGTTCATTTTTTTTTATTTTTATATTAAATTTTCTATATCTTTTTTTGACAAACCCCTCATCGCCATAAGCAATTAAAGCACCAACGCTATTTGTTCCTTGAATATGACTATTATCGTAAACCTCTATGAGATTGATATTTGTTTCTAAATTAAATTTATTAGCTACCGAATCGAATAAACCCCGATTATTTTGGCTCTCATATAGTTTTCTATTAAGACTATCTTTTGCATTTTTAATAGCTTGGTTAATTACTTTTAATTTTGCTCCTTTTTTTGCTACAGAAATAATTATCTGTTTATTTTCTTTTTGGGATAAAGTTTTTTCAATTAAGGTTTTTTCTTTTATTTCCTCAGATAAAATTATTGAAGAAGGGACACTTTTATTTTCATAAAATTGAGAAATGAAAGAATTTAAAATGTTACTTAATTTTTCATCAGGATCATGTTTTGGAAAGAAAGACTGATTGCCCCAATTTTGTTTTGACCTGTAAAAAAATACCTGAATACAAGTTCTACCAGACTCTTTATAACCAGCAATTACATCTGCCTCTACAAGATTGGCTTCATTTATTCTCTGAGATGATTGAATTATATTTAAAGACTTTATTCTATCTCTAAGTATTACTGCTTTTTCAAAATCTAAATTCTCACTAGCCTGTTCCATTTGATCTGATAAATTTTTTTGAATTCTTCTCGACTTACCAGAAACAAACTCAATTGCGTCCTTTACTGTTTGTTGATAATCTTCTTTATTAATATAATTAACACACGGAGCAGAACATCTTTTGATTTGATATAAAATACAAGGTCTCTCTCTATTTTTAAAAACAGTATCATCGCAAACTCTTAAATGAAAAATTTTCTGTATCATTTTAATGGTCCAATTTGCAGAACCGGCAGAGGCAAAAGGGCCAAAATAAAATCCATCTTTAGTTTTCTTTCCTCTATGTCTTTTAATTTGAGGCCATTTATCTTTATTGCCAATAAATATGAATGGAAAAGATTTATCATCTCTTAAAAGTATGTTGAATTTAGGTTTATATTTTTTAATTAGATTCGCCTCTAAAAGCAAAGCCTCGCTTTCGTTGGATGTTGTTGTGACCTCAAGTTTCCTTGTTTGGGACAACATTCTTTCTGTTCGAATAATATGATTTTTTTCAGAGATATAACTTTTTAATCTATTGGGTAAATTTTTAGCTTTTCCAACATAAAGAATTTCATCTTTGTCATTTAACATTCGATAAACACCAGGCAGTTTAGGAATTAATGAGAGTTCTTTTTTAATAACTTCTTTTCCAATTTCAGAGCTTATCATGACTTCTTTTTTTTGAAATTTGAATTCCAACGGATGAGCAATTTTTTACAATTTCCAGTTTTTCAATTTTTAAAGTTATTTTACCTATTCTTTGATCTTTAAATAGTTCATCAAATACAGCCTCAGCTAATGTCTCTAAAAAATTATAATGTTTCTTTTTTACTAGGTTCTTTATTAATTTTACCACCGTGCCATAGTTAACGATTGATTTAATATCCTTATCATTGGTAGGTTTTTTGTCCTCATAATCTATCTCTAAGCTAAATTTTACTTTTTGAGCTTTAACTTTTTCAAAATCATAATAACCAAGTTTTAAATCTAGAATTAGTTCATTAATTAATATTTTTTTTTCGTAATTAAAAAGAGATTTTTTCTTATCAATTTTAACAACTTTGAAATTATTCTTTCTCATAAATTAAATTCTTGATTTGATATAGTTTTTTATTTCTGAATTATAGTACTGGAAACAAGTGCCTTGGTCCATATCGTGTCCTCTCTTGATAGGCTCCGTTTTATATTTTCCCTTCTTTTTACATTTTACACCGTTAATTTTTAAATCATCTGAAATGACTATTCTTTTCATGCCAGGTATATCTCCCAGCCAGTCTGATAGTAATCCTTCATAATTATCTCTTGGATGAGTAAAGGCTAGAAGAGGTACTTTCAAATTTTTAATTTCGTTGTTAAATTTTTCTCTGACTTTATATGGACCAGGTCTTTTTTTTTTGAAATTTTCTAAAGCTTTATCAGCTCCTAGTTTTTTAACTTTATATTGTTTTGAAAGTTTACCAAAACATGCCTGCATATATGCTATTCCTCCAGCTGCTTGATCGGGGTATCTTGAAAAAAATAGTAAAGTTGTGAGACCTCCACACGAATGTCCAGTGACAAAAATTTGATTTTTTGGAACACCTAAAGAATTTAGCTGTTTTACTAATTGCAAATTAGCATCAACCCTTTTGTCTATTTTTGTTTTTCCAACATACGGTTTATCTTTTGATATCCACCATTTTAGTGGCATATCACCTTTGATTTTATGAGTACAAAGATTATAAACCATAATCTCTTTTCCATTTATTCTCTCACCAACAAGTGAACCTTGATTTCTAATTTGTCCATAATCAGTACAAGATTTTCCCGAACCATCAAAAGTATTTTGACCGTGATTATAAATTAAAATTATTTTTTCTTTAGGATTATCTATTTTTGATAGTTCTGTTACCTCTAATTTTTTTGATAAAAATCCACTTTGATTAATATTATGATTATCCGCATAAACTATTGTTGTAAGATATAACCAGATAGTAAGAATTAAAAATCTCATTCTTTGCTATTTATAACATCGGGAGTTTGCCAATTCAAATTTTGACCACTATCAATTGCCAAAACTTGACCTGTAATAGAACTATTTTCAATAAAAAATTTTACAGCTTTACATATTTCCTCAACATTCACCTGTTTTTTTAATGGTGTTGCTAAGTATTGTTTTTTAAAATGTTTATCAGATTGTCTTTTATTCTTTATTGTTGGGCCAGGAGCTATACCGTTTACACGTATTTTTGGTGCAAGACTCATAGCACTAGTTTTTGTTAATGTATAAAGTCCACTTTTACTTAGCGTATAAGAAAAGAAAAATGGAGTTAGCTTAAAAACTCTTTGGTCAATAATATTTATGATGTTGTTATTTTTGCCCCTAGTATTCTTTGAAAACTCTTTTGACAAAAGAGCAGGGGCTTTAAGATTTGTTGAAAGATGCTTCTCCCAACTTTTTGAGCTAAAATTCTCTAATTTGTCATTCTCAAATATTGAGGCATTATTAATTAAGCAGTCAAAAAATTTCATTTTTGATTTTGAAAATTTGATAATTTTCAAAATATCCTTTTCTTTGCTTAAGTCACCTTTAACTAAATTTACAATTGATCCATATTTTTGTAATTTCCTCTTTAACTTTTCGGCCTTGATTTTTGATTTATTGTAATGGATAATTATTTTTATATTCGGGCCAGATAATTCCTCAGCAATTGCTGCACCAATTCTAGTTGCCCCACCAGTGATTATTATCTTCCGTGCTTCCACTTTTTATCTCTTTTTTTAGTCACTCTAGTCCCAGGCATACCTAGAGTAGATCTCCCTTTTGGATAGATCTTATTTTTTACATCATACTGTCTTATCTTAGGGTTTAAAGTTATTTCAAGCTCAGTACTTTGTAATTTTCTTATTTCATCTCTTATTTTGGCAGCTTCTTCAAACTCAAGATTAGAGGCAGATTCTTTCATCTTTTTATCTAAAGCTTTTAAATGTTTTTTTAAGTTTCCACCAACATTAGATCCTTCACTAATTTTTACATAATCTTTTTCATATACGCTTTCTAAAATATCACTTATTTCTTTTTTTACTGTCTTAGCATCAATTTTGTGTTTCTTATTGTATGCAAGTTGAATTGATCTCCTTCTGTCGGTTTCTTGCATTGCTTTTTTTATACTTTTGGTTTCTTTATCTGCGTATAAGATAACTTTACCATCCACATTTCTAGCTGCCCTTCCTATGGTTTGAATTAAAGACGTCTCAGATCTTAAAAAACCTTCTTTGTCTGCATCTAAAATTCCAACTAACGCACATTCCGGTATATCCAAACCTTCTCTCAACAAATTAATTCCAACTAAAACATCAAAAACACCCATCCTTAAATCTCTCATTATTTCGATTCTTTCTAATGTATCTATGTCCGAGTGGAGGTATCTAACTTTTACCCCATTCTCATGCAGATACTCAGTCAAATCTTCAGCCATTTTTTTAGTAAGAGTGGTTACTAAAACTCTGTGATTTTTTTCAACAACTTTTTTACATTCATGCATCAAGTCATCAACTTGGTTTTTTGCAGGTCTCATCTCTACTGGAGGATCAATTAATCCAGTTGGCCTTATTACTTGATCGATGAATTTACCTTTTGTTTGATCTAATTCCCATGGACCTGGCGTAGCTGAAACAAAAATAGTTTGTGTTCTCATTAAATCCCATTCTTCAAATTTTAATGGTCTGTTGTCCATACAAGAGGGAAGTCTAAAACCATACTCCGCTAAAGTACTTTTTCGTGATCTGTCTCCTTTATACATACCATTCAGCTGAGGAACAGTGACATGGCACTCATCAACAAAAATTAGTGTGTTATCAGGAAAATATTCAAATAATGTTGGCGGAGGTTCCCCAGGTTTTCTCCCAGATAAGAATCTTGAATAATTTTCAATTCCAGCACAAGATCCCGTTGCTTCTATCATTTCTAAATCGAATTTAGTCCTTTCTTCTAACCTTTGGGCCTCCAATAATTTGTTTTCAGCTTTATGTTTTTTGAGTGTTATTTCTAATTCTTTTTTTATGTTGATGACTGCCTGTTCGATTGTGGGTTTTGGTGTGATGTAATGGCTATTAGCGTATACTTTTACCAAACTAAGATCTCTTACTTTATCTCCAGTTAAGGGATCAAACTCTTCTATTTGTTCAAGCTTCTCTCCAAATAAGCTAAGTCTCCAAGCTCTATCCTCTAAATGAGATGGAAATATTTCCAAATATTCTCCTCTTGCTCTGAATGTTCCTCTATAAAAATTTTGATCATTACGCTTGTATTGTAAAGCGACTAAGGACTTAATTATTTGTTCCCTGTTATAATCATAATTTTTTTGAAGAGTTAATGTCATTTTACTATAGGCCTCAACCGAACCTAGTCCATAGATACAAGACACACTTGCAACAATTAGCACATCGTCTCTTTCAAGTAGAGATCTTGTAGCTGAATGTCTCATTCTATCTATTTGCTCATTTATAGATGCTTCTTTTTCGATATAAGTATCTGATCTAGGAACATATGCCTCTGGAGTGTAATAATCATAATATGAGACGAAATACTCAACAGCATTATCAGGAAAAAAAGTTTTCATCTCACCATAAAGCTGAGCTGCCAGAGTTTTATTTGGAGCTAAAATTAAAGCTGGTCTGTTCGTTGCCTCTATTACTTTTGCCATTGTAAAAGTTTTTCCGGATCCAGTTACTCCAAGTAAAACTTGATTAAATTCCTCTTTATTAGCTCCCTTAACCAATCTTTTAATAGCTTCAGGTTGATCACCAGCCGGTTTGAAGTCAGATTTAATTTTAAACTTTTTACCACCCTCTAGTTTTCCACTGATTTTTGGATTTTTACTCTGGATATCTGTAATTAAATCTTGATATGTATTTTCCATATATTAAAGAACGTAGTAGAATTAATTTATATTTCAATGAGCATAATATCAGACAGTCTAAAAAGAATTAAGCCATCGCCAACTATTGCAGTAACTCAAAAAGCTAGAGAACTAAGAGCTGCAGGAAAAGATGTTATTGGTTTAGGAGCTGGAGAACCAGATTTTGATACTCCTGATAATATTAAAAGCGCTGCTATAAAAGCGATAAAAAAAGGAGACACAAAATATACTGCCGTAGATGGCACTCCAGTTTTAAAAAAGGCAATTGTTAAAAAGTTTAAAAGAGAAAACAAATTGAATTATTCAACCGATCAAATTACTGTTGGTACAGGAGGGAAACAAGTTCTCTACAATACCTTTATGGCAACCTTAAACAAAGGAGATGAAGTAATTATCCCAGCTCCTTTTTGGGTTTCTTATCCTGATATGGTTTTGTTAGCTGGAGGTAGACCTAAAATTGTAAAATGCACTGAACAAGAAGGTTTTAAGCTCACTGCAAAAAAATTAAAAAAAGCTATTTCAAAAAAAACTAAATGGGTCATTATTAATTCACCTTCAAATCCAACAGGTGCAGGCTATTCAAAAAAAGAAATTCAAGATTTAGCGAGGGTTTTAATTAAGAATAAAAAAATACACATTTTAAGTGATGATATTTATGAGCACGTCCGATATGATAACTTTAATTTTTTCACGATTGCACAAATTTCAAAATTAAAAGATAGAACGCTTACTATGAATGGTGTCAGTAAATCATATGCGATGACAGGCTGGAGAATAGGTTATGCAGCTGGCCCAAAAGATATCATTAAAGCTATTGGTAAAATCCAATCACAATCTACATCAAATCCCTCTTCAATTAGTCAAGCAGCAGCAGTTGAGGCTTTAAATGGAAAACAAGGTTTTATAAAAACTAGAGCTAACGCTTTTAAAGCAAGACGAAATTTTGTTGTGAAATGTCTAAATAATATCAAAGGTATTAATTGTTTAACACCCAACGGTGCATTTTATGTGTTTCCAAGCTGTAAAGGTTTATTGAATAAAAAGACAAAATTAAAAACGGATACTGATTTCGTTCAAAAGTTACTTGAAAAAGAAAATGTAGCAGTCGTACAAGGATCTGCTTTTGGATTAGATGGATATTTTAGAATCTCCTATGCAACTTCGATGCAAAACTTAAAAAAAGCTATGGCAAGAATAAAATCTTTTTGTGAAAGTATAAAAAAATAGTTTTATTTTTGATTTAAAATCTTTTTTGCTGGAAGAGTTTTTTTAATCCACGATTTTGGAATAGAGTTTAGTCCTTTTAATGCCGCAAAATATGCGCCAATAAAATTTGCTCTAGAGCAATTACATCCACCAGCCTTAATTGTTTTCAAAATAGCTCTTTGATAGTTTGTTGAACTTATTATTGCATGAATAGAGCTATTAAATGTACCTGGGTAGCTGCATGCCATTCCTAGTTTTTTTACAATCAATGAGTGAGAATTTGATTTTAATTTTCTAATTTTAATTATGTCATCTATAATAATCTTGTAATTAGGGTTTTTTTTAAATTTTTTAACAAATTCATTTATTGGATTTTTTGCACCTTTAAGAGCAAGATCTATAATGTGAAATTTTGCTAATGCATATTTGTGACTTATCTTTGAAATTGTTACAGTAGTGATTATCTTCTCTAAACTTTTAAAATCATAACCATAAAGAAAATATGGAAGGCTGGCACAAAAACCATCTGACTCATTTACTTTAACCCCACCAGTAGATTTTTTTTTTAATTTTATATTATTTACAGTTTCAATTACATTTTGGTGAATCCAAGGCCCATTAATTATGCCACGCCAGTCTTTAACTTTTTTATATTTTGATCTAAGTCCTAGATTCCTCCAATAAATACTTCCGGGGCCGAAATTTTTAAGAATATTTTTTTTAAAACGTGGGTTGATATCATCATGTCCTTCAAGCAATGTTTTGAACATCACCTGCCCAATTTCATTATATCCAGAAACTTTACCTGTTTTAATATTATAAAAGGGACTTTTATTTTCTTTTAAGAAGGAAAAGTCTTTTTTTCCCTTTATGTAAGAATTTAGTTTTTTTTGATTATAAACCCAATGTAAAGGTCTTGCTGCAGCATCTGCTACTGTTGCACCTAAAAATACATGTAAATTATTTTTCACTTTAATGTGATAAAAATTTTTCAGCTTCCAAAGCTGCCATACAACCCATTCCAGCTGCAGTTACCGCTTGTCTAAATGTTTTATCTTTAACATCGCCAGCTGCATAAACACCAGGAATATTTGTTTCTGTAGAATCTGGTTTAGTAATTAAATAACCTTCTTTATCCATAGTGAGTTGATCTTTAAATAATTGTGTAGCGGGATCATGACCGATAGCAATAAAAACTCCATCTAATTTAATTTCCTCAATTTTGTTTGTTTTTACATTTTTTACTTTAATTCCTTTAACATTCTTAGGGTCTTGGTCTCCAACAATATCCTCTATGACTGAGTCCCAGATAATTTCAATTTTTTTGTTCTCCATTAATTTTTTTTGAAGCATTTTTTCTGCTCTTAAACTGTCTCTTCTGTGGATTAATTTTACTTTTGAGGCAAATTTTGTAAGAAACATTGCTTCTTCAACAGCTGCGTTACCACCACCCACAACTGCAACCTCTTTGTCCTTAAAGAAAAATCCGTCACAAGTGGCACATGCCGAAACGCCAAACCCCCTAAATTCTTGTTCAGATTTTAAGTTTAACCACCTTGCTTGAGCACCAGTTGAGATGATAATGCTGTCTGCAGTGTATTTTTGACCGGTATCACCGATTGCTTCAAAAGGAGAAGTTTTTAAATTAACTGAACTAATATGATCTTCTATCATTTCAGTTCCAACTGCTTTAGCTTGCTCTTTCATTTGATCCATCAACCATGGACCTTGTATAACATCGGCAAAACCAGGATAATTTTCAACGTCTGTAGTTGTGGTGAGCTGTCCTCCAGGTTCTGAGCCATAAACCAAGATAGGGTTAAGCATTGCTCTTGCCGCATAAACTGCTGCGGTATATCCGGCCGGACCAGATCCAATTA
>CACBOA010000022.1 GCA_902540785.1 uncultured Pelagibacteraceae bacterium
CAACATAAAAGGAACTTACTCGAACGGTAATAATTTCACCACATATTCACCAAACGACCCAAACTTAATAGAGAAACTGTCAGAAAAAGGTGTCAGCATTTCTGCAGCCCCTATTGAAGAAAAAATGCCGTCATTGTTTGGAGTGTTACTTTCTTGGTTTCCAATGTTGTTATTAATTGCGGTTTGGATTTTCTTTATGAGACAAATGCAAGGTGGTAAAGGTGGAGCCATGGGTTTTGGAAGATCAAAAGCAAAAATGATGAACGAGCTAAAGGGGAAAGTAACCTTTAATGATGTTGCAGGAGTAGAGGAAGCTAAGGAAGAAGTTGAGGAGATAGTAGAATTTTTAAAAGACCCAAAAAAATTTAGTAGACTTGGTGGAAAAATTCCTAGAGGAGCATTGTTGGTGGGTCCTCCTGGAACAGGAAAAACTTTACTTGCAAGAGCAATTGCAGGAGAAGCAGGTGTTCCATTTTTCACTATATCTGGTTCAGATTTTGTGGAAATGTTTGTGGGTGTTGGTGCATCAAGAGTTAGAGATATGTTTGATCAAGGTAAAAAAAATTCTCCATGTATAATCTTTATTGATGAGATCGATGCTGTTGGTAGAAGTCGTGGAGCAGGTTTAGGTGGGGGAAATGATGAAAGAGAACAAACCCTTAATCAGCTTTTAGTTGAGATGGATGGCTTTGATACTAATGAAGGTGTAATTATAATTGCTGCAACTAACAGACCAGATGTTTTAGACCCTGCTTTGCTAAGACCAGGAAGATTTGATAGACAAGTTGTAGTATCAAATCCTGATATTATAGGTAGAGAAAAGATTTTAAAAGTACATGTGAAAAAAATTAAAATGGCCCCAGATGTAAATTTAAGAACCATTGCAAGAGGTACCCCAGGTTTTTCTGGAGCAGACTTAGCAAATCTTGTTAATGAGGCAGCATTGTTAGCTGCGAGAAAAAATAAGAGAATAGTTACTTTAATGGAGTTTGAGGAAGCAAAGGATAAGGTAATGATGGGAGCTGAAAGAAGATCCATGGTCATGACCGAAGATGAGAAGAAACTTACAGCTTACCACGAAGGTGGACATGCGTTAGTATCATTTAATATGCCTAGTTACGATCCAATTCACAAAGCAACAATAATCCCAAGGGGAAGAGCTCTTGGTATGGTAATGAATTTACCTGAGAGAGATAAACACGGTTATTCCATCAAATATCTTAAAGCTAGGTTGGCAGTGTGCTTTGGAGGCAGAGTGGCAGAAGAACTTATTTTTGGTAAAGACGATATTACCACTGGTGCTGGGGGAGGAACAGGATCTGATATAAACCAAGCAACTCAACTCGCAAGAGCCATGGTAACCAAGTATGGTATGAGTGAAGAAATGGGACCTGTCGAGTATGGTGAAAATCAAGAAGAGGTGTTTTTAGGAAGATCAGTAACACAGACACAATCAGTTTCAGAAGCTGTAGCTCAAAAAATTGATAAAGAAATTAGAAAGCTTGTTGACGAAGGTTATAATCAAGCAAAAAAGATATTAACAGAAAAAATAGATGATCTACATAAAATTGCAAAAGCTCTAATAACTTATGAGACTTTAACTGGTGAAGAAATAGAGAATATAATTAATAAAAATTTATATCCTAAAGATAAAGTTTTAGATAATCCAGAGTCTAAAGATGATCAAGATTCAGCTTTGGGCGCGATGGGTTTGAAACCAAAAATTGTTCATTAATAAATAATGCCGAGATATTACACAAGAGCGTGTAATTTCTACTTCGGCAAACAATCAAAGATTTTAGTAAATAAAAAACAATCGATCCCTTTACATCAGATTAAAGAAATATCTTTTGACCATATTGAGATAATTACAAGAAAAAAAATTAGAAAAATTTCAATAAATAAAATTAGAAATTTACCAAAAAAATTAAAAACAAAAATAAATTCAGATTTAAAAAAAATTAGGTCAAAAAAATCAAATTTTTCAAATTTAAATTTTAAAAAAATTCCAAATATTTTAGGAGTATTAAATCTTACACCTGACAGTTTTTCTGATGGAGGAAAATTTAATAAAAAAAATAAAGGTATTACTCATGCCATGAGTTTATACAAAAGTGGCGCATCTATAATAGATGTTGGTGGGGAATCTACAAGACCTGGGTCCAAGCCTGTAAATGAAAATAGAGAATGGAATAGAATTAAAAAGATATTAAAATTAATTGTAAAAAAAATACCAATATCTTTAGACACAAGAAAATCCAGCATTATGGAAAATGGCATTAAAATGGGAGTTAAACTTATTAATGATGTTTCAGGATTAAGTTATGACCCCAAAACAATAAATATATTAAAAAAGTATAAAATTCCATTTGTAATACAGCATTCAGTTGGTACGCCAGAAAATATGCAAAAGAATGCAAAATATAAAAATGAATTATTAGATATTTATGATTATTTTGAAGATAAGATTAAGTTAATAAGATCTAAGGGTATTAAACATAATAATATAATTTTAGATCCTGGAATTGGATTTGGAAAAAATTTGAAACATAATATGAATCTTTTAAGAGGTGTTTCTATTTTTCATTCATTAGGTTTTCCTATATTAGTGGGGAATTCAAGAAAAAGATTTATTAAAGATATATCAAAAAAAAATGATAGCAAAACAAGAATCGGTGGAACCATGGCTTCTTCAATATTTCTTTTAATGCAAGGGATTCAGATTTTAAGAATTCATGATGTTAATGAAGTTAAGCAAGGTATTAAAGTTTTTAACGAGATAGTCAAAAATTAATGACAAAAAAATATTTTGGGACAGATGGAATAAGAGGAGCAGTTAATAGCAAATATATAAATGGAGATATGTTCTTTAAATTTGGACTTGCTAGCGGAACATATTTTAAATCTCAAAAAAAAAGAAAACAAACAGCAATAATTGCAAAAGATACGAGATTGTCAGGATATACACTTGAGCCAGCTCTTGTTTCAGGTTTGGCTTCAGCTGGTATGCATGTTTATACCCTTGGACCCTTACCAACTAATGGTTTAGCTATGCTAACAAAAGAAATGAAGGCTAATATGGGTATTATGATCACTGCCTCTCACAATCCACATTTTGACAATGGTTTAAAATTGTTTGGTCCTGATGGAATGAAATTATCAGATAAAATAGAAAAAAAAATTGAGGGACTTATAGATAAAAAAATCTCAAAAAACCTCTCACATTCTGAAAAATTAGGAAGAGTTAAAAGATTAGAAACAGGTACAAAAAAATATATTAAAATATTAAAAAAAAATTTCACTAAAGAGTTCAATTTAAGAGGACTAAGAATAGTAATCGATTGTGCAAATGGTGCTGGTTATAAGGCAGGTCCTGAATTATTGAAATCATTAGGAGCCAAAGTCATAGCAATAGGTGTTAAACCAAATGGTTTAAATATCAATAAAAAATGTGGATCAACTTTTCCAAGAAAAATTAGATCTGCTGTAAAAAAATATAAAGCACATATAGGAATTTCTTTAGATGGAGATGCTGACAGAATCATTATGTGTGATGAAAAAAGCAATATAATAGATGGAGATCAAATTATAGCCGCTTTAGCAACAAGATGGAAAAATAAAAAAATGTTAAAAGGGGGAGTTGTTGGAACATTAATGTCAAATTATGGTTTAGAAAAATATTTTAAATCAAAAGAAATTAAATTTATAAGGGCAAATGTTGGTGATAGATATGTTAAAGAAAAAATGCAAAAATATAAGTTCAATTTGGGGGGTGAACAATCAGGACATATTATTTTGGGTAAATTTGCAACTACAGGAGATGGGCTGCTGGTAGCCCTGGAGTCTCTTTTTGCTTTGAGAAAGGGAAAAAAAGCTAGTGAATTTTTTGAAAAATTTAAGAAGACACCTCAGCTTTTAGAAAATATATTAGTAAAAGATAAAAATATTATTGACAAACCAGAGATAAAAAAAACTATAAAAATTGCAGAAAAATTAATTAAAGCTAAAGGAAGAATTTTAGTAAGAAAATCAGGAACAGAGTCTAAAATTAGAGTGATGGGTGAAAGTGAAAATAAAGCTCTTTTATATAAATGTGTGAATATCATCACAAAAAAAATTAAATAAATTGAAACCGAATTCAAAAATTTTAATTATTGCAGGATCAGATTCTTCTGGTGGTGCAGGTATCCAAGCTGATATAAAAACTGTTACTGCTCTAGGCTCTTATGCAATGACAGCAATAACTGCAGTAACATCGCAAAATACTATAGGTGTAAAATCAATTGTTGCGATTAGTCCAAAAGAAATTTTTAATCAAATTATTTATACTTGTAAAGATATTAGACCTGATGCAATAAAAATTGGTATGCTTCATTCTTCAGAGGTTATAAGAATGGTACTGAAAGCTTTGGATGTAATTAAAGTTAAAAAAATCGTGTTAGATCCAGTAATGGTTGCTAAAGGAGGAGCTAAATTGATAGATAGTAAAGCTATTCAATTATTAAAATTAAAACTAATTAAAAAAGTATCGCTTGTTACGCCCAATATTCCTGAGGCAGAAATTTTGACTAAAACAAAAATTATATCAAAAGAGGATATGATTTTTGCTGCTAACAAACTTTTAGGGTTAGGAGCAAAAAATGTACTGATAAAAGGAGGCCATTTAAAACATAAAAATGTAATAGATATTTTAATAAACACAAAAGATATTAAGATCTTTAAAAGCGAGCGTCACAAAACAAAGAATACTCATGGTACAGGTTGTACTTTATCTAGCTCAGTTACAACTTTTCTTTCATGTGGAAAAACAGTAAAGAAATCTTGTGAGCTTGGAATTAAGTATGTAAATTCAGCCATTAAATCAAACCCGCAATATGGAAAAGGTCATGGCCCAATTAACCATCTCACTTCCTTAAAAGTAAATAGAAAATTTTAATAATGAAAAATATTGTTGTTGTTGGATCTCAATGGGGTGACGAAGGTAAAGGAAAAATTGTTGATTGGTTATCCGAACAGGCTGATGTGGTAATAAGATTCCAAGGAGGTCACAATGCCGGCCATACTTTAGTGATTGATGGTGTTACATATAAATTGAGATTACTGCCGTCTGGAATAGTTAGAAATGGCAAAATATCAATTATTGGTAACGGAGTTGTCGTAGATCCATGGGCTTTATTGGAGGAAATAGAAGAAATAAAATCTAAAGGCGTAGAAGTAAATGTAAATAATTTTATTATTTCAGAATCTGCAAATTTGATTTTACCTTTTCACAGGGAAATGGATGAGATAAGAGAAGATGCAGCAGGAAAAAGTAAAATAGGAACCACAAGACGTGGAATTGGACCAGCATATGAAGATAAAGTTGGAAGAAGATCTATAAGAGTTATGGATCTAAGATCTGAAAAAAATTTAGATCAAAGATTAGACTCAGTATTACTTCATCATAATGCAATTAGAAAAGGTCTGGGAAAAAAAATTTTTGAAAAAGATCAGCTTAAATCTGATTTGCTTGAAATAGCACCTAAAATATTAGAATTCTCTCAGCCAGTTTGGTTAAAGATTGATCAATTTAAAAAACAAAAAAAAAAAATTTTATTCGAAGGAGCTCAAGGTATTTTACTTGATGTAGATCATGGAACTTATCCTTTTGTAACTTCATCTAATACAGTTGCCTCAAGCGCAGCGACAGGAACTGGTTGTGGCCCTAATTCGATAAATTATGTTCTTGGCATTACAAAAGCTTATACAACAAGAGTTGGAGAGGGCCCTTTTCCTACAGAGTTAACAGATGATATCGGTGAACTTTTAGGAACACGCGGAAAAGAATTTGGAACTGTTACAAGTAGAAAAAGAAGATGTGGATGGTTTGATGGTGTTTTAGTGAGGCAAACTATTAAAGTTTCAGGTATTGATGGTATTGCTTTAACGAAATTAGATGTACTAGATGAATTAGATAAAATTAAAATGTGCGTTGCTTATGAGCTTGATGGTAAAAAATTAGATTATTTACCTGCTGCCGTAGAGGACCAGATAAAAATAAAACCAATTTATGAAACTTTTCCAGGATGGAAAGTTTCTACAAGTGGAGTCAAAAATATTGACTCGTTACCTGAAAATGCAAAAAAATATATTTTTGCAGTAGAAGATTTCATTGGCGCAAAAGTATCAAGTATATCAACCAGTCCAGAAAGGGATGATACTATTTTAATTGAAAACCCTTTTGAAGTTTAGTTTGCGGGTAAAAGATTTTTTGATTTAGCTAAAAGAAGCATATGCTTTTGGAGTTTTTCAAATGCTTTGTTTTCTATTTGTCTAACTCTTTCTCTGCTAATTTTATATTTTTTACTTAAATCTTCTAGTGTAGTTGGGTCATCGTTTAGTCTTCTTGAGTATAAAATTTCTCTTTCTCTATCGTTAAGAACTTTAATAGACTCTTTTAATAAATCTTTTCTTTGTTCCATTTCCTCGTGGTGAGCAAATTTCAAGTCATGATCAAGTTCTTTATCAACCAACCAATCTTGCCATTCATCGCCATCTTCCCCAACTTGGGCATTAAGGGAGAATTCCTTTCCAGAAAGTCTTCTATTCATTGAAACGACTTCTTCTTTACTTACATCAAGCTTACTAGCGATATGATTAACGTGCTCATCTCTCAAGTCTCCTTCAGTTTCTGGAGAAATTTGATTTTTAATTTTTTTTAAATTAAAAAATAATTTTTTTTGAGCTGTAGTTGTTCCAATTTTTACAAGACTCCAAGATCTTAAAATATATTCTTGAATAGAAGCTTTAATCCACCACATTGCATAAGTTGCTAATCTAAAACCCTTTTCTGGTTCAAATTTCTTAACAGCTTGCATGAGACCTACATTTCCTTCAGAAATCATTTCATTGATAGGCAAACCATATCCTTTGTAGCCCATTGCAATCTTTGCAACTAATCTTAAGTGACTAGTGACTAGTTTTTCTGCAGCTTTAATATTCCCAGTCGTTTTCCAATTTTTTGCTAGCATATATTCCTCTTCTGCAGCTAACATCGGAAATTTTTTAATTTGATCTAAATATGCAGATAGCCCACCTTCATTAGAAAGGGTTGGCAGATTATTACTTATTGTTGCGCTCATAGAAGTGTTTATTTAATTAATTATACCTAATTTTCAATAATTTATTCCTCAGTGTTTCTAAGCATTTTTAGGATATTATTAAGATCTTGTGGCAAAAGTGAGGAAAAAATCATCTCTTTCTTAGTTTGAGGATGTATAAATCCTAGAGTTTTTGCATGCAGAAATTGTCTATTTAATTTAGTAATTGAATTTTGGATATCTAAATCAATATTTTTTAACTTTTTATATTTTTTTTTATATTTATCATCTCCAACTAGACTATTACCTTTATAATTCATATGAACTCTTATCTGATGTGTTCTTCCTGTTTCTAATTTACATTCAACTAAACTTAAGGTTGGTGTTTTCTGATTTTCAAAAATTTCAAGTGTTTTATAATTTGTTATAGCTTTTTTACCCTTAGAACTACTAACTTCCATAAGTTGTCTATTTTTTGAACTACGAGTTATAAATGTTTCAATCCTTCCTGAGGAGGGTCTTAATTTTCCCCATATTAAAAGTTGGTACTCTCTTATAATTGTATGATCACTAAATTGTTTTGATAAATTTTCATGAGTTTCATTGTTTTTTGCAATTACAACTAAACCAGATGTGTTTTTATCAATTCTATGAACAATACCAGGTCTTAACTCGTCACCTATATTTGATAAAGAATCCTTATCATAATGCATCAATGCATTAACAATTGTCTTATCGTAATTTCCAGCTCCTGGATGCATGATTATTCCGGCAGGTTTATTAATTACTAATAGATCATCATCTTCGTATATTATTTCTAATTTAAATTCGTAAGGTTTAAGGGATGCTATTTCAGGCTCTGGAATCTTAAGATTTATAGTATCACCAATTGAGACTTTTTTTGATGGACTTTTAATTATTTCATTATTTAGTGTTAACTTTTCTTTTAGAATTAAATTTTTAATCCTAGTTCTACTAATTAATTCCTCTCTTTTGTTAATTAAAACATCAACCCTTAAATTCTTCTCATCCTCTTTGACTATAAAATTAATGTTTTTTTCCATAAAATATAATATTAATACTAAATGCGCTTGTAGCTCAACTGGATAGAGCGCCTGACTTCGGATCAGGAGGTTCTGGGTTCGACTCCTAGCAGGCGCACCAATTATTCACCCATATTAATTAATGTTCCTTTAATTCGAGCTCTCAAAAAAGATAAATAAAATAGAATTATTCCGATGATTAAATAGATCAGGTTTAATAAATATGCTTGTTTTAAATTTGTATAATCAATTGAACCATTTAAAAGTATGTTTCTGGTCTCATCGAAAATATAAACAAGTGGCAAACCTTTTGCTATCAATTGAAATAATTCTGGTAGAATTTCTATTGGATAATATATGCATCCTAAAGGAGCTAGCAAAAATAGGGATGACCATGCAATATTTTCAAAAGATGGACCAAATCTAATTAGTCCTGAACTCACAAACAACCCAAGTGTTATTCCAAAAAGATATAAACTAAGGAATAGGAATAAAAGTGGTAATCCTAATTTTAAAATTGACACACCAAATAAAGGAGAGGTTAGCATTATCGCAGGAACCAATCCTATCAAAGTCCTTATTAAAGCCGTAAAAATTAATGAAATAATAATTTCTTTAAGTTTAAGAGGTGCTATAAACAAATTTGTGAAATTTCTACTCCAGATTTCTTCTAAAAAAAGCATGTTAAAACTAATACTTGATCTAAAAAGAATATCATAAAGTATTGCACATGTTAAAATTACTCCCAAAGTATTGCTATAGTAGTCACTATGTATTGAGAAGAACTTTGAGATAAAACCCCACAAAATTATTTGAATTGTCGGCCAATAAATTAAATCCAAAATTCTTGGTAAAGAACTTTTAATTAAATAAAAGTGTCTAAGGAAAAGACCATACATTTTATTGAAATTCATACCTTTTCCCTTGTAAGTTTTAAAAAAACTTCTTCCATATTTTTTCTTCCATGTTTTTTAATTAATTCCTCTGGTCTACCCTCATCAATAATCGATCCTTTATTCATCATTAAAACTGAAGAACATAGTCGCTCTACCTCTGCCATATTGTGTGATGCTAATAGAATTGATGTTTTATTTTCCTGTTGATATTCTTCTAAAAAACTTCTAACAAAGTCACCTGTTTCAGGATCAAGTGATGCCGTAGGTTCATCAAGAAGTAAAACTTTTGGATTATTAATTATTGATTTTGCAAGACTAACTCTATTTTTTTGACCAGATGATAACTCCCCAGTTAGTTTATCTATAAATTCGTAGAGTCTTAATTTTTCACACAGATAATCAATTTTTGCTTTATGTTCGTTTACATCATAAAGCCTCCCATAAACTTCTAAATTTTGTCTAACTGTCAATTTTTTTGGCAACTCTATATAAGGTGATATAAAATTTAATTGATTTAATAAATCTACACGTTGGTTTTCAATTTCGACTCCATTTATTAAAACCTTTCCTTTTGATGGTTTTAATAAACCTAAAATCATACCGATTGTAGTAGTTTTTCCACAACCATTAGGACCAAGTATACCAATAATTTCACTTTGATTTACTTTAAAAGAAACGTCTTTTACTGCTTCTTTTGTGTTATAAGTTTTTGATAATTCTATTACTTCAAGTAGTTTTTTCATTGAATCTTGATGCTCTTAATAACCTATCATTAATAGTTTTACCATATCCTCTATCAGGAATTTTACATACTGCAATTGAGCTAAATTTCTTTTTTTTAATTTTTCTCAAAGTAGAATATAAATTTTTTGCGGCTTCTTTTAAATTTCCTTTTTGTGATAAAAAATAATAATTTGATTTAATTACTTTTTTCTTTCTAATCAACAAGCATGCTTCATCTTGACGAATTTTTTTTGCATTAAGTCTGATGGGCAAACCTGGTGAATAATGAACTTTAAGTTGACCTGGCGAAATGATTTTTGATGGTTTATTACTTATTGTTATTTTTTTTCTTAGTATTTTTTGAATAGTTGAAACATTTAAACCACCCAATCTTAAGATTTTAGGATTCTTTCTAAGGTCAATAATTGTTGATTCTACACCGATAGATGATTTTCCACCCTCTAGTATATACTTTATTTTTTTCCCAAAATCTTCTTTTACATCATTGGATGTAACAGCACTAACTCTAGATGAGGGATTAGCACTTGGAGCCGCTAAAGGAAATTCTAAAATTTTAAGTAATCTTCTTGTGACTGAATGCCGTGGAAATCTTACTGCCAATGTATTCTTTTTATTAGTGATTATTTTTGAAATTTTTGATGATTTTTTAAGATCTAGGATAAATGTTAGGGGACCAGGACAAAATTTTTTATATAATCTCATAAAGTCATTGTTTAAATGACAATCTTTTTTCAACCTTTGAATATTCAGATAATGTACTATTAGAGGGTTATTTTTTGGTCTTTTTTTAAGTTTATATATTTTCTGACAGGCTTGGTCTGAGTAGGCATTACCTGCCAAACCGTAAACTGT
>CACBOA010000023.1:0-2500 GCA_902540785.1 uncultured Pelagibacteraceae bacterium
TACATATTTCATTAGCTGTTATCCCTGCACCCACAATTAGTATTTTTTTTTTCATATTTGAAATTAATCTAAATAAGAACCACCATTTAGATTAATAATTGAACCATTTATATAATTGCTCTGTTCATTTATTAAAAACGCAACTAAATTTGCCACATCTTCAGGTTTGCCGATTTTTTTTGAGGGAATATTTTTTATCATTTTTATAAATTTTGTTTTTTTTATATTTTTTTGCATTCTTGATTTAATTGTTCCTGGTGAAACATTGTTAAATGTCCAACCATGCTTAGCATAATTTGATGTACAATATCTTATTAATGGCTGTATAGCTGCTTTACTAACTGAATAAATCGGTGATGCAGCAGGATGATTCAGCCTAGACATTTGTGATCCAAGAAAGATGAACTTCAAATCTGACAACTTATTCTTGGGTCTGTTCAATAAATACTGGCTAATTTGCATTGGCACTAGAGTATTTATTTTCAAAATTTTTTCCCAATCTTGAATTTTTTCCTTTAAAAAATTTTTTCGAGAAATTACACCTGCACAATTAATAAAATAATTAATATTACGATGTTTATTACTTAATTTTTTAAACAACATATCAACTGAAGAATTATTATTAAAATTACACTCTATATAGTCTAAATTTTTTTTATATTTATTTTGTATTTTACTTAAAAATTTTTTATAATTTTTTTTACTTTTACTCACCCCTATTATAAAATAATTTTGGTAAAGAAGTTTTTTTGCAACAGCACTTCCTAAACTTCCTGATATTCCTGTAATCAAAATTTTTTTCATCTTTAATTTATTGAATATAATTATTACCTATTATAACATTATCTATGATAAATACCCTAAATTTTAATAAAAAAATAAAAAAATTTGATAATATAATTTTATGGGGTGCAGGGCCTCATGTAGAGTTTTTTTTAAAAGAGTATTCTTACAAAAAAAAGCTTTTTAAAAAACCAATCGGAATTTTAGAAACAACAAGAAAAAATAAATCTGGTTCTTTTTTTCTAAAAGATCTTCCTTATTTAACTCTTAAGGATGTTCATAAGATAAGTTACGATAAAAGTTTAATTATTATTACTGCAGGTTTAATTGACCTACATTCTCAAATTGTGAAAAATCAATTATATTATTTTAATATTATTCATAAGAAATCAATTGAATATTATGATCATTTTAAGAATAAAAAAAACAAAGATAAAATTAAGAAAATAGTCAAGATTTTAAAGGATAAAAAAAGTAAAAAAATTATCGTTAAGAAAATACAAAACATAATTGATGGCATATTTACAGACAACAATTTAAAAGATAATGGTCCATATTTTAATAACGATATAGTTCAAAATCCAAAAAGAGAAAATATTAAAAATTTTTTATACGCAGGAGCCTTTGACGGAAAACACATTGATAGGTTTCTTCAAAATTCAAAAAATGGAAAAGTTTTTGCTTTTGAACCAAGCAAAATAATGTTTGATAAATTAAAAAAAAAATATTCAAAACAAACAAATGTTATTCTCAACAACTCACTTTTGTACGATAGAAAAATTCGACTTAAATTTAATGATGACCAAATAAACAAGGGACTTTCTGCTTCAATAAATAGAAAAACAGTATTTGGAAATAGCTATTTCGTAGAAGGATTTAAAATTGATAAATTAGTAAACAAATTCAAGGCAGATTTAATCGCTTTAGATGTAGAGGGATCAGAATTAAATGCTATTAAAGGTGCAAGAAAATATATAAAAAAACATAAACCTATTTTATGTATTTGCATTTACCATACTGCTAAGGATCATCACAGATTAATTGAGTATATGCACTTAAAGTATAGAAATATATACAATCTTTATATTAGACAGCACTCTTACATTAGCTATATTGAGACTGTTCTTTATTGCAAACCAAAATAATACAGATGCTAACTGGAAAAAAAATTAAAACTAAAGGTTATTTTTCTTTAAAAGCTAAATCAAATTTAATTGAACAAAATTTTTATATCAACAATCCTAAGAGAGATGAAATTATAATTAAAGTAAAATACTGTGGGTTATGCCAAAGTGATATTAAACTGATTAACAAAAACTGGCATTTTGCAAAATTTCCATTTGTCCCTGGTCATGAAATTATTGGAGAGGTGTTTAAAAAAGGAAAGAATGTAAAAAAGTTTTCACTTAATGAAAGAGTAGGAGTAGGTTGGTTTTCAAAATTTTGTATGAAATGTAAAAATTGTAAAGACGGTAATGAAAATATGTGTCAAAGATATGAGCTTACTTGCGTGGGTAGAAATGGGGGTTTTGCAAATTTTGTGAAAATTGATCAAAGTTCAGTTTTTAAGATACCTAAAAAAATTAAATCTTCTCATGCTGCTTCGTTATTATGCGCTGGTTGGACAATTTTCGGTGCACTTAAAAATTTCAACATAAAAAAAGGATCAACAGTTGGAATATTGGGTATTGGTGGTTTGGGGCACTTAGGTATTAAA
>CACBOA010000023.1:7500-10189 GCA_902540785.1 uncultured Pelagibacteraceae bacterium
CACTCCCCTAATAGGGGTTCTTTTCACCTTTCCCTCACGGTACTAGTTCACTATCGGTCACTGAAGAGTATTTAGGCTTAGAGGGTGGTCCCCCTATATTCGAGCAGGATTTCACGTGTCCCGCTTTACTCAAGAATTTTGTTAAACATTACTTATACGGGACTATCACCCTCTGTGGTTAGCATTTCCAAACTATTCAAATTTTTTTAACAAAACTACTGGCCTGTTCCGTTTTCGCTCGCCACTACTAACGGAATCTCAATTGATTTTTTTTCCTCTGGTTACTTAGATGTTTCAGTTCTCCAGGTTGTCTCTTTAAACCTATTTATTCAGTTTAAAGTACCACATAAAGTGGTGGGTTTCCCCATTCGGAAATTTTCGGATCAAAACTTACATACAGCTCCCCGAAACTTATCGCAGTATATCACGTCCTTCTTCGGCTTTCAGTGCCAAGGCATCCGCCACACGCCCTTAAACGCTTGATTTATGCACAGAAAAAAATTCTGTGTTGAATCAAATTTTTATTATGAACATTAGCTAATAACACTACTAATGTTCGGATATAGATATTGATATTAATTATTTTATTATTCACAAATTTTATAGCTAAGTGTCTCTGGTGGAGGATAGCGGGATCGAACCGCTGACCTCCTGAATGCAAATCAGGCGCTCTCCCAGCTGAGCTAATCCCCCCCTAAATATATTTGGTGGGCCGAGAAAGACTCGAACTTTCGACCCCACCCTTATCAAGGGTGTGCTCTAACCAACTGAGCTACCGGCCCCCATGCAAGAGAAACACTAATTTAAGAAGAGAAACGAGGACGGTCAACATTAACCTGTATATTATTTAGAGTGAAAGAATATTTCACTCATCCTTAGAAAGGAGGTAATCCAGCCGCAGGTTCCCCTACGGCTACCTTGTTACGACTTCACCCCAGTCGCTGACTATACCGTGGTCAAGGGTTTTAAACCTTGCCTTAAGGTAGAACCAACTCCCATGGTGTGACGGGCGGTGTGTACAAGACCCGGGAACGCATTCACCGTGGCACGCTGATCCACGATTACTAGTAATTCCAGCTTCATGCACTCGAGTTGCAGAGTGCAATCCGAACTGAGGTATTTTTTAAGGATTTGCTTAACGTCGCCGTCTTGCTTCCTTTTGTAAATACCATTGTAGCACGTGTGTAGCCCAACACGTAAGGGCCATGAGGACTTGACGTCATCCCCACCTTCCTCCAGCTTATCACTGGCAGTTCTTTCAGAGTGCCCAACTTAATGATGGCAACTAAAAGTGAGGGTTGCGCTCGTTGCGGGACTTAACCCAACATCTCACGACACGAGCTGACGACAGCCATGCAGCACCTGTGTTTCGTCCGGCCGAACCGAAAACTTTAATCTCTTAAAGTCGCGACGAACATGTCAAGTGTTGGTAAGGTTCTGCGCGTATCTTCGAATTAAACCACATGCTCCACTACTTGTGCGGGTCCCCGTCAATTCATTTGAGTTTTAACCTTGCGGTCGTACTCCCCAGGCGGTGTGTTTATCGCTTTCGCTGCGACACTGAAAATAAATTTCCAACGTCTAACACACATCGTTTACGGCATGGACTACGAGGGTATCTAATCCTCTTCGCTACCCATGCTTTCGTTCCTCAGTGTCAGTAATGATCCAGAAAGCTGCCTTCGCAATTGGTATTCTTTCTAATATCTACGAATTTCACCTCTACACTAGAAATTCTGCTTTCCTCTATCAAACTCTAGCTGAAAAGTTTTGATGGCAGTTCCAGAGTTAAGCTCTGGGATTTCACCACCAACTTTTTCAACCACCTACGAACTCTTTAAGCCCAGTAATTCCGAACTACGCTAGGTCCCTTCGTATTACCGCGGCTGCTGGCACGAAGTTAGCCGGACCTTCTTATTCGGGTACAGTCATTTTCTTCCCCGACGAAAGAGCTTTACAACCCAAAGGCCTTCTTCACTCACGCGGCATCGCTGCATCAGAGTTTCCTCCATTGTGCAAGATTCCCCACTGCTGCCTCCCGTAGGAGTTTGGGCCGTGTCTCAGTCCCAATGTGGCTGATCATCCTCTCAAATCAGCTATTGATCAAAGCCTTGGTAAGCCATTACCTTACCAACAAGCTAATCAAGTGCAGGCTCATCCAATGGTGCATAAAGCTTTCTCCGTAAAGACTTATCCGGTATTAGCACAAGTTTCCTCGTGTTATTCCAGGCCATAGGGTAGATACCTACATGTTACTCACCCGTCTGCCACTAAGTATTGCTACTTCGTTCGACTTGCATGTGTTAGGCGTGCCGCCAGCGTACGTTCTGAGCCATGATCAAACTCTTAAGTTTAAAAACGGCGCACACTAGCTTCTATATAAATTCTAAGAATAAAATTTATATAATGTTGAAGTGTGTACGACAAATTTTGGTAACCTTAACCGTCCACACTTCTCTTCTTAAATATTTACTTTTAAAATAGCTAATTAAGCTCCAATGAGCTCAATAATTTTTAAAAAATATAGTCAATTTGAATATCTTTTAAAGAGGGAATTGCTTATAGGCTAAAATTTGTGGAAATCAAGCATTTAACACTAAAAAAAACAAAAAAAACCCTTATTTTACAGGCTTTTTTTTGCTATTTTTGATTACTTAAAACTGTTAATTGCAAAATCAAAAAATTACCA
>CACBOA010000024.1 GCA_902540785.1 uncultured Pelagibacteraceae bacterium
TTTCTAGTTGTTCGATAATTTTATTTGAAACATTAACATTTTCATTAAAATTAAAAAATTTTAATAAATAGTTTTTTCTATCGGTTTCAGAAAATTCAAAATTAATAATATCTCCAATATTTCTATTTTTAAAATCAATTGTATTAATTCCTTTACTTAAATTCTCCCAAAAAAAATAATCTTTAGAAAAAAAGTCAAAGTATTTCTTATTATTATAAGAGAAAAGATTATTATTCAAAACTATAGTTTTATTTTTAAAATAAATTGATTCTCCAACCACGGTTGAGGGTGGTGTAAATACTACATCTGAAATATGTAATATTTCATGTATTGTGGGTTTAAGTAATTCTTCATCATATAAGATGAGATCAGAGTAATTAATATAATTTTTATCAATGAGTCTCTTAGATCTTGATTTTATAACTAAATATATATTTTTACTTTTGCAGTAAGTATAAATCTTCTTTAAAATATTTATTTCATTAAAATAGAAACTAGAGGCAAATTTATAAATTTTTTTTTTAATAAAATAATATTTATCGTCTTTATCTGGCCAGTTAAAAAAATAAAGGGCTATAAATTTCGTAAAAATTGATGAAAAATTGTATAGATTTACTGGACCGAACGGTAGATATAAATAAATTTTTTTATCTTCAAGGTTGTACTTTTTTAAAATTTTTTTTCTATTAAAATTTATTTGATTATCAAACTGAGAATTGCCGAAACATAATAAATTCTTGCTATTGTTATTTTTGTTCAAGCATTTATTTTTCCAAAATTCACTATAAAAAAAGATATAGTCAATATTTTTAAAATCATCTTCATAATGAAATGTATCAATTCCACTTTGTAATAATACCCATTTACAATTAAGATTTTTTTTTTCTATTTTAAAACTTGATGGAGAAATTATCGAGATTATATAGTCAAGATTTTCTTTTTTTGAAATTTCTACTATTTGAGTATGTTTAGTTATGGCTATTTTAAAAATATTTTCATTTTCATTTTGAAAAACATCTAGTGACGGAAATTCTCTCCATTTTCCATGCTGACGATCGATTGTGTAATCAAATAATAAGTAAATATTAAAATTTTTCTTCAAACAAATATTAATTATATCCTTAACGAATTTTAAGGTCATTTTTTTATTAATTATAAATGCAATTTTCATTTGAAATTAGTTTTTCATCAAAATTAATTTATCTTTTTGATTAAAAATTTATCATTAATGTAAAGATATTTTAAATCTGAATTTTCAAAAGTGTATAAAACTTCTTTTATTGTTGAAGCTATTGGAAAACCGTGCAAATTTAAGCTGGTATTTAACAAAGCTGGAATTTTTTTTAATTTATAAAACTCAATAATTAAATTATGAAAATTATGATTTGATTTTTTAATCAATATTTGTGGCCTAACAGATTTATCATACCTATGTGTACCTGCTTCTATTAAAGAGTGTTTTTTTTCTACTGTATCGAAACCAATAGTCATATGCTCACTGTTAATATTCTTTTTATTTACAAGAAACGTTTTGTGCTTTTCATCTAAAATAGTTAATGCAAAAGGCATCCAAAAATCTCTATTCTTAATTAATTCGTTAATTTTTTGTATAATTTTAACATTTGATGGATCGGCTAGTATACTTCTATTACCAAGTGCTCGTGCACCGAATTCTTCTCTACCTCTTGCGACTGCTAAAATTTCACCTTTGGATAACAGTCTTGCGGCCTCCTTAGGTGAAAAATTTAATTTTAATTTTAAGTTTTTTTTATTTTTAATGTAGTTTAAAAATTTTTTTTCAGTAAAGTTATGAAATATATCTCTACCCAGATAAATATTTTTAAAAGGTTTCGAATTAAATTTTTCTTCTAAATAACAACCACCCATTGCTAATGATTCGTCGCCTCCTGATGGCTGAACAAAAAAATTGTCAACATATGGTAAATCTTTAATCATTTTATTCATTTTAATATTCATAGAAACACCACCAGATAAATAAAAATTTTTAACTTTGTATTTTTTATAGATATTTAAAAAAAGTTTTGCTACTAATTCTTCAACAAAAATTTGCACTCCTCCCGCAATATTATCAAATCTTTCTCCGGATGTTGACTTGATTAAGTATTTATATAAATCTTTGGGTCTATTTTTATGTACTATTTTAGATCCTTTTACTTGAAGAAGATTTTTATAAACTCTCTCGTAAACTTTTCTAGAATATTCATTTTTTGAGTAAGGAGCTAATCCCATGACCTTATATTCATGTTCATCAGGCTTCATTTTTAATAACAATGTTGTTAATTTATAAGTTCTTGCTATATCACACTCTGAACTTTCAGAAATTTTTCGAATTTTTTTATTTCTATCACAAATCCAAACAGTTTGATTTAAACCATCACCCTGACTATCAATTGTAATTATCGCAGAATTTTTTAATCTCTTTCTAGATGAAAAATATGCATAAGCTATATGGCAACTATGATGATCAAAAAACTCAATGTTATTAATTTCACCTTTAGATTGTTTTATTAAAAAATTTGTTTGTAATTCTCTAGCTTTTTTTAAATTAAAATCGTGCTTATCTGGGATATTTTTTAATGAAAGATATAAATTTTCTTGATTTCTTTTATCATTTTTTAGTTGGGTATAATATTTTTTAGTAGATAAATTTTTAATTTTTCTCTCATAAAATTTTTTACCATAATGGTCGTGAAAATCTTTAATTGAATAAAAATGACCTATTGGATATTTTAAATCATAAATATATCTTTTTTTTGATGTAAAAATCGCTTTATCTATATTTAGTTTTCTTTGTCTTGCAATATCTAAACAAAAATCAATTGACTTTTTTGGGTAACCAAAAAAATTTTTTTTGTTAATAAATCTCTCTTCTTGCAAGCAGGCTATAACTTCACCTTCATGCATTAAGCAAGCGCTAGCGTTATGACTAACACTAATACCTAAAATAGTTTTTTTTGATGTAGTTATCATTTAAGTAATTCAATAAATAATTATATTATTTAAGCTAGTGTAAATCCACCGTCTACAATAATATTTTGACCTGTAATATAACTTGACTCATAACTTGACAAAAATTTAATACAATTCACAACGTCATCAGTTCTACACATTCTTTTCATTGGAGTTTTTTTTATATATTTTTTTATAAATATTTTAGGCTGTTTTCTTTTTATACCTCCCGGGGATATCGCGTTAACTCTTATTTTTGGTGCTAGATATGTTGCCAACCATTTTGTTAAATTTAGTAAACCGCCTTTTGAAACACTGTAAGACAATATACTTTGCACTTTTGTATTTTTATACATTTCCCAATCAGGATAGGAAGTAGCATATATTGAAGATATATTTATTATAGAGGGATTATGTGATCTTTCTAAATTTCTTTTAAACTTACAAATCAAATCAAAAATACTTGTTAAATTTGTCTCCATAAATTTATCCCATATTTTTGGATTTTGTTTATCAATATCTGTTACATTCTCGTTAAAAAAATCAGAAACAACTCCTGCACAATTAATTAAAATATCTATTTTTTTGTATTTTTTTTTTATTTTTTGAGAAACTATATTCCTATCTTTTCTAAACTCTAAATCACAAATAAAATGGTCTACGTTTTTATGAGTTTGAATATTATATTTATCTATTGATATAATTTTATTTTTCTTTTTTAGCTCTCTCATTATAGCATTACCTAATAAGCCTTTGCTTCCTGTTAAAAGGATATATTTATTTTTTAATTCCATATATTTTTCCCAAAAATTCTGCGTATTTTATATCCTCAACTGTATCAACATCAATTGATCGTTTTTTATCTACCTTAAGGCCAATCACGTTATTTGAGTAGATATTGTCAGAATTTAAAATATAATTTGGTTTTGAAATAAATGCAAATGTTGTCAGATTATATATTTTCGGACAATCTTGGCGTCTAAAAATTTTTTTTTTAGGTCTAGAAAATATTTCTATCTTATTATTTTTTTTCATTTTAAACATATTGAAATAGGGGTTTCTCTCTGATTCTGAAACAGCTACAAGAAGATCAGGTTTTTTTCTAATAAATATTGATATCATTCTATCTAAATCTTTGCTTGTCCTCAAAGGTGAAGTGCATGGAACAGATATAAAAATGTCTGGCAAATCATTATTTTTTTTTAAAAAATTCAGTGCATGCTTCCATGATAAGTATTCAGGACTGAAATCTGTGGAAAGTTTTTTGGGTCTTAGAAATGGTATTATTGCTCCTGCTTTCTTAGCCTCTTTTGCGATTTTTTTAGAGTCTGTAGATACAAAACTTTTACTAATAAATTTACTTTTTATACAATCTTGAATAGCCCAAAAAATTAGCGATTTATTTTTAAATTTTTTTAAATTTTTATATTTAATTCCTTTTGAGCCTGCTCTAGCAAAAGTAAAAGAATAAATTTTCATAAATATTTTTTTTGAATAATGAATGTATTTTTAAATTTAGATAAGTATTCATAAATTTTTGAAATATCTGATTTTTTTACATCATAAGCGCTCGGTAGACTAATTGAGTGATTAAATAATTTTAACGAAACTGGAAACTTATCATTTTTATTTAAATATTTTTTGTATGGCCTCATCAAACTCATTGGAAAAAATATTTGTCTTGCCTCAATACCATAAAAATTTAACTCTTTAATAATTCTATTTTTATATTTCGATAAATCTTTATTTAATTTAATTGTATAAAGCCAATATGAGTTATTCACAGGTCCATATTCACCAGGTAATGTTAAAAAGTCTAATTTAGATAATTTAGAATTATAATTTTTGACTAGATATAATTTATTTTTTATAAACCATTTTATTCTTTCCATTTGGGCACAGCCAATTGCGCTTTGTAGGTTAGTTAATCTAAAATTAAATCCAATTTCTTCATGCCAGTATTTTAAATTTTTTGACATTCCATGATCTCTCAAAATTTCGGCTTTATCTCTATGAATTTTAGACTTAAAACATATCATTCCTCCTTCACCAGTTGTTATAAGCTTGTTGCCAAAAAAACTAAATGTCGAAACATCCCCAAAACGTCCAACATGTTTCTTTCTGTAATAAGAACCCAAAGCTTCTGCACAATCCTCAATAATTTTAATTTTTCTTTTTTTTGCAATATTCAATATTCTAGTCATATTTGATGGATGACCATACAAATGAACGACTATAATTGCTTTTGTTTTTTTTGTTATTTTTTTTTCAATTAAAGTCTCATCTATACAGTAAGTATTTTCATTTACATCAACAAAGACTGGTTTTGCCCCTGAATGAATTACTGCATTTACAGGAGAAGCGAATGTTAAATTTGGAACTATTACCTCATCTCCATATTTGATATTAAGAGTTTTTAAAGCTAATTGTAAGGCAGTTGTTCCACTGGAAACTGCTAGACAATGTTTTATTTTTGTAAAATTTGAAAATTTCTTTTCAAATATTTTTACAAATTTTCCAGTTGATGATATCCATCCTGTGTTTATACACTCATTTAGATATTTGAATTCATTTCCATCTAAAACCGGTTTAGCTAAAGAGATTTTTGATTTGTCAGTTACATAAGAAATTAATTTTTTCTTTTTATCTACTAAAGGAATTAATCTTATTTTGTTATTAAAAGATTTTGCTATTGTTGATTTATTACATTTAAAATTTAAATAAAAACACTTTTTATTTAAAAAATTAATTACAGAGTCGTTTAAGGAATATCTTTTAATTAGTCCTCGTCTTATATCTCCATCTGTCAAAACACCTTTAAGTGTATTGTTATGATCCACCACAAAACAAGCTCCTAAGGAGTTTAAATTTATAACTTTTAAAGCTTTGCTAATTTTATCATTCTCAGTAACAACAATATTTTTTAATTTATTCATTTATAGAGCTTTTTTTTAACTATTTGTAATAAGTCCGCATATTCTTTGCCAGAAACATTATAAACTTCAATTGTAATAAAATCAGTTTTCTTCTTAAAATGTTTCCAAAACCATGCATTTTTAGAAAATTTCTTATTTGAATCTGTTATTCCATTATTATCACTCAAGTGATAAGCGTTAATATATTTCTTTAGTGAACTATGAGCCTTCTGTAAATCAAACTTAAGTGTTTTAGATGAGACTTTCAAATGCGCAACATCTAAAAGTAATCCAATATTATTAGATTTTTTGGATAATTTATTAAAAAATGAAATAATTTCATTGGGTGTAGTAAGTAAAAAAGGGTTAGTTTTAAATTTCTTTAAATTTTTTTTTGATATTACATTATTTTCAATAAATAATTTTATACCATATTTTTTTGCAAATTTACTAAGTTCTATAACTCTTTTATAAAAAATATTTAAAGCTTCTTTTTTTGTTATCAACATTCCTCTATTAATTTGTTTTCCTAAATCTTTAAAGTTAGGATCAATTCTAAAACCAGCGTGAAAACTATAAAATTTAGAACCAATTTTTTTTGAGTTGATAATATTTTTTTTAACAAATTTTATACTCCTAGAACTTATTGTTTTATTTTTTGAAGATAAATTTAAAACAAAAGGCTTTTTTGGGGGAGGAAAATAATTATGAATTTGAGTGTTATCTTTATAAAATTTAATTTTTTTATTAAAGTTCTTTATAAATTTACCGCCAGAAAATTCTATATTTTTAAAACCTTTTGATTTTAGATATTTATAAGAATCTGTTCCTTTTTTTTTATTAAATCCACCGGTTGAAATAAAAATCATAAAATTATTTAATTTTTTTTTTTGTTAATTTTGTGGCTTTTCTTTTTATCATTTTGGCTGGAGTACCTACATAAGTTGCTGGGGCAAGAATACTTTTTGTAACCACAGATCCGGCTCCAATAATAGTATTACTACATATTTTTATACCCGGTAAAATTTTGCTACCCATTCCAATTAAAACTTTATTACCTATTTTAACTCTTCCACCTATTATACTTTTTGGCGCAATATGATTATTATTTCCAATTACTACTTCGTGTTCAATTAATGACCCTGAATTTATGATATTGTTGTTTCCAATTTTAGACGAAGTGCCAATAAATGCTTTTTTATTAATGAAGTTGGCATCTCCAATTTTAAAATATTTTGAAATTGAAGATGTAATTGAAATTAGATTTGGAGTATTAATTTTTTTTTTTTTCAAAGTATTATAAATATTACTCCTAATTTCGTTATCACCAATCGCTATAAATATTACTTTATTTTTAATTGAGTCTATTTCTTTGAAATTTCCAAAGATTAAATTTCCAAGAATTTTTTCTTTTTTATTTGCGTCAAAAGTTTCATCTAAAATTATTTTCTTATTTGAGGGAAAATTTTCCTCAAGTATTTCTAAAATTGGTCTCGCATGTCCTCCGGCACCTAAAACAACTAAATTTTTATTTTTTTTCAAAATCAGAAACCCTTACAAAACTTCCTTTGATAACTTTTTTTTTTATTTTTTTTCCAATGATTAATTCAATTTTATTACCCAACAAGCCTATTCCAGGTCTAATACTAGTTATGTCTTTATCACGAACAATATGACCCATATTTAAATTTGTTTTATAAATTAAACTTTTCCTAGAAACATTTTTCATAGACATTTCTTCTTTTTGCACTTTTTTTAATTTTGATCCTAAGATTTTTTCAGTTCGTCTTATATCATTAACTAAACTTTTTAATTCAACAGTTGTTATAGACGCAAAATGATCTGGGCCATTCATCTTCTTATCCAGTGTAAGATGTTTCTCTATTATTTTTGCACCGTACGCAATCGAAGCTACAGAAGCTAAATTACCTATACTATGATCAGAGTATCCCACTATACATTTGTATTTTTTCTTCAACGTTATCAAATTCCTTATATTTATTGACTTATCTGAGCAAGGATAATTGGAGGTACAATGTAATAAAGAAAAGTTTTTTTTATTTTTGTATATTTTAACTACTTGATTTATTTCATCAATTGTCGACATCCCAGTAGAAATTATTACGTGTTTCCCTGTTTTAGATAAAAATTTATGCATTTGATGATCAACAATATCTGCTGAAGCAGTTTTAAATATCTTGACCCCTAATCTATTTAAAAATTTTGCACTATCAATGTCGTATGCTGTAGATATAAAATCAATTTTTTTTTTATCACAATATTTTTTGAGAAATAAATGATCTTTATCTTTAAGTTCCAGTCTTTTTAACATTTCAAAATGGGTTTCATTTTTTTTTCCAGATTTCTTTTGATAAACTACCTTGGGTGTATTTTTTTTTGATAATTTTTCGGCTTTAAAAGTTTGAAACTTTACTGCATCGGCACCAGCAAATTTTGCTTCATCAATTAATTTCTTTGCTAAAGTCATTGACCCATTATGATTTACTCCTATTTCTGCAATTATGTAACATTTTTCAAATCTCACAGTCATGAAAATAATTTTTTATTATAAATTAATTTAGCGAGTTCGAAGTCAATTCTGTTATCTATGTCAATTGATCTTTGGATAGGCATTTTATACAATTTTATTTTTCCTTTAAAAAAAGATTTAATTTTTTTTAGTTTTTTAATATTAGATATATATATTCCACCATTAGGACGAAGACATTTTTCATAAAATTGGCTACTAGTATTTCCGTCCAAATATGGAGATTTTTTTAAAAAATAACCCGCGTATTTGTCTTTTTTTTCAACTAAAGCTAGTTCGGGGGGGAAACTATATTTACAAGCACTTATAACTGTATCTGTTTTTTTGAAAATATTAAATGCGTTTTGAATATCTTTAGAATTTCTAAAAGGACATGATGGAAGCATTAGTGCAACATTGTCGAAATTCTCATAATTTTTTGAATTTATAATATTTTGAACAACTTCAATTGCTTTAACTTTTTCTTTAGTTAAAAATTTAGGTCTATTTAAAAAATTTACTGATTTATATTTTTTTTTTAAATTTAATATTTTTTCATCATCCGAGCTTACGACAATTTGATGAAATTTTTTTGATTTTATCGCAGCTATAATTGTAAATTCTATCAATTTAATTTTTGAAATTTTAAGAATATTTTTATTTTTTAGTCTTTTAGAATTTTTTCTTGCAATTATAATTCCTAAATTCTTCATAACTTTATTTTTTTGAAGTAATTTTTTTTTAGATATTTCTTAGAATCTCTTCTTAATTTTTTTACAAATTTATTTATTTGACTGTGATGCTTGGAATTTAGAGAAGTTAGAGGTAATCTTTCATGTCTTTTCATAAAACCACATATTTCAAGACATGATTTTATAAACATATGCCATCCATAAATATTAGCTTTTTCAAAAAAAGGTATTTCGATCTTTTCTTTTAAAATTTTTAGAAATTTTTTATCTTTTTGCTCTGATCTTTCTAAAAAATCAAAAGATAGTCTAGGATCAATTAATTCAATCCCAACTAACCAAGAGTGACAACCTAGTTTGCTAAATCTATTCCAAGCAGACATCCCTCCACCTGAACGTATTATTCTTACTTTATTTTTTGTTTTTTTGATTAATTGAATTGTAAAATTATTTCTCTTAGCATCATCTTTTATTGAAACAAAATTACTTAAAGAGCATATCTTATCTGTGAGGCCTATATTATAATTTATAACTGGAGGCTTAGTTCCATGACCATTCATCATCATTTGTAAATGTAGTAATAATGGTAATTTAGTATATTTATTCAAATACCTAAAATGGGTCAGGACTTGTTTATCATTATAATATTTTTCACCTAGAATAACGCTAAAAATATCAATACCACATTTTGCAAGTTTATTTATTCTTTTAATTGTTTCTTTACTTGAACCCTCAAATCGCTCAGCACCTATGAATAAAGTGTCAGTAAAATTTTTTTTTAAATAGTTTGCTATTCTAAAATTTAATTGATGTATCTCTTGATCACTCATTAACCCTAATCGACTATTGTACAACATTAAATAAAAAATTCTTACATTACTACTGTAATAATATTTTAAATTTTTAAACAAAGTTTGATAATCA
>CACBOA010000025.1 GCA_902540785.1 uncultured Pelagibacteraceae bacterium
TTTAAAAAATTTAAAAATTGTCAAAAATAAAATAGGAAAAAAAACAAAAAATATCTATTTAGTTCATCAAGTACATAGTAATAAATTGATTTTTCTTAATGAAAATTCTAAATTAAAAAAAAGGGTTAAAGCTGATGCAATTATAACCAACCAAAGAAAACTTCCGATAGCTGTATTGACCGCCGATTGCGTACCAGTGTTGTTATATGATTATGAAAAAAAAATTATCGCAGCTATACATGCTGGTTGGAAAGGTGCGTATAAAGGTATAATCAAAAACGTAATTAAATTTATGCTTAAAAAAGGCTGTAATCCAAAAAATATCATTGGAGCAATTGGGCCATCAATAACTCAAAAAAACTACGAAGTAAAAGCCAACTTTAAAAAAAAATTTATTAAAAAACACAAAAAAAACAAAATTTTCTTTAAAAATAAAAGAAAGTTAATTTATTTTGACTTACCAAATTATGTCAAAACTCAACTTAAAACACAAAAAATCAATAGAATTGATATGATCAAAATTGATACGTTTGATAAAAAAAATAATTTTTTTAGTGCAAGAAGATCATTAAAATTAAATCTTAATGATTATGGTAGAAATATTTCAATAATTATGATTAATTAAACTTTTCATGAAATTATTAACTGGAAATAGTAATAAAATCCTAAGTAAAAATATCGCTAAGTATTTAAAATCTAAACTTGTCAATTCAAGTATAAGAAAGTTTGCAGATGGTGAAATTTACATTGAAATAAACGAAAACATAAGAGGAAATAGCATTTTTATAATTCAGTCAATTTCTTCACCAGCTAATGATAATTTAATGGAATTATTGTTATGTATTGATGCTTTAAAAAGATCATCAGCAAAAAATATAACTGCTGTAATTCCCTATTTTGGTTATGCAAGACAGGATAGAAAAGTTGTACCAAGAACATCTATATCAGCAAAGCTTGTTTCAAATTTAATCACCCAGGCTGGAGCGGATAGAGTCGTAACAGTAGATCTCCATGCTGGTCAAATTCAAGGTTTTTTTGATATCCCAGTAGATAATCTTTTTGCAACTCCAATATTTGCGCGACACATTAAAAAAAAGATTAAAAGTAAAAATATAATCTGCGTTGCACCAGATGTTGGTGGTACAGAAAGAGCTAGAGCGCTTGGAAAAATTTTAAATGTTGGGCTTGCAATAGTTGATAAAAGAAGACCTAAGCCAGGCCAATCTCAAGTAATGAATATAATTGGTGATGTTAAAGGTAAAACTTGTATTCTCGTTGATGACATAATTGACTCTGGTGGAACGATAGTTAATGCAGCCAAAGCTCTAAAAAATAGAGGTGCTAAAGATGTTTTTGTTTATATTACGCATGGTGTGCTAAGTGGGGACGCAGTAAAAAAAATTAAAAAATCTGTCATCAAAAATTTAGTAATAACTGATACAATTGACAATGTTGAGAGAACAAAAAATGTAAAAAATATAGAAGTTTTACCAATTTCTGGCCTTATGGGTGAGGCAATTAAAAGAATTTCTAATTCAACTTCTGTTTCAGATTTATTTAAATAATTACCTTGATTATTTATCAACATGGGTTAAAAGACCTGTTTTATGAATTCACTAGAAGCTAACATCAGAGATAACAAAACTAAGGGTGAATTAAACGCCATTAGAAACAATGGAGAGGTTCCTGCAATTGTTTATGGTGGTAAAGATGAAAATCAAAAAGTTTCTATTTCAAAAAAAAAACTTAAATACTTGATTGAGAAAGAAAATTTTTTATCAAATATCATAACACTAAATATTGGTGGTAAAAATTTAAATGTTTTACCACGAGAAGTAAAATATCATATCTTAAGTGACGAACCAACTCATGTTGATTTTTTGAGAATTTTACCTGGTGTTAAAATTAAAATTGAAGTTCCAGTAAACTTTATAAATCATGACAAATCTCCAGGACTTAAAAGAGGCGGTGTATTAAACATTGTTAGAAGAAAAATCGAATTAAGATGTCCTAGTGAAAAAATTCCTGAAAATATTACAATTGATTTGGATGGTGTAGATATTGGTGAAAGTTTTAAAATTTCATCTGTAAAATTAGATAGTGAGGTAACTCCTACCATCCAAGGAAGAGATTTCGTAATTGCAACTCTAGCGGCACCAACTGTAATGAAAGAACCAGAAAAACCAGCTGAGGCTGAAACAGCAGAAGGCGAACCAGGGGCAGAGGGATCAGAGACGGCAGCAGCTGATGTTGAAAAGACACCAGCCGAAGGTGAAAAAAAAGATGCTGATGATAAAAAAACTGCCGATAAAAAACCTTCAGAAGAAAAAAAATAATCTCATTAAATTGGATAAAACTTCTCAATAATTTATGCTTTTGTTTGTAGGTCTAGGTAACCCAACTCCAGATAGTGAAAATAACCGACATAATGTGGGTTTTAAGATCATAGACGACATTAATAAAAAATATAGTCTTTCTAAGCAAAAGCCAAAATTTAAAGGTCTTCTTACAACTGGAAATATTAACAATAAGAAAATTTATGCAATTAAGCCCCTAACATTTATGAACAATTCAGGCATTTGCATAAGAGAATTAATTGAATATTTTAAAATTGATGCCGAAGATGTAATAGTTTTTCATGATGATCTTGATGTTGAATTAGGAAAAATTAAAGTAAAATTCGGTGGATCAAGTGCAGGTCACAATGGGATCGCCTCAATAGATAAATTCATCGGTAAAGATTACTCAAGAGTTAGGGTGGGTATAGGAAAACCTAAGAATGGAATTGAAGTTTCAGATTACGTTTTGCAAAATTTTGATGAAGATGAAACAGTTGGCATTAAAAAAATTTCAGATAGTATCACTGAATCAATTTCTATTTTGGTAGAAAAAAAATTAGATCTATTCTCAAGTACAGTTAATAATAAATAATGAGCTTGAAATGTGGGATTGTTGGTTTACCAAATGTTGGTAAATCTACACTGTTTAATGCTCTAACAAATTCAAATAAGGCACAAGCTGCAAATTTTCCATTTTGTACAATAGATCCTAATGTTGGTATTGTTGCTGTCCCTGATGATAGGCTAAATAAATTAGCAAAAATATCCAAATCTAAAAAAGTCATTAATACAACAATCTCATTTGTTGATATTGCAGGATTAGTTAAGGGCGCTTCAAAGGGTGAAGGTCTTGGGAATAAATTTCTTTCTCACATAAGAGAAGTTGATGCAATAATTCATATGATAAGATGCTTCGATTCTAGTGATATACAAAATGTTAATACAACTGTTGACCCAGTGAGAGATTTAGAAATTATTGAAACAGAAATGATGCTTGCTGACCTTGAATCGATACAAAAAAGGCTCGAAAAGAACAATAAAAAAAATGTCGACAAGTTAATAATTAAAATTCTTGAGAATGCTTTAGATTGTATTAACAATGATAAGGATATTTCTATATTAAAAAACCAATTTGATAAAAAACTATTAAACCAAAGTGGGTTATTGTCTCTTAAACCTAAAATATTTGTGTGTAATGTTGATGAAAAAAGTGTTCAGAGTGGGAACAATTACTCAAAATCTTTTATAGATAAATTTGGCCAGCAAAACACATTAGTTATATCTGCTGATATAGAGAATCAAATTAACGAATTAGATGTTGATGAAAGAAAGAACTATATGGAAATGATTGGTTTAAAGAGCACAGGGTTAAGCCTATTAATACAAAAAGCTTATAACATTCTAGGATTAGAAACTTACTTCACGTCTGGCCCAGAAGAAACTAGAGCATGGACTATTCAAATAAATAGTACTGCGCCTGAGGCAGCGGGTGAAATTCATTCAGATTTTGAAAAAGGATTCATAAGAGCTGAAACAGTCGCATATAATGATTTTGTCAGTAATGACGGTTGGGTTAATTCAAAAACTAATGGTAAAATGAGATTAGAAGGTAAAGATTATGTTGTTCAAGATGGAGATATTCTAAACTTTCGTTTCAATACGTGACCAAATTCTTTTCATACTAAAGTAAACTAAAATTGTAAGAATAATTAAGTATACGATTGCTTTAAATCCCATTTTATGTCTAGATTCTAAATGAGGTTCAGCTGCCCACATCAGAAAAGTAGTGACATCTTTTGACATCTGTTCAACTGTGGCCTTTGTACCATCTGAATACTCAATTAACCCATCAGATAATTGATTGGCCATTTTTATTTTATTACCGTACATATATTTATTGTAGTAAACTCCATCATCTAAAGTAACTCCTGGTGGTGGATCTTCATAACCTTGCAATAATGAATAAATATAATCTACTCCACCTCCCCTTGCTTTAACTAGCACGGACATATCGGGTGGATAAGCCCCTCCATTAGCAGCTTGAGCTGCTTTCACATTTTCGTAGGGCATCACAAATTTATCTGACAATTTTCCAGGTCTTGTGAACATCTCTCCATCAGAGTTAGGACCATCTGTCACCTCAAAAGAGGCTGCAATTGCTTTGGCCTCAGCTTCAGTAAATTCGGGACCCCCCTCTTGGGCTAAATTTCTATAACTTAAGTATTTCATAGAATGACAAGAGGAACATACTTCAGTATAAACATGGTAACCTCTCTGTAAAGCTGAGCGGTCAAACTTGCCAAATAAACCTTTGAAACTCCAATTAGTGGTCAAGTATTCGACCTTTTCTGCAGCATGTACCTGGGGCAAAAAAGGGATTAAAAAGAAAATGTAAAAAAATAATTTTAAGAATTTTTTCACTTTAACTTTTCTAACCTACTATCATCTCTGGCGGCTGCTAAGTTTGAAGAGCCACCTAAAACTGGTTCTGTAATGCTTAATGGAACTGGCAATGTTCTCTCCTTAAAGCCTAAAATAGGTAAAATAACTAAAAAATGTAAAAAATAGTACGCGGTCGCTACTCTGGCAATAAGCAAATATAAACCTTCAGCGGGCATTGCTCCTACGTATCCTAAAATTAAAACATCAGCTACAAGGATCCAATAAAATTGTCTGTATAAAGGTCTAAATACTGCTGATCTTATTTTTGAGGTATCCAACCAAGGTAAGGCTGCTAAAATAAAAATAGCTGATAACATTGCTATTACACCCATTAATTTATCAGGTACTGATCTTAAAATTGCATAAAATGGTAATAGGTACCATTCGGGAACAATATGAGCTGGTGTAACAAGCGGATTTGCTTCTATGTAGTTATCTGCATGACCTAAAATATTCGGTGTATAAAAAACAAAAAAAGCAAAAACAATCATGAACATTAGTAAAGCAAAAGCATCCTTTATCACTATGTAAGGATGAAAAGGTACAGTATCTTTAGAAGGTTTTTTAACATCTATACCAATGGGGTTATTATTACCTGGAACATGTAATGCCCATATATGTAGAACAACTAAACCTAAAATTAAAAAAGGAATTAAATAATGAAGAGTAAAAAATCTTGTTAATGTTGGGTTGTCAACAGAATATCCTCCCCACAACCATGTTACAATACCTTCACCAACTAATGGGATCGCACTAAACAAATTTGTAATAACAGTCGCTCCCCAAAAACTCATTTGTCCCCAAGGAAGAACATAACCCATAAAAGCAGCTGCCATCATCAATAAATAAATAATAATACCTATAATCCAGATTATTTCTCTTGGAGCTTTATAAGATCCGTAGAACAGGGATCTGAATATATGTATGTAGACAGCTAGAAAAAACATTGATGCTCCATTTGCATGAATATATCTTATTAACCATCCATAATTCACGTCACGCATTATATGTTCCACACTATCAAATGCCATATCGGCATGAGCAATATAGTGCATAGCAAGAACTAAACCTGTAACTATTTGGGTAACTAAACAAAAAGTTAAAATACCTCCAAATGTCCACCAATAATTTAAATTTTTAGGTGTTGGATAATCAGTTAAATGGTTTGCTAAAGTTAGTAATGGTAATCTGTCATTAAACCATTTTCCAAAATTTGACTTGGGTGTATATTCGTGATCACTCATATTTTTTATCCGATCTTAATAGTATTGGCGTTAACAAATTCATATTTAGGTATTTCCATGTTTGTAGGCGCTGGTCCTTTTCTAATTCTTCCAGAAATATCGTAATGAGATCCATGGCAAGGGCAGAACCAACCGTTGTAATCACCTTTTTGGTCTAAGGGTACACAACCTAAATGCGTGCATACTCCAAGCATCACAAGCCACTCTGGATTTTTAGCTCTATCTTCATCTTTTTCAGGGTGTTTTAAATCTTTTAGCTTAACTGCTTTTGCCTCATTGATTTCATCTTGAGTTCTTCTTCTTATAAAAACAGGCTTGCCTCTCCACAGAACTGTTATAGTTTTTCCTGGGTTCATTGAGCTCACATCTACTTCAGTGCTGGCTAAAGCCTTAACTGAAGCGTCCGGATTCATTTGATCTATCATCGGCCAAACTGTAGCCCCCACTCCTACAGCACCAACTGCAGCTGTGGCTGTGAATAAAAAATCTCTTCTTTCAGTTTTTTTTTTAGACATTTTTAAAATTAATTAAATATACTCAAAATAGATTTTTTCTACTTAAATATATGTTTCATATAATATAAAATATTCAATTTACTACTGAAAGAATGACACATAATAGTTCAACATTTACAAGGCCTAAAATTGCTTTATTTGAACCTGATATACCCCAAAATACAGCAGCTATAATTAGAACTTGTGCCTGTCTTGGGGTAGAATTAGAAATTATAGAACCATGCGGCTTTTTATTGAATGATAAGAGATTTAAAAGAGTTGTGATGGATTATATGGATAATAAAATGATCAGATTTTACCAAAGCTTTGACAGATTTTATGAAAGTAAGGAGAATCACAGAATTGTATTAATGACAACTAAGGCTCCAATTTCATATACTAAATTTAAGTTTGAAAAAAATGATACTATTTTATTTGGAAGGGAAAGTGCTGGGGTACCAGAAAAGGTACATAAACTGATTGAAAATAAATTAAAGATACCTATGAAAGATAATAAGAGGTCACTTAATGTCTCTTCATCTGTTGCTATTATTTTAACCGAGAGCCTAAGACAAACAAATTTAATTTGATATGGATTTTGAAATTAGAAAAGATTTAACAAGTAGCTGGTTTAAAACTTTACAAGACTCAATATGTCATAGCATAAGTGAGTTAGAGAAAAATAAAATTAAATTTGAATCCACAACATGGAAAAGAAATCAAAATAAAGATGAAGGTGGTGGTGAATATAGAATACTTAAAGATGGAAAAATATTTGACAAAGTAGGTGTAAATTTTTCAAAAGTTTATGGAAAATTTCCAAAACATTTTCAAAAGCAAATTCCAGGTGCCGAGAAAAATCCGAATTTTTGGGCATCAGGTATTTCTGTAGTAATGCATATGAAAAACCCCCTAATTCCAGCGATGCATTTTAATACTAGATATATTTGTACATCTCATGATTGGTTTGGCGGAGGTATGGATGTCACTCCATCCAAAAAAGATGGAAATGAGAAAAAGGAATTTCACAAAATATTAAAAAAGATGTGTAATCGTCATAACAAAAAATATTATCCAAAATATAAAAAATGGTGTGATGAATATTTTTATTTACCCCACCGAAAAGAAGCAAGAGGTATTGGGGGAATTTTTTTTGACTACAAAAAAAATAATTTTGAAAAAGATTTTAAATTTGTCAGGGAAGTCGGTACCACATTTGAATTAATATTTAAAAAAATTATCAAAAAAAAGTTAAAAAAAAAATGGACTTTAAAAGATAAGGAAATGCAATATATAAAAAGAGGTAGGTATACAGAATTTAATTTGCTTTACGATAGAGGGACAAAATTTGGTTTACAAACAGGTGGAAACGTTGAAGGCATTTTAATGTCGCTACCACCTATTGCAAAATGGAAATAAAATGGATAAAGAGCCAATTACTTTAAACGGTTTAAATAAACTTAAAGAAGAACTAATTTTTTTAAAAGAAAAAAAACGTCCTAAAATTGTTGCTGCAATTGCTGAAGCACGCTCACATGGAGACTTGAAAGAAAATGCTGAGTATCATGCTGCTAAAGAGGAACAATCCCATAATGAGGGAAGAATTACTGAAATTAATGACATAATCGCAAGAGCAAACATTATTGATGTTACAAAATTGAATAATGATGGCAAAGTTATTTTTGGATCAACAGTTTTTTTAGAGAATTTAGATACAGGTGAAAAAATAAATTACAAGATTGTTGGAAAGGATGAAGCAGATCTCAAAAGTAAATTGATTTACTATCAATCACCAATAGGAAGAGGACTTATCGGAAAAAATAAAAGTGATCTAGTCGAAATTAGTACTCCTGCTGGTAAAAAAAACTTTGAAATTAAAGATGTTAAATATATTTAATTATTAATTATGTTTTCAATCTGTTGTTCTGATATTTGAAAATTATTTTCGATCCATTTACTCTCAATAAGTTTTAATTTTTCTCCCAACATTTTTCCCTCTGGAATATCATATTTTGACATTAAAAAATCTGCTTTAAATGGCA
>CACBOA010000026.1 GCA_902540785.1 uncultured Pelagibacteraceae bacterium
TTCCAGATATATTGTTAGTACCTTTGTTGAGTTTTGATACAAAATTAAACAGGGTAGGTTATGGAGGCGGTTTCTATGATAGATATATCCACAGAATTAAAAGAAAAAAAAAACCACTCCTTGTTGGATTGGCTTACTCTTTTCAAAAAGTTAAAAGTATTCCTGTAAACAGATATGATAAAAAACTAGATTTTGTAGTGACAGAAAGAAAAATTATAGAATGAGAATATTATTTTTAGGTGATGTTGTAGGTAATTCAGGATGTTCAAAATTAGTTGAATGTCTTCCTTCTCAAAAAAAACATAGAAAAATTGATTTTGTGATTGTAAATGGCGAAAATGCAGACGAAAGTGGAGTTGGCCTTACACAAAATATTTGTGAAAAATTTTTTTCAAGTGGAGTTGATGTAATTACAAGCGGAAATCATATTTGGGATCAAAAAGATATAATGCAATTTATTGAAAATGAAAAAAGAATATTAAGACCAACAAATTTTTTTGAACCTTCTCCAGGCAAAGGATTTGAAATTTTCACGACAATTAATGATTTTAAAATAGGAGTTTTAAATTTAATTGGAAATGTTTTTATGAAAAAAAGTAATGATGTATTTGAAGCAGCAAATCTATTTACTAATAAATTCAAATTGAAGGAGGATTTCGATTTTTTAGTTGTCGATTTTCATGGAGAAATCACAAGTGAAAAAAATGCAATTGGACATTATTTTGATGGTAAAGCATCGCTTGTAGTAGGCACACATACTCATATACCAACTAACGATGCAAGAATTTTACAAAATGGTACCGCGTATCAAACTGATGCAGGGATGTGTGGAGATTATGACTCGGTAATTGGGATGAATAAAAATAATTCATTGAACAGATTTATGAAAAAAGACTCAGTAAAACATTTTCCAGCAAATGGAGAGTCTACTTTATGTGGTGTAATTGTTGAGTGTAACACAGAAACTGGTTTAGCTAATAAAGTAGAAAGTTATATTTTTGGAGAGCAATTAAAAAATAGTTGATTTATGGCGGGACATTCACATTGGGCAGGTATTAAACATAAAAAAGGGAAGGCAGACAAGGAAAGGTCCAAAATATTCTCTAAGTTGTCAAAAGAAATTACTGTTGCTGCTAAATTGGGAGACAAAGATCCAAATATGAATCCTAGATTAAGATCAGCAATACAAGCTGCAAGATCTGCAAATATGCCAAAAGATAATATTGAGCGAGCTATAAATAAATCATCATCTAACAATGGTGCGAATTTTGAAAATTTAAGATATGAGGGTTTTGGTCCAAATAAAGTAGCTGTTATCGTGGAGACATTAACAGATAACAAAAATAGGACTGCATCGAATATAAGAACTATTTTTCAAAAATCTGGTGGCAGTCTTGGGACACAAGGTTCAGCTTCTCATAATTTTGCTCAAGTAGGTGTCATAAAAGTTGACAAAAATGAAATTTCAGAAGAGAAAATTTTAGATTTAGCTATTGAGGCAGGTGCTGATGAATGTAAATCAAATACAGAATTATATGAAATTCAATGTTCAAAAGTCAGTATATATAATATTAAGAAAGAGTTAGAGAAAAAAATTAGTAATTTTATATCAACTGGAATAGAATGGGTTCCGCTTAACAATGTGCAAATTCCAAAAAAAGATCATGAATCTTTAATAAATTTTTTTGTCTCATTGGAGGATGATGACGATGTTCAAAACGTTTATTCAAATGCAGAGTTTTTAAACTAAGTTATGTTAATAATTGGTATAGATCCGGGTGTTTCTGGTTCAATTTGCTTCTTAAAAGATGGAAAAATTTTAGATGTAATTGAAATGCCTATTATGAACGAGGGAAAAAAGAATAAAAAACAGGTAAATGGAGCTCAAATTTGTAATGAAATTACAAAAAAAATTAATATCAGTCCTGAAACTAATACAAGAGTTGTGATAGAGCATGTTACAGCTATGCCGGGGCAAGGCGTGACAAGTATGTTTAATTTCGGTCAGTCTTTTGGAGTCTTGAAGGGCGTTTGTTCCGCAATGAGGCTACCGATGTTTTTTGTTAGACCCGCTAAATGGAAGAAATATTATAATTTAATTAATTCTGAAAAAGATGCTAGTCGAACTAGAGCTATTGAGATATATCCCAATTTTTCGTCACAGCTATCAAAAAAGAAAGACTCGAACAAGGCTGATGCTATATTAATTGCTAGTTTTTATTATGAAACTTATAAAATAGAGGAATAAATCTTAGTGAATTAAGTCAAAATCATGACACATTTAAGTGACAGAAGCTTGTATGGAAGCTGATATATCATCACAAGCAGTTGGACTAGCTTCAAGTGCTGATTTTTCATTAATGAATTTGTTCCTAAGAGCAGATATTGTAGTTAAGTCTGTTATTTTAATTCTTATCGCCTGCTCAATTTATTCATGGGCTGTAATATTTGAAAAATTTAAGCTTTTCAAAAAAATTAATAGATCTACCGATGAATTTGAAAATAAATTTTGGAATTCTAAGTCTGCAGAAACTTTTTATAATAATCTCCCTGCAACCACTGAAGATCCAATGGCTTTACTTTTTAGGGATGCGATGCAAAATTTACTTAAAAGAAGATCAAAAACTGATTTGAACGATCGAATGACAACATTGCTAGAGACTGGTATTGAAAAACAAGTCACTAAAATTAGTAAAGGTTTCACTTTTTTAGCTACAGTTGGATCGACAGCTCCGTTTATAGGTCTTTTCGGAACTGTTTGGGGAATTATGAATTCATTTCAGTCTATTGCGATTTCTCGGAACACAAGTTTAGCAATTGTTGCACCTGGAATAGCAGAAGCTCTTTTTGCAACTGCTCTAGGTTTATTGGCTGCTATACCAGCAGTTGTCGCGTATAATAAATTTAATAACGATTCAATTAAATATTCTCAGAGATTAGAAAATTTTTCTAAAAGATTTTTAACAATAATTTAATCAATGGCTTTTAAGTTTAATCGATCATCAAAAGAACCTATGAGTGAAATTAATGTTACACCATTTGTTGACGTAATGCTTGTTCTTTTAATAATTTTTATGGTTACTGCACCATTACTAACGGTTGGAGTGCAAGTTGATTTACCCGAAAGTTCTGCAGACTCACTACCAGAGGAAGCTGAACCATTGACGTTATCAATTAATTCTAAAGGAGAAATTTTCATACAAGAATCAAAAGTGGAATATGATAAAATAATCGCAAAGGTCTTAGCAGTCTCAAAAAATAGAACTGATACTCGAATTTATGTAAGGGGGGATAAAACTATTAATTATGGCAGGGTGCTTGAAATTATGGGTCTTTTATCTGGATCAGGTTTTACAAAAGTAGCATTGATTTCAGAGCCATATAAAGAGAGGTGATAAATTGAATAGGAGTGTAATTATATCTTCTGTTTTACATGCAGTATTTATATTTTTAACCGCCATGAGTTTACCATTTTTAACAAAAAAACCCATCGATCTTCCTCCAATTGTATCAATTGAATTAATACAAATTACAGATAAAACAAATATTCCATTTGCTCCTAAAGCAAAAAAAATTATAGAGGAGGTAAAAAAAAAAGAGAAAAAATTGGTGTCTGAGCAGGCACCTCCTAAAAAAGTGAAAAAAATAAAACCTGAATCTGTTCCAATGCCCAATGATCTCGTAAAAAATGAAAAGAAAATTGAGGAGGATAAGCAAAATCCTGAGGTAGTAGACAATGATGTCAAGCAAGTTTCAGAGTTTGAAAAAGATGAGCTTTTTGATCCAAACAACATTGCGGCACTGATTGATAAGTCAAAAGAGGAAACAGCAGAAACGACAAAAAAAAATGATAAAGTTACTCAAGATCAAAAAAGGAATGTTGAAAATGCAGGACTATCTTTAAGCGAAGAGGATGCTCTAAAGGCACAAATATTTGGATGCTGGAGCATACCTTTAGGCCTGCCTTACAACGAGAATTTGTTAGTTAGAATTAAATTACAATTAAAACCAGATGGCACAGTAGCTAAATCAGAAATTATAGATCATGCAAGAATGAATAAGCCAGGACAAGGTTTTTACAAAGTATTAGCAGAAAGTGCACTGAGAGCGGTAAAATTATGTCAACCTCTTAGGGTTCCAACAACAGGTTATGAGAGATGGAAAGAATTACAACTTAACTTTGATGCAAGAGAAATGTTAGAAGGATAATATAAATCTATGAGAATTTTGATAAAGATAATTATTTTTTTGATTTTAATACCATCCAAGAGTTTTGGTCTCATTGAGGTTGATATCACCAGAGGAAATCTGGATCCCCTGCCTATTGCAGTTTCACCTTTATCGATCGATGAAAATTCAAGGCAAAATTTTGAGAAAATTTTAAAAAAAGAAAATATTGGTGATGAAATCTCGAAGATAATTGAGGTAAATTTAAAAACTTCTGGACTTTTTAATCCTTTAAATAAAGACGCATTTTTACAAGCACCTGACATTGCGAACTTAAAACCAAGATTTGAAGACTGGAATTTAATTAAGGCTCAAGCATTAATTACTGGAAAAGTTAGCTTCATAGATGAAAAGTTACGAGTTGAATTTAGACTTTGGGATGTGCTTGCTGGAAAAGAAATGGTTGCATTGGCCTTTACAACTGTACCGACAAACTGGAGACGAGTGGGACATATTATAACTGACAAAGTTTATCAGAGATTAACTGGTGAAAAGGGTTATTTTGATACAAGAATAATTTATGTTGCAGAAGAGGGTCCAAAAACCAAACGTATTAAAAAATTAGCAATAATGGATCAGGATGGAGCTAATAATAAATTTTTAACTTTAGGTAACGAGCTTGTTTTGACACCTAGGTTTAATCCAACAAGTCAAATGGTGACTTATCTTTCTTATTTTAGAAATTTACCAAGGGTATATCTTTTAGATATCGAGACAGGCACACAGGAGGTAGTTGGTGATTTTCCTGGAATGACTTTTGCTCCACGATTTTCTCCAGATGGAAAAAAAATTATCATGAGTTTTGCTAAAGATGGTAATTCAGAAATTTATACTATGGATTTAGAAAATCGTATCGTAGAAAAAATTACTAATCATCCTTCAATTGACACTTCTCCCTCTTTTTCTCCGGACGGTAAATTTATTTGCTTTAACTCTGATAGAAGCGGTTATCAACAGATTTATGTGATGAAAAGTGATGGGAGCAAAGTTAAAAGAATTTCATTCGGTAAAGGGTTATACGGAACTCCTGTTTGGTCACCCAGAGGTGACTTAATAGCGTTCACCAAACTTCACAAAGGCAAATTTTATATTGGTGTCATGAGAACAGATGGTAGTGGAGAAAGACTTTTAACTGAAAATTTTTATCAAGAGGCTCCATCTTGGTCACCCAATGGAAGAGTTTTAATATTTTACAGAGAGACTAAAACCGATGATAAAGGGGAGGGATTTTCTGCCAAATTATGGTCCATTGATTTGACAGGCTATAATGAGAGGATGGTAAAAACCCCTACAGATGCCTCTGACCCATCATGGTCATCATTATTAAGCAATTAATCTGATTTATCTTGATTTTTTAACTTGAAACATCTAATTAGTTGTGAAAAAGTTAAGAATAAGAAATATTGATCAAGGAGTAATAATGAAATTAAACAAAATTCTTAGAAACACTTTATTAATAGTTTTTGCATGTTTTGCACTATCTGCTTGTGCAACATCAAAAAAAACTTCAGGTCAAATGCAAGGAGATGTTTATACTGGGACAGATAGTGTTGAGTATTTAGCATCAGGAGTTCCTGATAGAGTATTTTTTGCAACCAATGAGTCAGTTTTGACAACTGCCTCAAGAGAAACTTTAAGAAAACAAGCTGCGTACTTGAGAAAAAATTCAAAAATCACAATTGTGCTTGAAGGTCATGCGGATGAAAGAGGCACAAGAGAGTACAACTTAGCTCTGGGTGAAAGAAGAGCAAATGCTGCTAAAGATTATTTGATGACATATGGAATTTCTTCTGACAGGATTTCAGTTTTAAGTTATGGTAAAGAACGACCAGTTGACTCAGGTTCTAATCCTTTGGCATGGTCAAAAAATAGAAGATCTGTAACAGTAAAAGCAAACTAGTTTTTTAATTTAAGACCCTTGGATATGTATTGTTCAAGGGTCTTTTTTTTGCCATTATTTTAATAATAACCTAACTAATGAAGATGTTTATTAAAAAACTAAAACTTGAATTTATATTAATAATTTATCTTTTTCTCTCTTCACATATAATGGCAGACAATCATAATATTTATGAAACTATAGAACAGTTACAAAAAGATATTAAAACACTTGAGAGGGCAGTTTATTCAGGATCAACAAATTTAAACAATGAAATTAATACTACAGATACGTCCTTAGACCCTAATTCAGAAGATGTATTAACGAGACACCTATTAAAACTTACAGAGATTGAAACTCAATTTCAAAATTTAACGAATAGATTTGAAGAAATAAATTTTAAACTTGATAAATTATCAAATAGATTATCAAAAGTCCAAGCTGATAATCAAATAAGATTTCAGGATTTAGAGAATGCGTCAGTTATTAACAATGATAAAAAAGCTGTTGTCCAAAACTCTAAAGATAAAATTTTACCTGGCAGCTCACAACCACAAGATCTTGGCTCAATATCTTATAAAGACACGAAAACCAATGAAACAACTCAACAAACTCAATCTATAGATACAACTGCAACAGTCGTCACAGAAACTTTTCAAGCTGAAGATAAAATCCTTCCAAGCGAGTCGCCAGAAAATCAATATGAATTTGCTACAAGCTTTTTAAAGGTTGGTGATTATTCTACAGCAGAGAGAGCTTTTAGAGAATTTGTACAAACAAACCCAGAGCATAAACTTGCTGGCAATGCACAATATTGGTATGCAGAAACCTTCAGAATAAGACAACTTTATACCGATGCAGCATCTGCTTATTTAGAAGGATATCAAAAATATCCAAAAGGTGAAAAAGCTCCTGTAAATTTATTAAAGTTAGGTGTATCAATGGTTCAGATAGGAGAGAAAGACCAAGGCTGTAAAATGATTAATGGTGTTGAAAAACAATACCCAGATGCAAATCAGTCTGTGATACAAAAAGCTAAATATGAGTCTCAAAAATTTGAGTGTAAAAATCAAAATTCCTAAAGTTCTAAAGAATAAATTAAAAAATAGAAAGATTCATCAGATTTATAAAAAATTTGCTAAGTCTATAAGTATAAATGAAAATTTTATAGTCGCAGTATCTGGAGGTCCAGATAGCCTTGCATTAGCTTTTCTTTCTAAAATTTATTCGATTCAAAAAAATCTCAAAGTAAAGTTTTATATTGTTGATCATAAATTAAGAGCAGAGTCTACTAATGAGGCCAAATACGTAAAAAAAATACTTAATAAATTTCAAATAAATACTGAGATTTTATATTGGCAAGGAATAAAACCTACAAGTAATATTCAATCAATAGCAAGAACAAAAAGACTAGAACTTTTGATTTCTAAATGTAAAAAGCTAGGAATAACGCATATATTAATGGGACATCATCAAGAGGACTTAATTGAAAATTTTTTTATAAGAATTCTTAGGGGTAGTGGACTAAAAGGTTTAATTTCATTAAGTAAAAAAACTAAATTACAAAATGTTACAATTTTAAGACCCTTAATAAATCTAAAAAAAGATGATTTGGTGTTTATTTCTAAAAAGGTTTTTGATTTTTATGTTGAAGATCCGACTAATAATGATGAAAAGTTTCAAAGAGTAAGAATAAGAAAACTTTTAAAAGGGCTCAAAAACGATGGTTTAGATCGAAAAAAATTTATAAAAACAATTGAAAATTTAAAAAAGTCAAATGATGTCGTTAATTACTATGTTACAAAAAATTTAGAAAATAACTCCTTTTTTTCAAACAAAAAAAAACATTTAATTTTAAACGACGAGTTTTTTAAACAACCCCACGAGATAGTATTTAGATCGTTATCTGATTCTTTAAATTTTGTGAGTAAAAAATATTACTCTGTAAGAGGCAAAAAAATTGATAAGATTATCAAAGATATTCAAAAAAGCTCGTTTTCTAGGAGTACCTTGGGGAGTTGTTTGATCGAAAAGGTCAACCAAACAGTCATTATTTCAAAAGAGCAATAACTTTCATCAATTTAACCAAAATTGCCACTTGTTTAATCTTAAATAATTCTTATTTTAATCCTATGAATTTCAAAAATATTGCTATGTGGG
>CACBOA010000027.1 GCA_902540785.1 uncultured Pelagibacteraceae bacterium
AACTAGAATTTTTTTTTCTGATTATCATTCTGGAGCAAATGTTTTATTACAATTCGATGTTGATACCCCTTTTAATATTTCTACAATCGATTTTAATAGTAAAGTTGAATTAGCTACTAATGGAGGTGTTGACAACATACAACAACCACAAGGTTTTGAGTTTAATAGTGATGGAACAAAAGTTTTTGCTATTAATGATGGAGGTGGATTTAACGCCCATTTGCTTTCAACTCCCTATGATTTTTCAAATGCCACCATGGTTGCTGATGATGGTTTTCATTTTAAAACAGATCCGGATCCAGATATAAATAACAACAGAGCTGTTAAATTTAATAATGATGGAACAAAAATGTTTCTAATTGATGCTCACACTGTTACTGGTGGTAAAAGAATAATTGAATTTAATTTATCTACTCCTTATGACACGAGCACAGTTACCGAAGGAAATAGTTTTGCAATTAGTGGTACAGTTGCAGCAGCAGTACTTCAAGATTTTTCATTTGATGATGATGGTACAAGAATGTATGTAATTGAAAGTCGTATAAATCCAATTGCGACATTCATCTATGTTTATAAACTATCAACAGGCTTTGATATAACTTCAGCAACGTTTGTAGGAAAAGTCCAGCAAGTATTCGAGAGTTTAGGAAGTGATGGAACTAATGGAACTCCTCTCGGTATGGGTTTCTCCGAAGATGGAATGAAACTTTACCAAGTTACTTACCAAGATAAGGCAATTGGTACCCGTGATAGAGTACACGAATACGATTTAATTTGTCCTTATGGGATTGTAATTTGTGAAACGGATGCTGTTACAGCAATAGGGGCTCAAGTAGAAATTGCTAAAAATGTAATTCATCAAAATTCCTCAACAATTTTCAAAAGATTTGAATGGTTACGGAGAAATGATGAAAGAGATAATTTAACTAATCATGAAGTTAAATTGAATATTCAAAATCCAATTTTAGCAGCGTTAAAAATTAAATTAAAAAATTCATTAAATAATATTGAATATACTCAAGCATCATTAAAAAAAGAAAATTCTAAAATAAATAAAAATAATTGGTCTTACTGGTCTCACGGAGATATTTCATTTGGAAGAGTAGGTGATACAGCATCCTCTAAACCTAAGGAAGTTAAGACTAAAGGTATTATGTTTGGTGCAGATAAATTAGTGGATAAAAAGATTTTTGGTTATGCATTCCGATACGGTAATGAAGAAGTTGATATAGATGATGGGTCAAGCGATGAATTAGATGCACAAACATTTTCTTTAAACATATACAGTAGTGTACCTCTAAAAAATCGGTCTAATCTTAACTTATTATTTGGTGCTAGTTATTTAATGATAGACCAGTTAGGCAAAGATCAAGTTACCGGCAATAGAAATGGCAAACAAATTTATACATCAATGAGCTATGAAAATGAAAATGAGTATACCAAATATCAATTGATCCCATTTGGTAAGCTTGAAATGGGTATTACTCAATTTTCAGATTATACCGATTTTGGTGTTGTCTCTAATAACGTTGAAAGTCACGAGAGACTTACATTTAAAACAGGAAATATTTCCGCAGGTTTGAAATTTGATGATATTTTATATTTAAATGAAGACACCATAAGTCGAAATGGATTTATAGAATATATTTATGATTTAACACCCAACATTGATCATCATGTAAAAAATCATATTGATAATATTACTCTTAAGAAAACTATAAATACACATTCATTACACAATGTAAAAGGGAATATAGGTTTTGAATATATGTATTCAGATGGTCGTACAATTGCAATTAATTATGAAAGATTTCAAAGTCTTGACAAAAGTGGCCACAAAGATAGTTTGTTAATTAAGTTTGGTAGCATTAAAAATCATAATGCAAATTTTGATGTAATTTATGATCCAATAAACAATAATAATACGAAAGTCAGCTATCTAAAACAAATGGGTAATTTTAATTTAAAACTAAACTCTAATTATAGTTTATTTAGTAAAATCCCTGATTATGGTGCAAATTTAGAGATTTCTGGTACTTTTTAATATTTTCAAATTTCAAATATATTTTTTATAAAGTGGTTATGAAAAAAAACAAAATCTACATATTTTTATCTTTTTTTTCGATTCTCATAACTAATTTTTTTGCTCAAAACGCGTATGCTAATTTTATAGCAGCCGGCGACAATCTTGATACTTCCAATTATGCAATACGAAAATTTGAGGTTAATGCTCAAACAACTCATGCTAGAGATATTTCATTTAATAATGATGGAACAAAAATGTTTACTATTGATAACGGTTCAAATAAAGTATTTTCATATACTCTATCAACACCATACAACATATCGACAGCTGTTTTCGTCAATGAATTTTCAATCGCTACTGGTCAAGATTCTAAACCAATGAATGTCCAGTTTAATAATGATGGATCAAAAATGTTTATTGGTGGAAGATCAAGTAGAAAAGTACATGAATATTCGCTTTCTACAAATTTCGATATATCATCAGCATCATATACTGGAAATTTTATTGATGTTTCAACACAAGTTGCTGGTGATTCATTATTTGGTCTAACATTTAGTCCTGATGGTACAATGATGTTTGTTAACGAGAAAGGCGATGGCGATGATCACTTGCATCAATATTCATTAAACAAAAGTTTTGATCTTTCGGGTGGAGCTAATTTTATCAGATCTGCTGATTTAGAAACTCAAACTGCTCCTGAAGGGCAAGCTAGGGGTATAACGTTCAATCAAAATGGTACGAGATTGTTTATGGTAGGTTCAGGACAAAATCAGATTAATCAATATACTTTATCTGAGGGTTTTAATATTTCGACAGCAACTTTAGATGGTGGTGTAAATGCAAAACAATTTTCATCTAGTTCAACAGGTGCTGACCCCCAAGGTATAGACTTTAGTCCCTCTGGGTTAAAAATGTATGTTTCACATCTTAAACAGGGAGATATTCATTCAATGATTATAGAATATCACTTGCCTTGTCCGTTCAACCTTTTTGCTGGAAAATGTACAGAGATTACAGAAGGAGATAGAAGAGGAGTAGCTGAAGCCCAAATTAATATTGCAAATAGAACAATCGAATACTCAACAGATGCAGCGCTTAATCGTTTAAAATGGATTAGACGAAATAAAGATCTTCAAGATTTAAGCTTTAGAAATATTAAACTTAATTTCTCTAATGAAATGTTAGCCTCTCTCGCTGAGGCTATTCAAGTTTCTACTACACCTAAAGAAAAAAATGAAAATGAAGATATTTTTTATTGGGCTGAGGGAAGTTTAGCTTTTGGTAAAGTTAGAGAAACAGATATTTCATCTAAGAAAAAAATCTATACCGATGGCATTACTATTGGTGCTGACAAGTTTACTGATGATCGAGGAATAAAAGGGCTAGCGTTAAGATTTAGTCAAAATGACATTAAAGTTGGTATCGATGGAAGTAATTTAGATACAGATACTTACAATTTAACTTATTATTCAACCACTCCAGTAAAAGATGATAATAGATTTTTAGATGCGGTAGTTGGTATTGGTGCACTTAAGTCAGACATCTTAAGTGTTTTAGATGGAAATAGATTGACTGGAAATAGAAACGGTAAACAAATTTATGGAACTTTAAAATTGAAAGAGGAGATTAAAAAAGATGAGCTTACCTTAATACCTGTTGGTCAAATTGATTTAGGTTATACATTGTTGAGTAGCTATTCTGAAAGTGGACAAACTGGAATGAGATTTGACGAACAAAGTATTCAATCAAGAAATTTAAGATTGTCCATTGCTTCAGTTGAAGAATTAAATAATAAAAAATACAAAATAAAAAAACATGGTAAATTAGAATACCAGGCTAATCTAAATAGCTCATCTAACGTAAAATATTCCTACATAAATGATAGTACTAGTAAATTTGATACCAAATTAGACTCTGGAGCGTTACATAACATTAATGCTGAAGCAGGTATAGATGTTATTTATGATGAAAATTTCAGTTTGTTTTTTATTTATGAACGCAACTCGGCACTTGGATTTGGTCATACTGATAAAATTCATTTAGCTATTGGCTATTTACCTAGTAAAGAAACAAATTATGCTTTTAATATTCAAGGATCTGATGATCTTAGATCAGAATATATCTTAAGCAAAACCATTAATGATTTTGAATTAGATTTTAAAATAATAAATGAAGACCCTTTTGATATTAGTGATATTAAACAAGCTTTTTTTAATTTAAGAAAAGTTTTTTAACTTAAATATTTTGCAAAGCTGTTACTTCTAATTTTTTGGTTTTTAGTGATTTTATTGCCTCTAAACAAGCATATGCGGTTGACATATTAGTACAATAAGGGACTTTATTTTTTAAAGTTGCTCTTCTTAAAGCTATGGCATCACTAACTCGATGTTCACTGTTACCGCCACCAGTATTAATCACTAGAGCAATTTTTTTAGCATCTAAAACATCAACAATGTGAGGAGTGCCTGAACTAACTTTATTAATCTTCTTACATCTCATACCAAATTTTCTAATATATTCAGCAGTCCCTTTAGTAGCGCATAATTTAAATTTAAGCTTGATCAATTGTTTTGCTAAATCAATTCCCTCATCTTTGTGTGCATCTTTTAATGAAATAAAAGCCAAACCATCTTTTGGTAAAGAATTAGCAGAGGCAATCTGACTTTTAGCAAAGGCCATACCAAAATTTTTATCAAAACCCATAACCTCACCAGTTGATTTCATTTCAGGACCTAAAAGTAAGTCACTATTTGGAAATTTATTAAATGGAAATACAGCTTCTTTAACAGCATACATTCCTTTGGATTTATCTTTTAAATTAAATTTAGATAATTTTTCACCAGCCATAATTCTTGAAGCAATTTTAGCAAGAGGTAGACCTTTTGCTTTTGATACGAAAGGGACAGTTCTACTTGCTCTTGGATTTACTTCAATTACATAAATTTGGTCTTTTTTAATTGCAAATTGGATATTCATAAATCCTTTGACCTTAAGAGCTAAAGCTAATTTTCTTGTTTGATTTTCTATTTCTTTAATTAAATAAGGTTTGATTGAAACTGGAGGAAGGCTACATGCCGAGTCTCCAGAGTGAATTCCAGCTTCTTCAATATGCTGCATGATACCTGCAACAAATACATCCTTACCATCAGATAATGCATCCACATCAACTTCCATCGCTTGATTAATAAATTTATCAATTAATATTGGATTATCCTCTGCAGCTTTAAAGGCTTCTTCAACAAACTTTTTTAAATCATTTTTCTCATATACAATTTCCATAGCTCTTCCACCTAAAACGTAAGAGGGTCTTACAATTAAAGGTAAACCAATTTTGTCAGCAATTTTTATTGCTTGCTTGTAAGTTTTAGCAATTCCACTTTCAGCCTGTTTTAATTTTAATTTATTTAAAAGATTTCTAAATCGATCTCTATCTTCAGCAAGATCAATTGAAGTGTATTGGGTGCCTAATATTGGAAGCTTGTTTTGATATAAAAATTCAGCCAACTTTATAGGAGTTTGGCCACCAAACTGCGCTATCACTCCAATTAAGTTGCCTTTCTCTTGCTCTTTCTTAATGATGTTGAAAACATACTCTTCTTTAAGAGGTTCAAAATATAATCGATCACTTGTATCATAATCTGTTGATACAGTTTCCGGATTACAGTTGACCATGATTGTTTCAAAACCTGCATCTTTCAGTGCAAAACTTGCCTGGCAACAACAATAATCAAACTCAATTCCTTGACCAATCCTGTTTGGACCACCCCCTAAGATAATGATTTTTTTCTTTTGAGTTGGCTCTGCTTCACACTCGGAGTTGAGTGAAAAATTTCTTTGATAACTTGAGTACATATAAGGTGTAAAAGATTTAAATTCTGCAGCACAAGTATCTACTTTTTTATAAACAGGTAATACTTTTAAAGCCATTCTTCTTTTTCTTACAACACTCTCAGGAATTTTGGTTAATTCGGATATTTTTTTGTCTGAAAAACCAATAGATTTAATACGATTGAATTCAACAAAGTCTCTTGGAACACCTTTGTTTTTAAGTTTATTTTCGTTATCAACGATCTCTTTAATTTGTTCTAAAAACCATGGATCGATTTTCGATAAATTGTGAATTCTTTTTATATTGATCTTTTTTCTAAAAGCTTCTGCGACAAGTAAAAGTTTATTAGGGATATTTTCTTTAAGTTTTTTCTCAATTTTTTTTCTATTAATATTAAAAACTCTATCTAAGCCTGAATACCCTGTTTCAAGAGAAACCAATGCTTTTTGTAAAGACTCTTTAAAATTTCGACCTATCGCCATCGCCTCCCCAACTGATTTCATTGATGTACCTAATGTTGCAGGTGAAGTCGAAAATTTTTCAAAGGTAAATCTTGGAATTTTTGTAACGACATAATCAATAGTTGGTTCAAAAGATGCAGGGGTGACTTTTGTTATCTCATTTTTTAATTCATCTAATGTGTAACCGACAGCAAGTTTTGCAGCAATCTTAGCGATAGGGAAACCTGTTGCTTTCGATGCCAAAGCAGATGATCTTGATACTCTTGGGTTCATCTCAATAATGACCATTCGTCCATTTTTTGGATTTATGGCAAACTGAACATTAGATCCTCCTGTTTCAACTCCAATTTTTCTGAGGCATGCAATAGATGCGTTTCTCATTACTTGATATTCTTTGTCAGTAAGTGTCAGCGCTGGAGCAATTGTAACAGAGTCACCTGTGTGAATTCCCATCGGATCAATGTTTTCTATTGAACAAATAATAATACAGTTATCTTTCTTATCTCTTACAACTTCCATTTCAAATTCTTTCCAACCTTCTAAACATTCTTCAACTAGAACTTGGCTTACTGGAGACTCGTGTAATCCATTTTTAATTATTTTGTAAAAGTCTTTTTTTGTTTTAGCTATTCCACCTCCAAGACCACCAAGTGTAAAAGCAGGTCTAATAATTGCAGGTAGACCAATTTGATTTAAAACTTTTGCGGCTTGATTGAATTTATTGACAACTTTAGATTTCGGTAAATCTATATCAATATCCATCATATTTTTTCTAAATTTTTTCCTATCCTCAGCATTAGAAATTGCTTTTGAATTAGCACCAATAAGTTCTATTTTGTATTTTTTAAGAACTCCCTTTTTTTCTGCCTCCATTGCTAAATTGAGTGCAGTCTGGCCACCCATGGTTGGCAAAATTGCATCAGGTTTTTCTTTTCTTAAAATTTTCTCAAGAATTTCTAATGTAATTGGTTCTATGTATGTTTTATCTGCAACATCTGGGTCAGTCATTATTGTTGCTGGATTTGAATTTACTAAAACTACTTTATAACCCTCATCCTTTAATGCTTTACATGCTTGGGTTCCAGAATAATCGAATTCACAAGCTTGACCAATAATTATTGGGCCAGCTCCAACGACTAAAATTTTTTTAATATCTTTTCTTTTTGGCATTTTTTTTAATGTTGTTTATAAATTCTTGAAAAAGGTAAACACTATCCTGCGGGCCTGGATTTGACTCTGGATGATATTGAACAGAAAACACAGGTTTATTTTTTAATCGAATTCCCTCTATTCCTCCATCAAACAAAGATTTATGAGTAATTTCTAGATT
>CACBOA010000028.1 GCA_902540785.1 uncultured Pelagibacteraceae bacterium
CTATAGACTTTTATGCGTCAGTGAAAAGTTTATATTTGCAAGATCGAGAAAATAAAATTAGCAACATAAGAAAAGGGAATATCGAAATTTTCTACAAAAATGAGGAAGATTGGGAAGAAATCGATAATAATTAAAATCTATACTAAATATTTGTAAATGAAAAAAATTTTTTTTATTCTATTATTCCTAAATTTGAACTGTTTTAACGTTTTTTCTGTTGAGCCTGATGTATTTGTGCAATCTACAGTAAACAGAGCTTCAGAAATATTAACTAAAAATATCTCTCAAGAGGAAAAAATTAATATGTTAAAAAAAATAGCTAAAGATACAGTTGATATAAAAGGTGTTGGTTTTTATTCTTTAGGTTCAGCTAGAAAAAATTTGAATAATGAACAAAAAATACAGTATTTAAAACTATTTGAGAATTATTTTTTAAAAAGTTTTTCTAGTAGATTATCTGAATATACGAACCCAGAAATAGATGTTATATCAAAAAACGTTCTGAGTGAAAATTATACAATTGTAAATAGTATATTAAAAGGGACTTCTGAAAGGCCAGAGGTAAAAATTGATTGGAGAATTTATACAAAAGAACAAGATAATCCATTGATAAGAGACCTCATAATAGAGGGCTTAAGTTTGGCAAGAACGCAAAAAGAAGAATTTGCCTCGATACTAAACTCTAATGATGGAAATATTGAGTCCCTATTTAAGACATTGGAAGAATTTTCCGCAAAATAATTTATTTACCATATTTGGTGGGCCCGCCAGGACTCGAACCTGGGACCAATACATTATGAGTGTACTGCTCTAACCAACTGAGCTACAGGCCCAAAGAAATTAATATGTTTCTACATCTTTTTAAAATTTTTGCTATTTAAAAATTAATTAAACTTAAATTTCTTCTATATCATAGTGATAATATTGGTTCTTTTATAGGCTATCTTTAATAATCTTTTTTAAGTAATTTGAATAATTGCAATTTCCATAAAATTTTATTTGTTTTTTGATTTGGTTTTTATTAATCCATTTATTAAATAATGCTATTTCCTCTAAACATGCAATTTTTACTCCCTGCCTATTTTCAATTGCGTGAACAAATGAAAAAGTTTTGTAATAATCCTCAATTGAGCCAGTATCTAACCATGCTCCTCCTCTTCCAATATAATCTGCAGTTAATTTGTTTTTTTTTTTATAAATATTCAATAAATCAACAATTTCCAATTCTCCTCTTTTTGAAGGCTTTAAGGTTTTGGAATATTTAACCACATTTTTATCAAAAAAATAGAGTCCTGTAATTGCAAGTTTAGAAATATGTTTTTTAGGTTTTTCAATAACCTTTAAAATTTTATTTTTTTTATTCACTTTCGCTACACCAAACAAGTCCGGATTAGAGACTCTATGCAAAAGAACTTTTGCTCCTGATTTTAGTTTTGTACATCTCTTTAAATTTTCAGACAAACCTTGACCATAAAAAAAATTATCACCCAAAATCATCGCAACATTCTTATTACCAATAAATTTTTCTCCTAAAATAAAAGCATCGGGTAGGCCTCTTGGTTTGCTCTGCTCTTGATAAGCAATCTTCATACCAAGATTTTTTCCATCTTTAATCAATTTTTTGTATTGTCCGATTTGACCCTTATTTACGATAATCAAAACATCTCTTATTTTTGATAACATTAATATTGAAAGAGGATAAAAAATAAGTGGTTTATCGTAGATAGGTAAAAGCTGTTTATTTACAGCTTTTGTGAGTGGACTCATTCTTTTTCCAGTTCCACCTGCAAGTATAATTCCTTTGCTGATCATTTATTTCCCAATCTTCGCAGAATATCTTTTTTTGGTAAAGATTTATAGAATGATTTATTATTTTTATACCATTCAAAAGTATTTCTTATTCCCTCTTTAAAATTTACTTTAGGACGAAATTTCAATTTACTACGTATTTTTTTACTATTTAATGCATATCTCATATCATGACCTGGTCTATCTTTAACAAAAAAAATTTTTACGTTTTTACCAACTTTAACTAATTTTTTTGATACATTTAAAAGATTCTCACATACTTCAAGATTAGAAAGATTTTTATTAGAGCCAATATTATAAAACTCTCCTATTCTACCTTTTTTAAAAATTTTGTATAAGGCCTCACAATGATCTTCGACATATATCCATTCTCTCGAATTAATACCTTTCCCGTAAATTGGTAAATTTTTATTATTTAAAATATTATAAATTAACTTTGGTATTAATTTTTCTGGGTGTTGTTTTGGTCCATAATTATTTGAGCAATTAGTAATAATTGCAGGAATTTTATATGTTCTGATGTATGATGAAATTAGATGGTCTGAAGCAGCTTTGCTAGCAGCATATGGAGAACTTGGTCTATAAGGGTTTTTTTCTGATGCCCTACCTTTCAAGATATCACCAAAAACTTCATCTGTTGAAATATGAATTAGTTTTGATTTATATTTTTTTGAAAACGATTTAAAATATTCTAATAAATTATAAACGCTTACTATATTGCTATTTATAAAGCTTTTTGGATTATCTATAGATCTATCTACATGTGTTTCAGCAGCTAAATTAAAAATACATATTGGTTTAAATCTAAAAAGAATATTTTTCATTTTAATATCACCAATATCACATCTTATAAACTTATAGTTTTCAGAGACTTTAAAATTTTTAACATTATAAAAATTTGAAGAGTAAGTTACCTTGTCTATATTCAACACATAATATTTTTTTTTTAATAAAAAATCTATCAGGTTGCTTCCTATAAAACCTAACCCACCAGTAACAATTACATTTTTTGGCATTTATATTTTATTTCATTATTAGGAATAAATTAATTAAATCCAATCCAAGCTGTTTGATAACTTGAAAATAGAATCTTTGCCCCAACATCGCACGCATATTCATGAACCAAATTTCCTTTACCAGCAATAGTAGGTGCAGGAACTAATCCTGGCTTGATTAATTCAAGGTTTTCTTTTTTAATTTTTGATTGTTTCAAATATCCTATTATTGGTGAGTCATCTACAACAACTAAGGTTTCCTTTTTTAAGATTTTTTTTATACTTACTAATTCCTTTAAATGATGTTGAGACGATTGTTCAGGCGATTTCCAATTTAAATCAAAACTATCAAGATAAAATAGTGAGACATTTAAATCTTCTTTAATAAAATTCTCAGTTAAATCATTCAAATATTTAACACTATCACCCGTATTGATTGAAACATTTTTACTTACAATTTCAGAACAAGCCTTTGTTGCTTTTGGGTCAATATCTACTGTATAGACTTTTGAATTTTTATTTCTAAATTGTGTATACTTGTCAAACAATAAGGTACTTTGACCATCACCAGAAAAATTATCTTTTATTCTCAAGCAACCAGTTTCTACAATAATTATTGGATCCGGCATATCATCAAGATATTTAAAGATTTGATAGAATGAATCTTTTCTAACTCCTAATTTTGAAGAAATTGTATCAAACCAATTGTAAAAATTTGAGTGTTCCATTAAATAGTATTATAATTTATAGTTTCATAGATCAATCACTATAATTTTGCCCATTTCTTAAAGTTTATTAATAAAATCGATTATTTACCTATTTGATTTTTTCCTAGTAAATGATTTTGCAAATTTTTTTGATCAATTTTTCATTATTAAATTTGTTGCTGCTGATGGTGGAAAAATAATTTTCTTATAACCCCTATTTATTAAATTTGGCAAGATGTATAACTTGAGATTTTGCTGGGCTAAACCTTGATTGAAATTTACATGTTCACATTTTTGGTATTTTATTCTAAATTCTTTTTTATCTTTTGACACAAGATCAACTATTTGGGATCCCTTATATTTATTAGGGTTTTTAATTACATGTTTCATCTTATAAATCCCAAAGCCCCCAAAAGCAGAATTTACTAAAATGGGAGCGAGGTCTTTTTTAAAACTATAGGTTTTTTTATCAATTATTTTTTCTTTTACTTCCTCAACATTATTTTTTGATATTTGTTCGTGTGTGTTTTTATTTTTTATCAAAAATTTTAACACTTCAACCCAAAAATCATTTTGACAATATTTTTCATCTCTTAAAGTCCATATATCATAATAAGTCCCTAATTGATTAGCAAAAACAGCGGCTATTTCGTCTTTTGAAAAGAGAAATTGGATAGCGTCTAAAATATTTTTTTCATCAATCCTGTAAGTTCCCATATCATCAAAATCTAACATGATAAATAAGTCACAATTTATTAGATTTGAGTTTTGTTTGATGGTTTCAATTATTAAATTTCTGGCTCTTTCTAATCTTTGACCTCGATAAGGCAAACTATTAAGATCATCTTGGAACAAAAAAAAATTTTGATTACTTTTATTTTTTTTTAAAATTTCCTTAGTATTATCAATTGATCCGTTTTCGACTACTATTGTGTAGCTATCTTTAAAAAATGATGAATAAAACTTTATATTGTCTAAAACTTTTGGTAGAAAATCTGAACAATTCCTCGCACATCCAGCAAATACAACCTTAATATCACTCAATTTCATGATTACTTAGTATCATATAGTTAAAAAAATTTATTTCTAATAATTTTTTTGAATTGGTGGGCCGTGTTGGTTACGCTCCAACTACCCCTGCAATGTCAATGCAGTACTCTACTATTGAGCTAACGGCCCAAAGATGAAACTTAACTTTCTAAAAAACTCTTCAATTGTTTTGATCTACTTGGATGCTTTAATTTTCTCAGAGCTTTTGCTTCTATTTGTCTTATTCGTTCACGAGTAACAGAAAATTGTAATCCCACTTCCTCTAAAGTGTGATCGGTATTCATTCCAACTCCAAATCTCATTCTTAAAACTCTTTCTTCTCTTGGGGTAAGAGTAGATAATATTTTTGTTGTAGCTTCTCCTAAGTTTGATTTTATCGCTTGCTCCAAAGGTGCAAGGGCTTTTGTATCTTCTATAAAATCTCCCAAACTACTATCTTCCTCATCGCCAACTGGTTTTTCTAAAGATACAGGTTCTTTTGATATTTTTAAAACTTTTCTTACTTTATCTAAAGGCATTCTTAATTTTTTTGCTAATTCCTCTGGAGTTGCTTCTCTTCCAAATTCGCTGAGAATTAGTCTTTGGGTTCTTACAATTTTATTTATGGTTTCAATCATATGAACTGGAATTCTAATTGTTCTTGCTTGATCAGCTATTGATCTTGTAATTGCTTGTCGGATCCACCAAGTAGCATATGTAGAAAATTTATACCCTCTTCTATATTCAAATTTATCTACGGCTTTCATTAGTCCAATATTCCCTTCTTGAATTAGATCTAAAAACTGCAAACCACGATTTGTATATTTTTTTGCGATTGAAATTACTAGTCTTAAGTTTGCCTCAACCATTTCTTTTTTTGCAATTCTAGACTCTTTTTCTCCTTTTTGTATTCTACTGACTAACTTTTTATAATCAGTCACTGACATCCCTAACTTATGGCTTAATTCAACTAACCTATCTCTAATATTCTTAAATTCATTTTTATTTTTTGCGAAAAATTGTTTCCACAGAGAATTTGTGTCTAAAAACTTTTTTAAATTAGGATTTATTTCATTACCTATATAAAATTTAATAAACTCATTTCTAGAAATTTTATGATCCAAGGCTAATCTTAATAAATTTCCTTCTAGAGAGACTATTTTTTTGTTTTCTACATAATGTTTTTGAACCAATTCCTCTAAAACAGATGGAGACAGTTGAAGAGATTTAATATTTTCTAATATATCATTAACAATTTTATCATGCCCTTTTTCCTTAGCAGTTGAGAAAGTTTTGGAATTTAAAACGCAATCTAATTTTTCTTTTTGATATTTAATAAGTTTATTATATTCTTTTGTTAATAGATTAACCGTTTTTAAAACCTTAGGTTTAATTTCACTTTCCATAGCAGCAAGAGTAGGGTTAAAATCGTCATCCTCTTCATTAGAACCTTCACCATCCTCTTTTTCAATTTCTCCAGAATTTTTTTGTTTTGCGCTTGGCCCCGTAGTTTCATCTTCCATATAATTCGTATCAATATCAATAATCTCTCTAACCAAAATTTCATCTTTTTGAAGTTTTTCGTTCCATTCAAAAAACTGCTGAGCTGTAATTGGACTTTGGGATAATGCGATTAACATCACATCTTTTCCTGCCTCAATTCTTTTAGCTATGGCTATCTCACCTTCTCTTGACAATAATTCAACACCACCCATCTCTCTGAGATACATTCTAATAGGGTCATCACTCTTTTCGATTGTTTTACCCTCTTCTTTTGATGAGCTATCTTTTTTTCTTAGAACTTTAAAATCAGATTTTTTTTCTACCAAAGTTACTTTCTCATCAAGAATATGTATGAATGCTTGAGCAAGATTTGCGTCTGACAAATTTCGCTTTCCAAGTGATTTACTTAATTCTTCATAGGTTATAAATCCTCGATGAGTTCCACGACCCATTAATCTCGCGAATGATTTTGTTATAATTCTTTCCACAGCAATACAGTTTGAGGAGTCTTATATAATGTTAAATTTATAAAAATCCATTAATAAATAATGTCAATTAATTGATATTTTGCTTTTTTTTTAGCTCTTTTAGCTCATTAAATGTTGTCTCACTTAAA
>CACBOA010000029.1 GCA_902540785.1 uncultured Pelagibacteraceae bacterium
TCATTGCACTTTCTTCATTATCAAAACATCTTGCTCTTCCAGTAAATTGTAATTTTTTTAGTCCTGCAATTTTAACAATTCCACCTTCTGGAGCCAAATTACCTTTCAAACCTACTACACCACCATCTGGTGATAAGGGTTTGTTGTAAGCTCTTAATACTTTTTGTTTTGGATTAAACTTAATTCTCTTTAAATTTTCTTTCATTGTTTTACCTGTAACTGTCATACAATCACCATGAATATAACCACCATCATATAAAGTTTTTAAAAGCATCGGCACACCACCTGCTAACCACATATCTTTTGCAACGTATCTTCCACCTGGTTTTAAGTCTGCAAGATAAGGCGTTCTTTTAAATATTTTTGCAACATCCATTAAATCAAATTTTATTCCTGCTTCATTTGCAATAGCTGGTAAATGTAATGCAGCATTAGTTGAACCTCCAGTTGCAGCTACAATTGTTGCAGCATTTTCTAATGCTTTTCGTGTTACAATATCTCTTGGTTTAATTCTTTTAGCTAATAATTCCATAACCATACGACCACTTGCTTTTGCATACTTATCTCTTTCTTCATATGGCGCAGGTGTTCCAGCAGAATAAGGTAATGCTAAACCAATTGCCTCTGATACACACGCCATCGTATTAGCTGTAAATTGACCTCCACAAGCTCCAGCTGTAGGGCAAGCAACCAATTCTAACTTTCTTAACTCTTTTGCTGACATTTGTCCTGAGGAATGTTTTCCAACAGCTTCAAAAACATCAACTACAGTTACATCTTTGCCTTTATATTTTCCTGGTAGTATTGAACCACCATAAATAAATACACTTGGTACATTTAATCTAACCATCGACATCATTAAACCTGGCAAAGATTTATCACAACCTGCAATACCTACTAATGCATCATAACAATGGCCTCGAACAGTTAATTCAGCACTATCTGCTATCACTTCTCTTGAAATTAAGGAAGATTTCATTCCTTCGTGACCCATTGCTATTCCGTCTGTGACTGTAATTGTACAAAATTCCCTTGGTGTACCACCAGAGGCTCTTACACCCTTTTTAACTGATTGAGCTTGTCTCATTAGAGCTATGTTGCAAGGTGCAGCTTCATTCCAAGTTGAAACAACACCAATAAAAGGTTTTGAAACATCTTTTTCAGTTTCACCCATAGCATAATAGAATGATCTGTGAGGGGCTCTATCAGGACCAAGAGACGTATGTCTACTTGGTAGTTTTTTCTTATTAAATTTCCGCATTATAAACTTTCAATTGTTAAAGATATCTTTTTAATATCATCTTTCAAGTTACTATAGTTAGTTTTTTCTTGTTCAACAATATTTTTTGGTGCTCTATCAACAAAACTTTTATTCGATAATCGTTGCGATATCTTGTCTAAATCATCTTGATGTTTTCTTTGTCGTTTTAATAAATTTTCTTTAATTAAATTTAAATCAACGTTTTCATCGAAATAAATCTTAAAAATATCACCTGAAATAACCATTGTTGCAGATGGTTTATTTTGATCCTTATCAAAAAAATTATTAATACGCCCAAGTTTTTTCAAAATTGTCTCATTATTATTCATTAATGACTTATTTTTTTTTGCTATTTTGTTTATTGATATATCTACAAAAGAGCCAGGACTAACATTAAGCTCATTTTTAAAAGACCTTAATTCAGAAATAATATCTATGATTTTTTCAACATCTTTTTGAGACTGATCTTTTTTAATTTTTGCAGATGGCCAATTTTTATACATCAAAAAATTCTTATTTGATTTATCGAATTTATTTTTGAGCCATATTTCTTCAGTTACGAATGGTATGAAAGGATGTAACATTACTAATATTTGTTTAAACACATAGGCAGATACCTCTTTTACCTCTTTTTGAGCTTTTTTGTCTTTTGAGTAAAGAATTGTTTTAGAAAGCTCAATATACCAATCACAATATGAATGCCATGCAAATTGATATGCATTTTTTGCAGCTTCATCAAAACGATAGTCCTCAATATTTTTTTGAATTTTATTTTTAACTTCTATTAGTTCAGAATATATCCATTTATTAATATTCAGTTTTGTTTTTGGAGTTTTATCGGTTTTATTGAAATCGCATTTATTTGTGATTAAAAAGTTATTTGCATTCCATAATTTATTTAAAAAATTTCTGTACCCTTTAACTCTATCCTCTGAAAGTTTTACATCAGTTCCTGGGGAAGCCATAGATAGTAAAGTAAATCTTAAAGCATCTGCACTATATTTTTCAATTATATCTAAAGGATCAATAACATTGCCTTTTGATTTAGACATTTTTTGTCCTTTCTCATCTCTAACTAAAGCATGAACATAAATATCTTTAAAAGGTTCTTTGTTTAAAAATTCCATACCGAACATAATCATTCTAGCTACCCAGAAAAAAATAATGTCAAAACCAGTGACTAAAACAGTGGTTGGATAAAATTTTTTAACAAACTCTTTTTCATCTGGCCATCCTAAAGTAGCAAAAGGCCATAAACCTGAAGAAAACCATGTATCTAAAACATCAGGATCTCTGATTAATTCAACATCTTTTTTATAATGTTTTTTTGCTAACTTATTTGCTTCTTTCTCATTTATAGCTACAAAAATTTTTTTATCGGGTCCATACCATGCCGGTATTTGATGTCCCCACCAAAGCTGTCGAGAAATACACCATGGCTCTATATTGTTCATCCATTGAAAATAAGTTTTAGACCAATTACCAGGAAAGAAATTTGTTTTTTTTGTTTTAACAATTTTTTTTGCTTTGATAGCTAATTTTTTTGCATCAACAAACCACTGCTCTGTTAGAAAAGGTTCTATTATAGAATTTGATCTATCTCCATATGGAACTTTGTTTTTAATATCCTCTTCTTTTACAAAAAAATCTTTTTCTTTAAGTTCGTTAAGTAATTTTTTTCGAGCATCAAATCTATCTAAACCAATATAATCTGACGGAGCATTATCATTAATTTTACCCTCTTCAGTAAAAATGTTTATCATATCAAGTTTATTTCTTTGACCTACGTCATAGTCATTAAAGTCATGAGCTGGAGTTATCTTTAGAGCTCCAGTTCCTTGATCGGGATCTGCATAATTATCTTTAATAATTTTTATTTTTCTACCTACAATTGGTATTGTAACTATTTTACCAACGAAATTTTTGTATCTTTTATCTTTTGGATTAACCGCTATCGCAGTATCTCCAAGCATAGTTTCCGGTCTTGTTGTTGCAATAGTTATAAATTCAGAAGAATTTTCTAATGGATATTTAATATAATAAATCTTCGAATTCATCTCTCTTTGGTCAACTTCTAAATCTGAAATAGCAGTTTTTAATACAGTGTCCCAATTCACTAGTTTTTCTGCCTTATAAATTAATTTTTTTTTATGTAATTCTACGAAAACTTTTAAGACGGATTTAGATAGATTTTTATCCATCGTAAAAGCATTTCTTGACCAATCACATGAACAACCTAGTTTCTTTAATTGGTTGATTATTATATCGCCATACTCATTTTTCCATTCCCATACTTTTTCAATAAATTTTTCTCTTCCAAGAGTGGCTTTAGTAAGACTTTCTTTTTCTAATTTTTTTTCAACAAGCGCTTGAGTAGCTATACCTGCATGATCTGTTCCTGGTTGCCATAAAGTTTCATAATTATTCATACGATAATATCTTATTAAAAAGTCTTGAATTGAATTATTCAAAGCATGCCCCATATGCAAACTTCCAGTTACATTAGGTGGTGGAATTACAATTGAATACTTCTTGGAATTTTTTTTAGGTTTAAATAATTTATTTTTTTCCCAATAAGCATAAATTCGATCTTCAACTTTTGAATGTATATATTTATCGCTTATCATGGGTGTAATTAGTTTATAATTTAATAATCTAAATTAACAATAATCAAATTGGAACGTTATTTGATAGACTAATTGCAAATATTTAATATAAAACTCCTTGTAGCTATCTTCTAAAACATACGGCAACGTGGCGGAATGGTTACGCAGAGGATTGCAAATCCTTGTATCCCGGTTCGATTCCGGGCGTTGCCTCCAAAAAAAATCTTGTTTTAGTTAAAAAAGAAAGTAAGTTGACAATTTACATTCCTCGGTAGCTCAGTTGGTAGAGCAGTTGACTGTTAATCAATTGGTCGCAGGTTCGAGTCCTGCCCGAGGAGCCAAAAATTACACTACCTTAGAAATATTGTTTGAAACTTGTAATGATTTATTAAACTTTAATTTTTGATCTGCATTTAACTCAGAATAAAGTTTAACTAAAAAATTATAGTTAACATTCATATGTCCCTGTTGAGATTTTTCTAAATTTAATAAATACTCTGAAAAATCTTCAAAAAAGTAATTAATTGGTACTTTTAAATAGTTGGAAAGTTGTAGTAATCTTATCGAACTTACACCATTTGTCCCTTTTTCGTATTTTTGAATTTGTTGAAATGTAACGTGAATTGCTTTTGCCACTTTTGTTTGAGTTAAACCTAGAGCTAATCTTCTTAATTTAAGCTTATTACCCAAATGTTTATTAAAATTATCTTCCATTAAGACCCCTCTTAATATTTTTATAAAACATAATTCAACTAGTTTTTAGAACCTACTGCAACCAATATTTTTTTTTTATTTAGCTGAAAAACAGTGGATTTTAAATATCTGTCAAGCATTACTTCAGCCTGAAATAGAGAAATATTTCTTGCAAAAGTAACGTTCTATAGTATCTGGCTTAAGAAAAGTTTTGTTCTATCACTCTTTGGATTAGCAAAAAACTCTTTAGTATCTGCTTTTTCAACTATCATACCTTCGTCCATAAATATCATTTGATCAGCCACTTCTTTTGCAAAACCCATTTCGTGCGTAACAACTATCATTGTCATACCTTGTTTTGCTAAATTAACCATAACATCTAATACTTCTTTAATCATTTCAGGATCTAAAGCTGAAGTTGGTTCATCAAAAAGCATTATTTTTGGCTCCATACAAAGAGCTCTAGCAATGGCAGCCCTTTGTTGTTGACCTCCGGATAGTTGCCCGGGATATTTTTGTGCCTGATCTAAAATTTGGACTCTTTCTAGATGTTTTAAAGCTAATTCTTCAGCTTCTTTTTTTGGCATTTTCTTTACCCAAATTGGTGCAAGTGTGCAGTTATCTAAAATTGATAAATGTGGAAACAAATTAAATTGTTGAAAAACCATTCCAACTTCTGCTCTAATTTGTTCAATATTTTTTGTATCCTCTGTTAATTCTGTTCCATCAACAATTATATTACCCTCTTGATGTTCCTCTAGTCGATTAATACATCTGATCAAAGTTGATTTACCAGAGCCTGAAGGGCCACAAACTACAATTTTTTGTTTTGGCTTCACTTCCAAATTTATTGATTTTAATACTTGGAAGTCTCCAAACCACTTGTTCATATTGTTTATTTGGATAATATTTTCAGACATAAATTTTATCTATCAGTTTTATATTTTTGCTCGAGATTATAACTATATTTACTCATTGCATAACAAATAATCCAGAAAATTATCGCTGCAAACACGTATCCTTCCATAGCAAAACCTAACCATTCTGGATTTGTTTTAGCTAAATTCAGCATTCCAACAATTTCTAAAAGACCAACTACAAATATTAATGGAGTATCTTTAACTAATGCTAAGAATGTATTAGCAATTCCAGGTATGACCAATTTTAAGGCTTGAGGTAAAATTACAAAAATATGCATTTTCCAGTAACCCATACCTAAGGATTTGGCTGCCTCGTATTGTCCTCTTGGTAGAGCCTGCAATCCACCTCGAATAACTTCAGCAACATATGCTGCCTCAAACAAAGAAATAGCAATAATTGCTCTTACCAATTTATCTATAAAAAAGTCTTCAGGTAAAAACATTGGAAACATAACAGCTGACATAAATAAAACTGTAATTAACGGAACACCTCTCCAAAATTCTATAAAACCAACCGAAATATATCTAATTAATGGAAAACCTGATCTTCTACCAAGAGCGAAAGCCATACCAATCGGAAAACAGAAAATTAAACAGAAAAACGAAATAATAAATGTTAGTGATAAACCTCCCCATGCACCCGTTTCAACCCAATTTAGACCATCCAATTTACCTAATTCGATATATTCCTCAAAAAAAAGAAAATATTTTAAAATAATATAAAGTGCTAAAGGAACTATTAAAAAATAATAAAACTTAAATCTTCCTGGAATAAAAAAACCAATAATAATTGATAATATTGCAGCTATTATTCCATATGAAAAATCAAAAAAGACAGGACCACCTGAAATAAAGAAAAAGATAAATAGGAAAGCAATCAAAGGATAAATCACTACATAATAAAGTGTTAAATATTTCTTAAGTTTATCGGTAGCAAAATAACCAACAGAACCGAGTAATACTAAAGAAATAAATGATAAATTTATTCTCCACTGTTCTGCATTAGGATACATTCCATACATAAATCTTCTCATCCAGACTTTTATATAAGTCCAACAAGCACCAGTTCCTGTGCAAACATCTTTTGAGTCA
>CACBOA010000030.1 GCA_902540785.1 uncultured Pelagibacteraceae bacterium
AAATAGAAAAAAATAATATAAAAATTTATAAAGGGTATACAGTTGTTAATACATTTGGATACAAAAAGATTAATAAAATCTCAATAATGCAACTTTCTAAAGACGGTCAAAAAGTTGTGGGCTCTAAAATTTCTATTGATTGTGATTGCCTTGGCATGTCTGGAGGATGGACACCAGCAGTGCATCTTTTCACGCAATCTGGTGGAAAATTGAAATTCAGAGATGAAGATCAAGTATTTATTCCAGATACATATCCTTCAGATCAAATAAGTATAGGTTCTTGTAATGGAGATTTTACATTAGATGAAATTTTAACAGGTATTTCAAAAAAACTTAAAGATTTTTTAAATATTAAGAAAACTGACTATGAAAATCTAGAGATCCAATCTCATTTCAACAAAACTAAAAGAAATATATGGTTACTCCCATCTGATAAGATAATTGGTAAAACAAAACCATTTGTAGATTATCAAAATGATGCAACGGCAAAAGATATTAAATTAGCTTTAAGAGAAGGTTTCCGATCAATTGAACATGTAAAAAGATATACAACAACCGGCATGGGAACCGATCAAGGTAAACTTGGTAATATGCATGCGTTAGGAATTATCTCTGAAACTGCTGGCTCTAAAATGGGTGAGCTTGGAACAACAACATTTAGACCACCCTACACTCCTCTTACTTTTGGCACAATCGTTGGAAGAAATGTAGGAGAATATTTTGATGTTTTTAGAAAAACTCCAATTCATGATTGGCACGTTGAAAATAAAGCGAAATTTGAAAATGTAGGACAATGGAAAAGACCTTGGTTTTATCCGAAAAAAAATGAAGGTATGCATGAGGCTGTACAAAGAGAAAGTAAAGCCGTAAGAGATAGTGCCGGTATTTTAGATGCTTCAACATTAGGTAAGATTGATATTCAAGGTACAGATGCTTCAGAGTTTTTAAATAGAGTTTATACTAATGCGTGGTCAAAACTAGCTATTGGAAAATGTCGATATGGGTTGATGCTTAATGAGGATGGTATGGTTTATGACGATGGTGTAACAACACGCTTAGATGAAAATCACTATATTATGACTACGACAACGGGCGGAGCCGCAACCGTTTTAGGTAAATTAGAGGATTACCTTCAAACAGAGTGGCCAGAATTAGATGTATACCTAACTTCGGTTACTGATCATTATGCAACAATTAGTGTTTGTGGTCCAAACAGTAAAAAAATTATTTCAAAAGTAATTCCTGAGATAGATTTATCTGATGAAAAATTTCCACATATGTCATTTAAAAACGCAAAGATTGACAAAGTTAAATGTAGAGTAATGAGAATAAGTTTTACCGGTGAGCAAAGTTATGAAATTAATGTTCAAGCTAACTATGGAAAATCTGTATGGGAAAAGTGTATGCAGGCAGGAAAGGAATTTAATATCACACCTTATGGGACTGAAACAATGCATTTACTAAGAGCAGAAAAAGGATTTATAATTGTAGGACAAGACACAGATGCAACTATGACACCAATCGATCTTCAAATGGATTGGATAGTGAGTAAAAAGAAATATGACTTTATTGGTAAAAGATCTTTATATAGATCAGATACAATAAGAGAAGATAGAAAACAATTAATTGGTTTGGTCACAGAAAACCCAAAAGAAGTTTTGGAAGAAGGTGCTCAAATTATAGCGGATGCAAACAAGTCTCCGGTTGAAATGTTAGGCCATATCACTTCAAGTTACTATAGTCCAAATTTAGAAAAATCTATAGCTTTAGGTGTTGTTAAAGGTGGAAAAAATATGATGGGTCAAAAACTAATTATCCCAATGGAAAATAAACAAATCTACGTGACAGTTACGGATCCAGTGTTTTTAGACAAGGAGAATAAAAGATTGAATGCTTAATTATTCAAACGCAATTACAGAAGAAAAATCTTATTCAGGATTACAAATGAAAGAGGTTAAACCTATAATGAAACTGATTATAAGAGGGAAAAAAAGAGAATTTTTATCTGCAGTTGGAAAATCGTTAAATCTGATATTGCCAGCCGAAGCAAATACTTTCACTAAAAGCGATAAATTAACTGCACTTTGGCTAAGTCCTGATGAATGGATGATTTTTTCTAATGAAGTTTCTCATATTGATAGTAACGATTATCAAACAGCAAATTTACTTAATAAAAGTGTTTGTAAAACAAATTTAGGAGCTGTCACGGATGTTACTGACCAGTTTGTTTTGATTAACCTTAAAGGTGACAAAATTTACGAGTTATTTGAGACTGGATCACCATTTAATTTCAATGATTTTAGAAAAAAAAAGGGTTCTGTCACACAAACAATATTAGCAAAAATTGATGTGATTATACAAAATGAGACTCAAAATGACGTGAATCTTTTTGTAAGACGCTCTTTTTCACAACATTTGTTTTCTTGGATGAATGATAGTGCGTCAAGATTATAGTCTCATTTTTTTTTAAATTTGTTAAAAACAAGAATGAAAAAATTAATTTATTTAGCAATCTTTGCTCTTTTACCCTTTAATTTAAATGCAGAATCAAACTTAGACAAGATTTTATCATCAGGTGTCTTAAAAGTTGGAACAACTGGAGATTGGGATCCTATGACTATTAAAGATCCGGCGACTAATAAGTATAAAGGATTTGATATCGATGTAATGAATGAACTAGCTAAGGACATGGGTGTTAAAATTGAATTTGTACCAGCTGAGTGGAAAACAATCGTTTCTGGAATAACTTCTGAAAGGTATGATATATCAACAAGTGTCACAAAAACTCCTAAAAGAGCTGAAGTAGCAGGATTTACAGATACCTACTATAAATATGGAACTGTCCCACTTGTTCTAAAAAAGAATTTGAGCAAATTTTCAACCTGGGACTCCCTTAACAACTCAAGTGTAACTATTGCAACTACTCTTGGTACGTCACAGGAAGAAAAAGCAAAAGAATTTTTTCCTAAATCAAAATTGAATTCTGTAGAAGCTCCTGCTAGAGATTTTCAAGAAGTATTAGCTGGAAGAGCAGATGGAAATATAACAAGTTCAACAGAAGCAAATAAGTTAGTTATTAAATATCCACAATTAGCTATCGTTCCTGATGGTGAAAAAAATCCTGCTTTTTTAGCTATGATGGTTCCTAAAGGTGATAATAAATGGAACAACTACGTTAATGACTGGATTAAAAAGAAGAAATCATCGGGCTTCTTTACTAAGTTGTTAGCTAAATATAATCTAAAAAGTTTATAATAAATTAGTATTTACTGCTTAATACTTTATATATTGGGGGGTGAGAAATTTATTTTTTTTACTTCTAATTATCCCTTTAACTTCATGTAATAAAGGCGAACTTAATTGGCTAATATTATCACCAAACAATATTGAAGGTTTAACAAATCTAAAGTTTCTATTAAGTGGTTTAACCACCACGATTTTTATTTCTTTAGTTTCAATTATTATCTCAATCTTCGTTGGATTAATTGTAGCTATACCATCATTAGCTAAAAATAAATTTTTAACTTATATCAATATTGGCTATGTTGAGATTGTTAGGGCGATACCATTATTAGTATTAATATTATGGATCTATTATGGACTACCAATAATGACGGGTATTAGCTTTAGTCCATTTGTATCCGGCATTATTGCACTATCTATAAGTGAAAGTGCGTTTCAAGCAGAAATTTTTAGAGCGGGCATAAACTCTATCAAGAAGTCCCAGTGGGAGGCTGGAAGCTCTTTGGGATTGAATTTTGTCAAAAAATTAAAGCTTGTTATACTTCCTCAGGCTATCAAAAATATTTTACCTGCAATAGGAAATCAATTTGTCTATGTGTTAAAAATGTCCTCTTTAGTTTCAATTATAGGCATTGGTGATTTGACAAGAAAAGCCAACGAACTTGTTGTTACAACCTATCGCCCTCTTGAAATATATACATTTTTGATTCTTGAGTATTTAGTTTTAATATTAATTGTTTCCTATCTAGTGAGAAAATTTGAAAAAAAATTGCAAAAGGATTAATTTTTTTTTCTATATTCCCAAGGCATTTCAAAAGTGCCAGACCATAAACCTAATTTGTCTTTTTTTGCTATATCTTCGTGTGCAACATATTTTTTTGAGTATTTTCTGTATGCAACAGCATAACCATATCGAACCATCCAAGCATTTATGTTAGTCTTACCCTTAAAACATTCTGCGATAAATCTTTTATATCTATCTTTATTTTTCCATTTACAACTCATAAATTGATTGTTGATTTTTTTTTTTAGTTTATTGGTAGAAATTTCCCCACAAAAATAATCTTTATTAAATGAAAAGAAAGAAATTGTTAGCCAAATTTTTTGACATTTTTGATCCCATTCTGGGGCATCAATTCCAAAAAGACGAATTTTCTTTTTATTTATTAAAATTGTGTCACCATCAATAACTTTTGCAATACCAGTTATAATTTTTAACTCTTTTGCTCTCAGATTTTCTGAGCTAGTTAAAAGAATAATTATATGTATATTAATTAGTAAAAAGACTTTTATTTTGTTTAAAAACATTATTTAAGAAATATCCAATAAACATTAAAACTGCAATTCCCATTAACCAATTTGTTACAAATATAGTGTAGAATATGTCCTCATAATCGCCTCCTCTAATATTAATTACATACCATAAGCTAAAAAAAGGAAGAGCTGTTAATCTTAAAACACTCATATAAAGACTATAAAGAGGTTTTTTGACTGCTTGAAATACTGCAGTAGTAATAAAGAACACTGGATAGATAGGACCAATCAATGCTGCAACCTTTAGGTAAATCGCACCATGTTTTACTGCCTCTAAATTGTCTGTAAATAATGAAACTAAAAATTCTGCTCCAATAAAAATTATTATTCCTGCACAAATCATAAAAGATGAGCCAAATAGTAAAGCTTTTTTATATAATTCTCTAAGACGATCATAATTTTTTGCCCCAAAGTTTTGTCCACCAATAGATAAAACAGCTGTATTCAAGCCTATAACAGGTAGTAAAAAAACTTGTTCAATTCTTAGGGCAGCGCCATAACCGGCGGTTGCGAGATCTCCAAATTGTCCAATGAAATAAAGAATATTAAATAAACCTACGCCAATTAATAACATACTAAACATAACAGGTATGGTTTGATAAACTAACTCACCCAAAAGATTAAATTTAGGAATAAAGCATTCTAGTTTTAAATATTGTTTTAACTCACAACAATATACCTTATGCGCTAGATAAAGCAGACCAGTAAATTGAGCAACAACTGTGGCTATTGCTAAACCTGCTATGCCAAAAGCAGGAACAAATCCATATCCAAAAATAAATAAAGGATTTAAAAAAATATTTAAAAAGAAAGTAAATATCAATACATTTCTATAACTTTTAGTATCTCCTTGAGCATTTAAAGTCCCATTTAAGGAAATTTGTATTAAAACAATAATTGTTCCATAAAAAATAATATCTAAATATTCTCTTGATAAAATAATTCCATCTGGGTCAGACCCCATTAATGACAATAAAAAATCTGAAACGTTTAAACCAAAGAAGGTAACAAGAACAGATAAAAAAATTGCAAAAATTATCGATTGAGCAATAAATAATGAAGCTTTTTTTTTATTATTAGCTCCTAAATTATTACCTATTAATGTATTTGTACCAGCTGTTAAACCAACACCTATGGCAATTATAGTAAAGTAAATTGGAAAAGATTTTGCAATTGCTGCTATTGCTTCAGCTGATATTCTTCCTGCGAACCATGTGTCAACTAAATTATAAAAAGTTTGAAATAACGAACCCACACTTGCTGGGATTGTGACTTTCCTTAATAAAAACCATATAGGGTCTTTGGTAAGTTTAAGAGATTGTGGCAAATTAATTCCTACTAATATTCTTTTTGAAAATTATATTTTTTTCCTGATAACTTTGCTTTATATATCTGACTTTGTCTCATTCTAAAACGAGATTTTTGTTTTTTAGTGAGTTTATTATAACAACTTGGACAAGATACACCTTCCTCGTACATTTTAGATTTTTTATCTTTTAATGAAATTGGTTTTCTACATCCACTACAAACCGAATAAGAGCCATGTAATAAGCCATGTTTTAAACTTACTCGGTTATCAAAAACAAAGCACTCCCCTTTCCATAAACTATCCTTTTTTTTGATTTTTTTTAGGTAATTTAGTATGCCTCCCTTTAATTGATAAACATTTTCAAAACCTTTTTTTTTTAAAAATACAGAAACTTTTTCACACCTAATGCCACCAGTGCAAAACATAGCGATAGGCTGTTGCTTTTTTAATGTTTTTAAATATTTGGGAAAATCCCTAAAATTATCTACATTAGGATTAAAAGCATTTTTGAAAGATCCTACTTTGTTTTCAAAAGGTTTTCTCGCATCTATTAAAAATGTTTCTTTACTTTTAATTAGTTTATTCCATTTGTTTGGTTCTATATAGTTATTAATTCTTTGAATTTCATTTTTTATATTTAAACTCATTGGTACTAACTCTTTTTTGATTTTTATTTTTG
>CACBOA010000031.1 GCA_902540785.1 uncultured Pelagibacteraceae bacterium
TGAACTGGTAAGCTTGCAGCAGGATCCATGGGTGATCCAGGTATCGTGTTAACAAAAGCAACCATTCCAATTAAAATTAAGGGTGCAGTTTCTCCTAAAGCTTGAGCTAAACCAATTATTGTTCCTGATAACGTGCCAGGCATAGAAAGAGGGACTGTATGATGCATTGTGGTTTGCATTCGACTTGCTCCCATAGCAAGTGCTGCCTCTCTTATACTTGGTGGAACTGCTTTTAAAGATGCTCTAGCAGCTATAATTATTGTTGGTAAAGTCATTAAGGACAAAGTGATACCTCCAACTAATGGGGTAGACCTTGGTAAATGAAATATAGCCAATAAAACTCCTAACCCTAATAGACCAAAAACTATAGATGGAACCGCTGCTAAGTTGTTTATATTAACTTCAATAAAATCAGTAAATCTATTTTTAGGGGCAAATTCTTCAAGATAGATTGCAGCTAGAACCGCAACAGGAAAAGCTATCATTAAACAAACAAGTATAGAAAAAATTGAGCCCATAAATGAACTTGCTATTCCAGCTAGCTCAGCTTCTCTTGAGTCAGCATTTGTAAAAAAACTTATATTAAATTTACTTTCAACCTTACCATTTGCAACAAGTTGATCAAAAATTTTTAATTGATAATCGCTTACTCTTCTTTGGTCTTCAGGTAAATCTCTTGGATAATTTCCTTTAAAGACTTGGTCTAAATCATCTGAAGCAGTTAGATAAACTTCCTTTGTTTTTCCTATTAAATTAGGGTCATTTAAAAGTTCATTTTTAATTTCTTTTTCAAAAAAATAAGACACCATTCTCTTCAATTCATTTTCTTGATCTTCATTGGCGTTTGGATCTAAATCAGCCATTGATTTTAATGCTATATCGTAATAATCAGCGTCCTGTAAATCTTCTTTAGAAGGATTTTGGTCTAACATCATTAATTCAGCATCGAAAGTTACTGGAACAATAAGCCATGTTTTTTGAAAAGCTGAATAGCCAGTTGAAAAAATTTTAAAAATAAAGATTGTTAAAAATAAAAGTGCCATAAAAATTGCACTCAGACCGTATAAGCGAAATCGCTGTTCAGCTTTATATCTTTTATTTAATAATTGTTCTTTATTTTTATTCATATTTTTCTCTATATTTTTTAACTACTCTCAAGGCCACAATATTTAAACAAAGTGTTACTAAAAATAATGACATACCTAAAGCAAAAGCAGCTTGCGTTTTTGGGTCGCCAAAAGCTTGGTCACCAATTAGAATAACTACAATTTGAGCTGTAATCGTTGAAGTAGACTCTAAAGGATTTAAAGTTAAATTAGCAGCTAAACCAGAGGCCATAACAACTATCATTGTTTCTCCAATAGCTCTTGAAACACCAAGTAAAATAGATCCAACTATCCCCGGCAATGCCGCGGGAAAAATAACTCTCTTAATTGTTTCTGATTTAGTTGCTCCCATAGCGTAACTTCCATCTCTTAAACTTTGAGGCACACTTGTAATTACATCATCACTTAAACTTGAAATAAATGGTATAATCATAATACCCATTACCCCTCCTGCTGCTAAAGCACTTTCAGCTGAAACTTCAAGACCCATTGAAGTTCCTAATTCTTTCAAAAATGGTCCAACAGTTAGGGCAGCAAAAAAACCGTAAACAACTGTTGGTATACCAGCTAAAATTTCAATTAATGGTTTTGCATATTGTCTAACTTTAGTTGATGCATATTCAGCTAAATAAATTCCACTCATTAATCCAATTGGGATAGCAACGCACATAGCAATAAATGCAATAAAAAAAGTACCTGCAAAAATAGGGACTGCTCCAAAAGTATCTGAATACATTGTCGGATCTAAAGCCTCAGAAGAATCTCTAACAAAAGCTTTTGCTGGATACCAGTGAGTTCCAAAGACAAAATCAAATAATGGAATTACTTTAAAAAAATCTATAGTTTGAAATATAAGTGAGAAAACTATTCCAACAGTAGTTAATATTGCAGCTAAAGAAGCTGTAAATAAAACTGCGTTCAAAAATTTTTCAACTGGTTCTCTTGTTCTAGAATTAGATGAAATTCTTTTATACGCATAAGCAACAGAGGCAATAATTGCAGATAATACTATAACAACTTTTGAACTTTGAGCTATTGATCGAAGACTCAAATATTTTTCAGCTGAAGCTTCAATAAAAGGTGTAATTTCCCCAGTGAATTGCCCTCGAGACAATGCTTTTGATTTTTCGTATAATAAATTTAATTCATCATCAAGATAACCTTGATTTGAATAATCACTTAAGATTAATAGTTTTACAATTGTGGGCTCAAAAATTGCCCATAATGAAAAAATTATAAAGGCTGGTATTGCACACCAGATTGCAAGATAATAACCATAAAATTGTGGTAATGCGGTTAATCTTTTTTTTGTAGATTGAATTGTATATGCTTTTTTGCGTCCAAAATAATAGCTTGTGAAACCTAGAAGAACAATAAATGTAAATAATATTAAGTTCACAGAATCTCCTTAAGTGAGGACTTTACTCTTTTTTTAAAAAAAAGGGGTCTAAAAAAGACCCCCTTTTTAATCATTTGTTAACTGAGGAATAATTAATTACCCATAGCAACTAGCTTCGTAGCATTAGTTCTAGTTGTTTTATACAACTTAGAGTCCAATGGCACTAAACCAATGTCTGCTAAGTAACCCCCTTTTCCAATAGCTTTCTTAGTTGTGAATTCTTTCACAAACTCATGTAAGCCTGGAATTACTCCAACGTGTGCTTTTTTCACGTAGAAGAATAAAGGTCTAGCAACAGCATAACTGTAGTCTTGAATAGACTTTAATGACGGTTGTCCACCATCAATACTTGCTGCTTGCAATTTATCTTTTGCAGCTAAGAAATAACTGAAACCAAAGAAACCAAACATTTCTTTATCTTGAGTTAACTTTTGGATGATTAAACTATCGTTTTCTCCAACTTCAATAGCAGCACCATCTTCTCTGTAAAGTTTTTGAGGTTTTTTGTATTTTTTATTTCCAGCTTCAAAACCAGCTTTATAAAGAGCTTTAGCTTCTTTAGTCATACCTTTTTTCATTACTAAAGAATTCCAAGCATCTCTAGTTCCTGATGTTCCTGGTGGGATCATCACTGAAATTTTTTGTTTTGGTAAGCTAGGGTCAATTTGGTCCCAAGTTTTATAAATATTTGGAACTAATTTACCATCAACAACTGTATGAGCAGCAAGTGCTAAATATAATTGTTCTTTAGTAAAGTTTACTGGTTTTGCATCTTTGCTGTAAGCTAATGTAATACCATCGTTACCAATTACGATCTCAACGATATCATTAACACCATTTTTCTTACATAGAGCTTTTTCTTTATCTTTCATAGCTCTTGATGCATTTGTAATATCTGGATGTTGTTCACCTACACCAGCACAGAATAGTTTAGCTCCACCACCAGTACCAGTAGACTCGATTACAGGAGTTTTAAATCCTGAACCACCAAATCTTTCAGCAACAACTGTTGCATAAGGGAATACTGTAGAAGAACCAACTATCTTAATTTGATCTCTTGCTTGAGCAACAGTTGCAATTGAAAGTGCAACTAAAGAAGCAATTACTATAGTTAGTTTTTTCATTATCTTTAATCCTTTCGTTATTTATTAATTAAAAAATGATTGACTCGTATAAATTTATTGAATCCTTAATATTACAGAATTGTTACACTTTTGTTAAAAAGGTAACTTTTTAGTTGTATTTTTTTGATATAATTATTTGATCAATATCAGTTTCTAAGCCACCAATACATGAAACAGGGTTTACCTGTTCATTAAGAGCTAGTTCTTTGGTTGGACGTAAAGTTATTTCTAGTTTTACTAAGTTTACTAATTCCTCTCTAATTTCTTCATCATATCTCCAGCTTGGCCATGAACTTGGGGTTGAAAATATAGAGGTTAAATAGCTTGTAGCCATAGTATATCTATAATTACTCAAATTTTCATTCCTCAATAAAAAATCTCTTACAGAATTAAAAATATTCCTACATCTAAAAGAATCTGAAAAATAATTTTCCTTCTTGAGATTTCTATTCATAGGAACAGAAACAATTAAATCAATTGAATTTTTAGAATACGAGGTAACTACGTCTGTATAAAATTCAGCTTCAGTAACTTCTAAATGATCTTTAATAGAAGGATATGAAGTTTTCAAATCTGCCTCTAATCTAAAAATTCCAATATCAAAAACTGTAAGTTGCTGATTTCTTAATAATGTTGTGATATCTTTAGAAAAAACACTTGTTGTTATAGAGCTTAATAAAAAAGCAAAAATCAAAATATTTTTAAATATTTTAACCATATAAAAAATTAATTAAAAGATTAACATTAATCAAGTAAAGAATTGTTAAAAAAACCTTCTAAAACTATTACAATATGATATTTTTTAAATTTAAGTTTTCGCTGGTAAATAAATTTGAATTTCAGTTCCTTGGTTTTCCTCACTTAGAATCTCATAGTGTCCACGATGTTGAGTAACTATATGTTTAACAATAGCTAATCCTAAACCGGTTCCACCAACCTTGTTACTTTGTTCAAGATCTACCCTAAAAAATCTTTCTGTAATTCTAGAAATATATCTTTGAGGAATGCCAACACCTTCGTCTTTAATACTGATCATAAAATTTTTTTCTAACAATTTACCATCGCTAATTTTGCTTGATATAAAAATAGACTTATTTTCCTTTGAATACTTAATTGCATTATCTAAAAGATTAGAAAAAACAGTTTGTAATTTTTTTTCATCTCCAATAACAACTGTTGGATTGGCGAGAGATAAATTAATATTTAATTTCTTTCTTTTTAAAACAATCTCAAAATTACTGATGATTGTTTTGAAAAGATCATTTATATCAACTAAAGAGTTTGGCCTTATGTGTTCTTCTAATTCAATTCTTGTGAGTATTAAAAGATCATTAATTAAATTTTCCATTCTATTTGATTGATCAGTCATTATTTTCATAAATTTTTTTTTAGCCTTTTCATCATCAGACGCTGGGCCCTCAATTGTTTCTAGTGATCCTTTGATTGCCATTAAAGGTGTTCTTAATTCATGGCTTACATTTGCTACAAAATCAGTTTTAAATTTTTGTGCTTTTGTAATTTCAGTAAAATCTTTTAAAAATAACACAACAGAGTCTGGTTCAGTAAACAAATGAGTTGGGCCAGGAATAATATAAATTTTATAGAATTGATATGATGGGAGGTCTATTTCAATGTCAATATTTTTTGTTTTATTTTCAACAATAGCTTTTTCAATATTTTCTATTAATTCTGGTTTTCGAATTATAGAAGATATGTTTTTATCAATTAAATTACTTCCAAATCTTTTTAATGCACTTGGATTGGCATATTTAATTATGTTAAATTTATTTAATGCAAAAAATTGATCCTCTAGCTCATCAATAATTACTCTTTTGGTTTTTTCCTCTCTTTTATTAATTATTGTAGCAGTATTTATTGATTTGTTTTTTTTTTGATTAAGTAAATAGAGGAGATAAATTATAACAACTATAAGTAGAATGATGAAATATTCCATAAATTTAGACGGCTTAATTTTGCATCATTAAACTTTTTAATGCAAATAAATTAAGGAAAAATTAACTAATGATTTGGTGAAATATTGTTAAAAAATATTTTTGCTGTTTCTTCCCAAGTGAATTTTTTTGCAAATTCAAGACAATCATTTCTATTAACTTTCAAAGCTTTATGAGCTGAAACTTTAAGATCATTATCTAAACAATTTATTTTGGAACCCTCAAATATATCTTTAGGACCTGGAACAGGATAAGCAGCTACAGGTGTTCCGCAATTTAAAGACTCACAAACTACAATTCCAAATGTATCTGTTTTACTTGGAAATACAAAAACATCGGAAGATGCAAAATGAGACGCTAATTCACCGTTTGTTTTTTCTCCTAAAAAAATATCTTTAGGAAATTCTTTTTTTAATCTTTTTAAATCAGGTCCCTTTCCAATTATCATTTTTGTACCCTCTAAATCACATTCTAAAAAAGCTCTTATGTTTTTTTCAACTGCAACTCTTCCAACATAAATCCAAATCGGTCTTTTATGTGGTAAATCAATTTTTTTCGGACTCTTAAAAGCTCCATGATTGCCTCCTCTTGTCCAAGTAATCATTTT
>CACBOA010000032.1 GCA_902540785.1 uncultured Pelagibacteraceae bacterium
GCCCTTTCAAAATCATTACCACCGGGTTCAGGTACAGGCGATGTTAAAGCAAATATATTAATTCTTCTTGATACATCAGCTAGTATGAACGGAAACCCTTTTGGTGGTGCAGCAATTTATAATCCAAATGATTTAATTTTGCTTAATGATGGTGATGTAATGGTTGGGCAAGCCAGAGGCGCAATTGTAAAATTTGATTACGACACAGAGGATTTTGATCCAACATTTGTTGATCCTGACGGTGATGGCAAGGGAGATAGGCTATTCCAAGGATCAAACAGTATGCCCTCGTGTGAATTAGAGACTGGCAGACAAGATAGCAGAGTAAGAACTGTTCGTGAAATGGATAAGTCATCAGATGTAATTGGAGTTTCACCAGCAGGTAAAGAAGTTATTTATTCAATCTCGTATGATTATGAGTCTGTTGTAGCTATAGATGCGTCTGGCAATTGCGTAGAGGTTATTAGTAGTGCTGAACTTGGGAAAGTGTCTACTGGAAGATTTGATAAATTGTATCCACTAGGTTTGGATATTAAAACTATTGATAGCCAAGACCATTTAATTGTAACGGGTCATCAAGAAGTCTGCCTTGATGAAAGAAGGGTAGGAAAGAAAAAAAGAAAGAGATGGGTTTGTTTTAGATATAGTCAAGAAGAATTTGTTTTTTCAAGAAATCTCTCGACTGGTAACCAATTGCTTTGTCCTGTTAATAGTCTCAATTCAACATTCAGAACCCACTTAAGATCTACAAGTTCAATTTCTATGGATAGTGGAAACAATCTTTACTACGTTGTTAGCGGAGAAATTTATAAAATTTCAATTTCATCTGATGGCGTAAACTTTTGTCCAAATCTTGAAGCGCCTACACGTTTTCAGAGAAATGTTAATGGCAATGTTTACAATCTAGTTGCGAAAATGAGTATTGATCCACAAGATGAAAGTATTATCTATGCAACAAGTAACACCAGCCATACACTGCAAAAATTATCAATTAACTCATCGAACATAACTACTACAGCAACTGTTGGGGGGTTCGGTCCAACAGCGTCCACAGCATCAAATATTCTCTTTAATATACCTATGGGTCTTCATGTGTCGAATGACAGAGTTTGGGTTGGTAATGCGAAAAATTCAATTCAAGAATTCGATATAAGCGGAGGGTCTATGACTTGGGTTGACGAATTGGGAACTAAAATAGTAAGTAGAGCTGAAGGAGCCAAAAGAGCAATTAAAGCAGTTGTTAACGACAGTTCATTAACTAGTGGAGCGTATTTTGGTTATGGATATTGGAACGCTGGAACAAGAGCAAACGGAAGAGGAGCTAAGGGAAAATGGTTACCGTTTACAGAATATTCTTGTCACAACATGTGTCCCAAGGCAAAAAAATTTCAAAGATGTAATGATTTTTGTGATTATTACCGGGGGTGGTCTAACGCTGCCCAACATCCTTCGGGTAAATCTGTCCAATGTGATGACAATTCTTGTATACCTGTAGGAATTGGACCAAATACATCTAATCGAATAGTTGAAGCTGTTGATAGAATGAAAACAAGATTTGGAACAGATGGTACTGCTTTTTCTCAACTTGCCTACGAGTATATGTTAGACCCAAATATTGGAATAACTAAAGACGGTCCTGAGTGTCAACTTAACTACGTTATTGTAATAGGTGATGGTATGTGGCAACACCACGACCGGGCTTTGAGACAAATTAGAGATTTAAGAATTGATAGTGCAGCAGCGGGGGTAAACAAGGATCGGTTTGGAAATGCAAAAGGAGTTAAGACAATTTTTATAGCCTATGGTGGAGGAATAAAAGATAGAGGAGACGAGCAATTTCAAGAAGCAGCAAAAGCTGGTAGTTGTGATGATCCTAATTTTGGTACATCTGCTCAAACAGATCCAGAATGTAGACAAAGAATTATTGCAGAAAATCCAAAAGAGTTAGTTACAAAATTAAAAAGTGAGATAGAGAGAATCATTGCTAGTAGGCTCTCATTTTCTGCTCCAGCCATAACTGCTACCGTGCAAGAAGGTGGAGATTTGTTTCAGGGACAATTTTCATTAGCACAAGGACAACAGTGGATAGGACATCTAATGAGAAAGGGCGTTACACCAGACGGTTTTGTTATTCATGAGGACCCTGCAAATAATTGGGATGCAGCTAAAAAATTAGCAGACAGGGATATATCTACTAGAAAAATTTGGACCCCTCTGCAGGGTAAAAGTTACATAGAAAGTGACTGGAACAACTGGGTTGAAGGAAACAGTTCTGAAATTAATAAATTATTTCAAATTTTAGGAAACACTGTTACCGATTATCATAAAACGGGTTCTACTTGTCCAGGACCAGATGGAAATGATGATGATATAAAAGGTTTGATTAATTTCGTCAGAGGTGCGGATTACTTTCTTTACCGCACAGGTAACGACAGATGTTCTGGAAAAGGAGATAAGAGAGAAAATATTCTTGGGGACATATATCATTCTCAGATTGTTGAGGTTGGACCTCCAGGCGCAAACACGAACTACACAGCCACAAATCAAGAAGCATACTACAGACAAAAAAATGGTTATGCTAGTTTTGCTTCTAGTTTAAGCCAAAGGCAAAGAGTTCTTTATGTAGGAGCTAATGATGGAATGTTGCACGCGTTTGATGCTAAAACTGGAGAGGAGCTTTGGGGTTTTGTTCCACCGTTCATTGCTGGAAAGTTACCGGAGATGGTAAATGATAACCTAGATCAAGCAATTGGTAATGGAAAAGGCGGTACGAATGCAATATTTGCAGTTGATGGTTCACCAGTTGTACATGACATGTTTATTAAAGCTGTGAAACCTAATGGGCAGCCAGAGGCAACAAAATCTTGGCGTACTATATTAATGATTCCTTACGGAAGAGGTGGTGCAGGATATTCTATTTTAGATGTGACAGAGCCATCAGAACCAATTCATGTATTCTCTGTTTACAATGATTTTGTTCGAAGTAAAGTTATGATAGCTTTAAGTGATGGTGAAATAATTAACAGTGAAGACTCACCAGCTCCAGCATTAGATTATACAGGTGGAAGCTTGAATATTAATGACTCAGAGGAAGCTAAAAACGCTAAATTTAATATTGAAGTAGCTAGAAATGCTGACCTAGCTAATGATAGCACTGGTAATGATTATACTGAAAGGGATAAGATTAGAGATTGTGTGACCGACAGTAATTTTTACTCGGGTGGTACAGCCGCTTGTTACAAAGGGAGAGTTTGGAGATTTCCATATATTATGCCGCAAGAATTTATTGATGATCCATCAACTTTACCTGTTCAAAAAGTTATAGATGGAACTGTTACATCATTAACCGTAGATACGATTGTACAAGAAGCATCATTAGCAACAATTACATTTAGAGAGGAACTAGTAATTAATCTGAGTGAAGATGACGGTTCTCTAGCATCCGATGATGAGACAACTTTCTTTACTGTTAAAATTCCTAACATAGGAACTGAAAACCCAGTATATGATTATAGTAAGATGGGTGAAACTTGGGCAACGCCAAGAATATTCAGACTTCCAGTTGAAAGAGAAGAGTCTATAGATAGTGATAGATATGTTGCAGTAATGCCCGCTGGATTTGGTAGAGTTGGCGGTGTTGGTTCAGCTGTATATGTAATAGATTTAGAGTCCATGAGTGAGCAAAGTGGAGGCCAATACCCTGGGAAAATAGCTAGCGGAGGGAATGGGTTAATCGATTTAGTCGATATCGATAACTCATTTGAAAGTGCTTATGGAGGTACATTAAACGATCTTCCTAATTCAGTATTGGGCGACCCAGTGGTAATTACTCCAGATACTTTTAGAGGTGCGAAATGGCGGGGAGCAATGGTTTATGTAAACGATTATGAGGGGAAAATTTCAAAAATTAACTTAACTAATGAACTGACTTCTAAAGGCTCTAATCCGGCGCCAATAGAATTATATGATCATACTACTTTATTTTCTCTAAATACAAACGAGGAAAACGGCAGAGTTAGTTTTTTTGGAATGGACGCTGCTTTTGGAATGGATACTAAAAATTTATATTTGTTTGGAGCCACTGGGGACTTTAATGACATCGCGCGGAGATCAAGAGGAATGGATAACATCTTATATGGAATAAGAGATTTTGATTTTCCAAATTTTAGAATGGTAAATTCTGGAGGCGTCGGGTCTTTAACAGAGGCTATGAATGCAAGAAAGATTGATGCAGAAGACGGATATAGTTTAAGTTCAAATTGTGTAAATACTGCTGACGAAACAAATGATCAGGGGGATTGTCCTGCGATATCTAAGGACGCCTGGGTTTTTAAATTAGATAAGCCATTTGACAAAAGACAAGACGAGTCTTTAGTTACTGATACAGGAGCTCCAAATTTAACACAAAATTTATATCACAAAGCTACTGCATCACCCACTGTGTTTAAGGGCACGGTTTATTATCCTGTTTATCAACCACCAGAGGGCGGAAAGTGTAATGTCGGAAACGCTTATGTCTGTGCCGCTGATGATGAATGTGGAATTAATACCTCAGAAGAAATTGGACGAGCAAGCAGACAGATGGATGCAAATGCTGGCTTTGATGAAAAGACAGGTTGTTATTATCTACAACCTGGTGTTCTTTCGAAGTTAGAGGTGTTTGCAGATAAACTTTTTGCAAACATTACAACAGATAGTGAAGACCAAGAAGATACACTTATATCTTTACTTTCTAATGACGGAGCAATCTCAGTGTTCAGAGGAAATTGGCGAGAAAATTATTAGAATAAAAATATTTTAAATTTATCAAAAAAAGAAATATAAATCACACACCCGATTATAATGTACGGACCAAATGGAATTTGTGAGGACATTGTTTTTGATTTTTTAATTAGAGATGGTGTTACAA
>CACBOA010000033.1 GCA_902540785.1 uncultured Pelagibacteraceae bacterium
AAAGGATGAAAGTTCGCTGACATTAAGAAATTTATATTGGAAAAAGATCAAAATTAAAAGGGGCGAAATTAATCGCCCCTTATAAATATTATTTAGTGTTGTTTGCCAAGGATCGATTTACCAGCTGGTACACGAACCTCATCAACCATTTTCTGCGTGGCAGCGTTAGGTGCTTGTGTCATCAAACTGACTACAACCATAGCTACTAAGCTGACAGCCGAACCAAAGATACCAAATGTTAACTGAGTAATACCTAAGAATCCACTTCCACCTGTTCTTACCCAAACTAGGTAAGCAGCACCGGAAATTAATCCTAAAGCCATACCAGCTATAGCACCTTCTTTGTTAGCTCTCTTCCACCATACACCAAGTACTAGTGGGAAGAATAGTCCTGACATCGCAAAGTCAAAAGCCCAGATTACTGAACCTAAAATACCTTGGATCTCAAGAGCTGCGATGGTTGCTCCTGCAAAACCAATTACTACAAGTAATACCCTTGCAACAACTAGTCTTTTTGCAGTCTCAGCCTTTGGATCGATGATCTTATAGTAAACATCGTGTGAGATTGCGTTTGCAATTGCTAAAATCAAACCATCAGCTGTTGACATGGCAGCAGCCATACCTCCAGCAGCAACTAGACCTGAGATTACATATGGTAATCCAGCTATTTCTGGAGTTGCTAACACAACGGCTTTACCACCCATGAAAAACTCATTTAATTCGAGTGTTCCATTTCCGTTAAAGTCGCTTACAAACATTAAGTTTGCTTGGTTCCAGTTTTGATACCAATCTATCGCTTGAACTTCTGAAATTGATTTACCAATAATACCTGTTGGTAGTGACGGATCAATCAATGACAGCTTAGATAGTGTCGCTAACATTGGAGCAGAAGAATAAAGTAAGAAGATAAAGAATAATGACCAACCTACTGATTTTCTTGCTGCTTTTACACTTGGAGTAGTAAAATATCTCATCATAACGTGAGGCAATGAAGCTGTTCCCATCATCATTGCTAACGCTAATGAAATAAATGCCCAAGGTGTTGCGTTCACCGCTGAGTGAGCTTTAGTTATTCCAGCCAAACCTTTTGGCACTTCTTTTAGATTTTCAGCAGTGTTTTTCACAAAACCAAACTGAGCCTCTAATTCAGCTATTCTAGAAACTTCATCAGCTAACATAAAGTGAGGGAAGAAACCCGCACCCATTTTGTTACTGATCCAGAATACTGGTAATAAGTAAGCTATGATAAGTACGATATATTGAGCTACCTGTGTCCAAGTTACCCCTCTCATACCACCAAGCATTGAACAAAGTAAGATACTTATAAGTCCAACGTATACAGCGTATTGGAATGGAATATCAAGTGCAACAGATGCAATTGTACCTGTGGCGTTAATTTGTGCAGTCACATAAGTAAATGAAGCAACAGTTAAAACTACCACTGCCATAAATCTACTTAAATTACCACCGTATCTTGTACCAATAAAATCTGGAACTGTGTAACAGCCAAATTTTCTTAGGTAAGGTGCTAATAGTGATGCGACTAATACATATCCACCAGTCCAACCTACAAGTAGTGCCATATAGCCGTAGCCTTTAAAATAAATACCACCTGCCATTGCAACGAATGATGCACCAGACATCCAGTCTGCTGCTGTCGCCATTCCGTTGAACACGGTTGGTACTTGTCTTCCAGCTACGTAATACGCATCAGCTTGAGCTGTACGTGATAGATAACCAATTATAGCATAGATGGCTACTGTAAAAGCAACGAAACAAATTCCAATTGTTTTTGCAGTGACACCCATTTGCTCGGCAATCGACATAATGATTATGAAAGCCAGGAAACCTCCCGTATAGATTCCATAAACTTTTGGTAGATTGTCTATAAAATTACCTTTAATCATTAGTCATCTCCTTTTTCACTGAAGCCGAACTCTTCATCAATTTTTTCTTGTCTATTTGCAAACCAAAAAATTAGTATTACAAATATTCCAAGAGATCCCTGACATGTGAACCAATAAGTCAATGGATAACCGAATGGTCCCGTGACTTCGTTCATTTCTGCTCCGAAAAGGAAGATGCCAATTGAGAATACAAACCAAATTGCTAACGTCATCATTAGCAAACCCTTGGATTTTTCCCAGTGTTGTTCTTGTTTTGACATTTATACCTCTCTCTTTTTAGTTATAACTGCCCAAAACCATAACCATTATCAAACAGATTTAAAGTGTTAAAATTGTTCAAAATCCCTCTATTTTTGGGATATATATAATAAAAATATCTAATTTTATGGGTAAATATAAGCTTACTTGGAGAGATCTCACGTGGAGAGATTTTAAAATTTACTTGTTTGCTCTTTTTAAAGCTTTCATTCCAAAAAAAAAGATTAAGAGTCTCGATGATTTGGAGGAATTTATTCAATCCAAGTCAGCTTGGGTAACCCAAGTTACACTTTATGGATATTTGAAAACTAGAATGGGAACACGTTATGTTCTTCATTTTGAAAATGATGAATTTATGTCATCAGTTAACTTGGCAAAATGGAACATTTACTCAGTAGCTCTGCAAGATCTTACTTTTTATACTTTTTCATACCTTAAAAATAATTTTAATTATAAGGATGTTGAAAAATCTAAAGAGATTTTTATAAAAATCTTAGATGATGAAATTTCCAACAAGATGCCATTAAATATCATAGACGGTGCAAAAAATAATTTTAGTGAAAGATTGCATAATATAAATTGGGATAATTATTATAATGACCTCCCATTTAACCCAAGCGCCTTATCTCTATATAAATGGGCACCTATCGCGGAAGAATTAAAAACTTTAGATAGAAAAATTGTTTTAAATTCGGTTATCTTAAAATGGGATACCGTTAAAAAAGAATTTCAAGATAGAATAAATTTTTAATTATTTTTTCTGTTCTCAACCAAACTATCAACAACATTTGGATCTGCTAAAGTGGTAGTATCACCTAATTGCCCATGTTCATTAGCCGCAATTTTTCTTAAAATTCTTCTCATAATTTTACCCGATCTAGTTTTCGGTAAACCTGGAGTAAATTGTATAAGATCAGGTGTTGCTAATGGACCAATTTGTTTTCTTACCCAAAGTTTTAACTCTCTTTCAAGATCACCCGTTTCAGTCTCGCCAGCATTAAGTGTAACATAACAATAAAGTCCATTACCCTTTATGTCATGAGGATAACCAACAACGGCTGCCTCAGCAACTTTGGGATGCGCAACAAAAGCACTTTCAATTTCCGCCGTTCCAAGATTGTGACCTGATACAATAATAACATCATCTACTCTTCCAGTTATCCAATAATAACCATCCTTATCTCTACGACATCCATCTCCAGTAAAATATTTACCATCAAATTGAGAAAAGTAAGTGTCAATAAATCTTTGATGATCGCCATAAACTGTTCTCATTTGTCCTGGCCAAGATTGAGAAATGCAAAGCCTACCTTCTCCTGCTCCTTTTATTTCTTTTCCATCTTTGTCTACTAAGCACGGCTTTATTCCATAAAAAGGTTTGGTTGCAGAACCAGGTTTAAGTGGAATAGCTCCTGTCTGAGGCGCGATAAGTATTCCTCCTGTTTCTGTTTGCCACCAAGTGTCAACTATTGGACATTTTGAATTTCCAACTGTCTTGTAATACCACATCCAAGCTTCAGGGTTTATTGGTTCTCCAACAGTACCCAATAATTTTAAGGATTTTCTTGATGTTTTATTTACTGGATCGCTGCCCTCTCTCATCAAAGCTCTGATAGCAGTTGGTGCTGTGTAAAACGTATTTACTTTATACTTGTCTACTATTTGCCACCATCTAGAGCTGTCAGGGTAATTAGGTATACCTTCAAACATTATAGTTGTTGCACCATTAGAAAGTGGTCCATATATAATATAACTATGTCCAGTAACCCACCCAATATCTGCCGTGCACCAGTAAATATCTTTGGGCTTGTAGTTAAATATATATTGGTGAGTCATTGATGCATAGACCATGTATCCACCAGTTGTATGCAAAACACCTTTGGGTTTTCCAGTTGAGCCTGAAGTATAGAGTATAAATAAAGGATCTTCCGCATTCATCTCCTCAGGTTCGCAGTGGGCTGGAACATCCTTGATTAAATCGTGATACCAAACGTCTCTATCATCATTCCAAAATACGTAATTTCCAGTTCTTTTAACAACAATACACTTTTTAACATTTGGACAGTTTGTTAATGCCTCATCAGTGGTAGCTTTTAGAGGTATTTTTTTTCCTCCCCTGACACCTTCGTCCGCAGTAATTATATACTCTGACTCGCAATCGTTAACTCTTCCCGAAATAGATTCAGCTGAAAACCCTCCAAATATAATAGAATGAATTGCACCAATCCTTGCACAAGCTAGCATTAAAATTGCCAACTCAGGTATCATAGTTAAATAAATTGTAACTCGGTCTCCTTTTTTAATTCCAAGTTTTTTTAATCCATTTGCAGCTTTTGATACTTTTTGATGTAACTGTTTGTAAGAAATTTTTTGACTGTCTTTAGGATCATCACCAACCCAAATGATAGCAGTCTTAT
>CACBOA010000034.1 GCA_902540785.1 uncultured Pelagibacteraceae bacterium
GTTTTAAATTCCAGCCAGACCAATGTTTTGGTCTTGGAACATTATTTTGATCTTGATATTTATTTTTAAATTTTTCTAATGATTTTATTAATTCTTCTCTATTGATTAATTCACTACTTTGTTTTGATGCCCAAGCCCCAATTCTACTTTCATAAGCTCTTGAATTAAAATAATCATCAGCTACCTCATCCTCTACTTGGTTCAAACTACCCACAATTCTAATTTGTCTTAGCAAACTTTTCCAATGAAAACACATCGTTGCATTGGGGTTTTCTTTTATTTCGTTCCCTTTCTGACTATTAAGATTAGTATAAAAAACAAATCCATTTTTATCGTAACCTTTAAGTAACACCATCCTTACCGATGGAACACCTTGTTTTGTTGCAGTTCCCAGAGCTAAAGCATTTGGATCATTAATTTCATTCTTTTTTGCCTCTTCGTACCAACTTTCAAATAATTTAAAAGGATCATCTAAATCTTGAAAGCATTTATTAAGCCCTAATGAGTTTTTTTCATTCATAATTTTAACAAAATAATCTATACAATATAAATAATGTCATTTAATACTTTTGGAAAGGTTTTTCGTTTCACCACATGGGGGGAGTCTCATGGTCCTGCAATTGGCTGTATAATTGATGGTTGTCCACCACTTATAAACCTTAATGAACGAGATATTCAGACAGAACTTAACAAAAGGAAACCTGGTCAATCTAAATTTACAACTCAAAGAAAAGAGAGTGATAAAGTAGAGATTCTTTCAGGAGTCTTTGAGGGTAAAACAACTGGGACTCCAATCTCTTTGATCATATACAACGAAGATATGCGCTCAAAAGATTATAATGAGATTAAAGACAAATTCAGACCAGGTCATGCTGATTACACTTACTTTAAAAAGTATGGCATTAGAGATTATAGAGGTGGCGGAAGATCGTCAGCAAGAGAAACTGCATCAAGAGTTGCGGCAGGAGCTGTAGCAAAAAAAGTTTTAGAAAAAAAATTAGGTAAAAAATTTAAAATATCTGGTGCAGTTACACAACTTGGTATTCTTGGATGCGATACAAACAAGTGGGATGATAAGATAATATATAAAAATCCATTTTTTTGTCCTGATAAATCTATGCTTAAAATATGGGAAAAATATCTTTTAAGTATAAGAAAAGCAGGTTCATCTTGTGGCGCCATAATTGAAATTAGAGCCAACGGTATTCCAGCAGGACTGGGGGCACCAATTTACTCAAAACTAGACTCCGATATTGCATCTGCAATGATGAGTATTAATGCTGTGAAAGGTGTTAATATTGGTTCCGGAATGAATTCTGCTCAATTGTCTGGAGAAGAAAATTCAGATGAAATTTCAAAATCAAAAAATAAATTAAAATTTAACTCAAATAATGCAGGTGGAATTCTTGGTGGTATCTCTTCTGGTCAACAAATTATTGTTTCATTTGCTGTAAAGCCTACATCATCAATTTTAAAGAGCAGAAAAACAATTAATAAATTTGGAAAAAATACTAGTATATCTGTTAAGGGAAGACATGATCCGTGTGTTGGAATTAGAGCAGTTCCAGTGGGCGAGGCCATGCTATCCTGCGTTTTACTTGATCATTATTTATTGAATCAAGCTCAATGTGGTTAATCAATTTACTTTTGTTTTTGTAAGATAATATTTGAATTCAATACATCTAAAATTTGTTCCTCAATAGAAATGCTATCTAAATTTGCGAGTTTATACATGTTTTCAGGTTTGTCTTGATCAATAAAAATATCTGGAAGTTTCATTGATCTAAATTTTAAATTTGAGTCCATTAGTCCTTTTTTTGATAGAAAATCAATTACATGAGAACCAAATCCACCAATTGATCCCTCCTCAATAGTTACGATTGCCTCGTGTGTTGTCGCTAATTGCCATATCAAATTTTCATCTAACGGCTTGGCGAATCTTGCGTCCACTATTGTAATGTTAATACCTTTTTTTTTTAAATTTTCTGATGCTTTTAAACTTTCATTTAATCTCGCACCAAAGTTGATTAAGGCTAACTTTTTTCCCTCTTGAATAATTCTTGATTTTCCAATTTCTATCTTTTCATTTATTGATGGCAATATTGATCCAATACCAGTCCCTCTTGGATACCTGAATGCGCAGGGTCTATCATTAATTTCTGTAGAAGTGTTAATCATTCTAACCAACTCAGCCTCATCACTTGCAGCCATTACAATAAAATTTGGTAGTGTTGCTAAATAAGTTATGTCAAAACTACCTGCGTGTGTAGGTCCATCAGCTCCAACTAATCCTGCTCTATCTATTGCAAATCTTACAGGTAAACTCTGTATCGCAACATCATGAACAACTTGGTCATATGCTCTCTGAAGAAATGTTGAGTAAATTGCTGCATAAGGTTTATAATTCTCAGTCGCCAAACCAGCTGCAAACGTAACAGCGTGTTGTTCAGCAATACCAACGTCATAAGTTCTATCTGGAAATTCTTTTCTAAAATTGCTTAATCCAGTCCCATCTGGCATAGCTGCTGTTATTGCAACTATTTTACTATCCTTTTTTGCGTGTTGTATCAAAGTATCAGCAAAAACTTTAGTGTATGACGGTACTTTGCTGGAACTTTTTTCCTGTTCTCCAGTCTTTACATTAAATTTGGATACCCCATGATAATGATCTTTTGCTTCTTCAGCAAAAGAATACCCTTTGCCTTTTTTTGTTTTTATATGAATTAATATAGGACCTTGGTGTTTTGAGTCCCTTGCGTTTCTTAAAATCGGAATCAATGAAGAAAGGTCATGACCATCTATAGGACCAATATAATAGAAACCTAATGAACTAAATAAAGTTCCACCAGTTACAGCTGATCTTAATAAATCTTCAGCTTTACCCGCTTTTGCACTAAATCTTTTTGAAAATGCTGATGTAATCAATTTTATAGTTTCTCTTAAACTAAAATAAATTTTACCAGAAAAAATTTTAGCTAAATATGTTCCCATTGCTCCAACAGGTCTTGCAATGGACATGTCGTTATCATTTAGTATCACAATCATTTTGGTCTTTGAGGTACCTGCATTATTCATAGCTTCATAAGCCATGCCCGCACTAATTGCACCATCACCAATCACTGCTATAACATTTTCTGATTTTTTTGATAATTTATTCGCTTCTGCAATTCCCAAAGCTGATGAAATTGAGGTGGAGCTATGAGCAGCTCCAAAAGGATCATATTCACTTTCTGAACGCTTCGTAAATCCTGAAAGACCCCTTCCTTGCCGAAGTGTTCTTATTTTATCTTTTCTTCCTGTCAAAATTTTGTGAGGATAACATTGGTGTCCTACATCCCAAATTAATTTATCACTTGGTGTATTAAAAATATAATGTAATGCAACGCTTAATTCTACAACACCTAAACTAGCACCCAAATGTCCTCCAGTAACTGATACTGCATCGATCATTTCCTCTCTTAATTCATCAGCAACCTTTTGCAGTTTTGTTTCAGGAACTTTTTTTAAGTCTGATGGAAAATTAATCTGATCTAAAAATTCGTAATTTTTTTTCATTTATTTCTATTTAAAATATAATTTAAGGTTTCTGTTAAATTCTTAGATTTAGGTCCATATTTTTTTAATTTAGTATTTATTTTTAAAATTAGCTTTTTCGCATATTTAATAGTATTTTTATCTCCCAGTAAACTAATAAGAGTTGCTTTACCTTTTTTCTTATCTTTTCCAGTTTTTTTTCCTGCAGCTAAAAAATTTCCATGATAATCAATTAAATCATCAGCAACCTGAAATAGTAAACCTATATCAGCTCCAATATTTTCAAATTTTTGAATATCTTTTTTATTTTTGTTCTTTAATATTAATGGAGCTGCACAACAAAAACTAAAAAGTTTTCCAGTTTTTTTTATTTCCATTTCAATTATTTTTTTTTCTGAAATTTTCTTACGTTCATAGCTAAGATCTAAGTATTGACCACCAGCGATCCCAAGATGTCCAGAACTCTCAGAAATTTTATTAATTAATCTAATTTTTGTTTTTTCATTAATATTCAAATCTTTATGACTCAAAATTTCAAATGCCATAGTTAAAAGTGAGTTTCCGGCAAGAACAGCTGTAAACTCTCCAAATTTGATATGAGTAGAAGGCTTACCTCGTCTTATTGAATCATTGTCCATACATGGTAAATCATCATGAATAAGTGAATAAGCATGAATACATTCAACAGCAGCACCAATAATTATTAAGGTTTTATAATTTAAATTAAATATTGAACCGATATCAACTAGTATTTTTGATCTTATTTTTTTACCGCCCGAAAATAATCCATATTGCATTGGAACAATCAGTTCTGATTTTTTTTGCTTTTTTATAAATCTTTTTAAAAAAATATTTGTATCTTTAGCGATTTTATTTAGTTTTTTTTGCATTATTTTTTGAAGTTATCTTAAATATATT
>CACBOA010000035.1 GCA_902540785.1 uncultured Pelagibacteraceae bacterium
GTAGGCATTATCATCTGCTAGATCATAAATAATTTCAATTCCTCCCATGGGTTGGAATGTTGCCCCATCTCTCTCGATTTTTTTCATTTCAAATAAAACACCACCAGCAAATTCTCCACTTACAAATGTATCATCATGAAAACGAATATCTGTAGCTGGTCGATCGCTAGCTTTGCTAATAAAATCTGTAAATTCAGATAATTCTGTCACCCCATAAGTAAGTTTTCCAGTAGGAGTAATTTTAAACTTACCATATGTCTTTTTAGTTCTGTAATTAATAGATGCAAATGCCTGTCTTCCATTTCGTTCACCTGATATTTTTCCCAAGTACTTGTTATCGAAACGTAAAGCACTCAGGCCTAAAACTGCATTAATATACCGATTGTTATTTGTTGGTACAGTTCCATAAATATTTAATGTCAAAGACTCGAGGTCAACTTTTTGACTAGATCGTCTAATATTCGATGCACTATCTCCATACCTCAATGCCAAACCAAAAAACTTATTATCTCCAATTTTTCTATCTGAGCCAAATGTTATACCTTTCGTTTTAATACCTTTTGCTTTATCTACGAGTGTTTCTTGATAATCTCCTATTGATAAATCCAGTAAACTCCATGACGACCATTTGGATTTTTTCTTTTCGTCATTTTTCTGAGTATTACTCACAAGGGATACTAAATTATTTTTTAATGAAGGTTCTAACTTACTTGCTAGAGATTTTAATATAGGATTGGGGTAGTTTATATTTATATTGTGACTAGTTAAGTCTTCTTGATCTCTATTTCTTTTGATCCACTCAAATCTTTTAAAAATAGTATCAACGTTTATACTTATATTTTGTTTAGCTAATTCAACTTGAGCATTAACAGATGCACTTGCATTGGATACACATGAAACAATGCCATAAGGACAATCAAGGTCAAATTGATAAATATTATCTATCGTTTGTCCAGCATCTGCTTGTGAAATAAATAATTTCATACCATCACTTGAAAAAGAAAAACCCCATATTATTCCATGACCCGCTGGATAACTCCTCGCTTCGTCTGCATCTCGTAATGCTCCTCCAGGGGAGACACGATATAGAAAATCATGGCCTCCTAAATGAGTAGCTGTTGAAACATCAAAAGGTTTGCCTAAACTAAATTGCTCAATGCTATTAGTATGATTTTCATTAAAAAAAGAGATAAACATTTGACTTCCATCATCACTAAACTCAATATCTCTAGCCGCTTGAAAATTAGCGACATCTTCAACTCCAATTGTAAATAGATTTACACTATGAATTTCTGTAGCAGATGTGATATCAAATGCTGGTGATAATGAAAAAGTTGCCACCACAGGTGTGTCAGCATCTTCGCCTTGATCCACAGAATACATTCTTGTACCGTCTCTGCTTAACGAAAAACCAGTAACTTTTGTTGAGGTGCTTAAATCAATTTGATGTATGTATTTTGCCGTTTTAAAATCAAAAGGTGTATTTAAATCATATCTATATACATCACCTGTGCTATTCAAAATATAAAAAATCCTACCACCTTTTGCTACATGAATACTTCTATATGCAGTAGAAAAAAAGCTCAAACCTTGTGCCAGAAATTCTGGATGATCAACATCAAAACCATCAATATCATCACAAGTATGTGGTATATTATCTGTAGTATCAGTTTTTACAGTGTTTAATTCAAATGGAGTAGCAACTTTATTCATAGATAAATCAAGGTCACCCATATAACCACTAGAAGGACTAGCATCCATGTCAGCATTAATAGAAAAAACCATTGTGCCGTCATCACTCCACACGATATCTCTTAGATCCTCGGTTCTATCGTGTTTAAGTTCTGTAAAGTAGCTTTGCACCGATGTTGTTTGGTTAATCTGTTCTAATTTAGAGCTAAAACAACCGGGTGCACTATTTGGAATTCTATTTTCTTTATGTGTAAGTGTTAAAGCGGCGGCTAGAGCTAGTGTAGAAAAAAAGGCTGTAAATAAGAAAAAAAATATATTAGTACTTAAAACACCTGTTTTTAAAGACTTAAAAATTTTTTTAATATTTAATTTTTTAAAAATTTTCATGAATTAAGATTTATTTCTTTTTGATTAGCTCAGTATTATTGATGTTTATAGCCATACAAGTAATATCATCCCTTAATTTTTCAGCACCCCAATTTAATTCTTTTTCAATAGACTCAACTATAGTTTTTGGTGTCACATCTGACATGCCATCTATGATTTTTTGCACTCCTTCTGCGCCTAATTCCTCACCATTTTTCAAATAGCCTTCCGTTACACCATCAGTATAAACAACAAATGTTTTATCTTTAAGGTTCATAGTATTGGATTTAACCATAGACTCTGTGAAATATTTAACAATTCCAATGGGTGGCATTTCTGATTTGATATATTCATAATTTTTATTTTGATCAAAAGTCAAAATACTTTCATGCCCTGCATTAATAAATACGAGTTCTCCTGTTTTAATGTTTAATTTCCCAAAAACAGCAGTAACAAACATCCCTTTAAATTTAGCCTCAACAAGTTCATTATTCACTCCAAACACAACTTTTTCTAATGGAAATTTTAAATTAGTTAATGTTCTAAATATGGATGATGCTTTAGCCATATACATACCCGCTTTAACCCCTTTTCCTGATACATCGGCTAACGTGAAAAAGTATTCTTCTGGGGTGGATCTTACCACATCAAAATAATCTCCTGATACATCTCTTGCAGGAACGTTTCTTGCAAAAATAAAATTTTCAAATTTTGATATATCTGGGAATAAGCTTTTTTGAACCCCTGCAGCTAATTCTCGTTCTTTTAATAATTTTGCTTCTTTTTGTAAGTTATCTAAAGCTATTTTGTTTTCCTCAATAAATCTAAAGTAAAGACCGGTTAAGAAAGTAGCGGTTACAATAAATATAGGGTAGCTCATATCTACCAATTCAGATCTAAATTTGTAAATTGAAAATCCGATGATTATAATTGCTAAGATGTTTCCAAAGAAAATTGATAAACTTAATTTGGGTTTTACCTTTTGAGATAAAATAAATGTAATTAGGGCAACGATAATAGAGAACAATAACTCAAATATATATGTGTTTGGATTTCTAACCAAATAGGATTGATCTAAGATATTTTCGATAACATTAGCATGAACTTCAACTCCTGGTATAGTTACTCCAAGAGGAGTTTTAACTAAATCAAATAAACCTTGTGCTGAGGCACCAATTAAAACATATTTGTCTTTAAAAAAATCTGTTTGAAATTTACCATCATAAACATCCCCGGCTGAAATATATTGATTTTTATCTGACTTTTTATATTTAATCCAAATAATCCCATTAGGATCGGAGTCTATTTTGTGAGGTCTTGCACTAATTCTTTGAATTCCAACTTCATTTAATTCTACATAAATATTTTTTTGTTTAGAACCAACTCTAACCATTTCTAAACCCATGGTTGGATACATTTTTTTATTGAATTGAACAATTAAAGGTAGAGATCTAATGATACCATCTAATTGATCTAAAAAAGAGATAGATCCTAAGCCTTTGACATTTTTTTCTAATACTTCTAGTGAGCCTATTGAATAAGGATAAGAGTAAGTAAATTGTTTTGGTTCCCCACCTTTAGATAAAAATCTAGCTTTTGCTTTTCGATCATAATTTGAATGAGATGGAACGTTGCTACCCAAAACAGCAATTATTGATTTAGATTCTTTTAATTTTTCAGAAAATATATCATCTGGACTTTTTAAATTCTGAAGTTCTGCTATGTCAGAAGGAATTAAACCATACGATTTAATTATAGCATCGGGTGATTGCTTATCCTTTTCAGTGAAAAAAATATCAAAACCTATTGCCTTTGGACTTGACTCGTTTAACTTATCTAAAATTTCTGCAAAGACAATTCTATTCCAGGGAAACTGACCAAATTTTCCTAAACTCTTTTCGTCAATATCAATGATTACAACATCCGAATTTTTTTTCTCTGCAAATACTTTTTGGTAAAGATCAAAACTTAAAAATGATATTGATTTGATAAAACTCGGGTT
>CACBOA010000036.1 GCA_902540785.1 uncultured Pelagibacteraceae bacterium
ATACAATCTATCCATTGGAATTATTTTATTTGTTGAAAAATAGTAAAAGTAAAATTGTTTGTTTTATTCCAGATCTAATTAAACAACTGAAATTTGAAAAATGGGTTAAATTGTCTAATCTTATTGTCGGTTTTTCAAAAAATGCGGTTGATTGGGCAAATAAATTTTACAAGACGAAAAAATTTAAGTTTTACCCTAGCCTACCACTTAAACTTTATAAAAAAAAAAATTTAAATAAATTTTTTAAAAGACCTTATGATATTGGTTACATTGGCTCAGATAAAAAATTTAGATCAAAGTTTCTTAGTGAACTCAAAAAGAAAACAAAAATTGATATAAAATTATTAATAGTAAACACTGATAATAGGCTTAGAAATTATAAAACTACAGAGTCTTACTTAAAAGAAATATCTAAGTGTAAATTTTATTTTTGTACACGTGCTTCAGTGTACGAAAACTACTCTGAAAGTATATTCAACATAGATTATAGAGAAGGCAGGTTTGCGAATAGAGTGAGTGAAGCAATCATTTGTGGCTGTATACCGTTATATTGGCAACCGAAAGTTGATAATTCTTTTTTTACTCCTATCAAAAAAAAAATTTTATTCTCAAGAAAAAAAATTATACCTTCACATTGGGGTACTAAGGGTAACTCGACAAGCTTACCTTATGATGATATGAATAAAAATCTTAAAAATGGTATTGAGGTTGTTAATGATGTAGACGATGCCTTAGTAAAAGTTAAAAATTTAAAGATATCGTATATTAATAGCAAACTAAATTACGGTAGAAAAATTTACAAAACTTATATATCACCAATTACTTTTTATAATTTTGTTAAATCTAAATTAAATGACTGATGTACTATTAATAAATCCTGGGAACCCTGATCAAATATACCAAGATCTCGCCGAAAAATATTCTGCTATTGAACCTCCTACTTGGTCATTACTTTTAGCAAAAAGTTGTCAATCGCAAGGATTTAAACCTGAGATAATGGACTGCAACGCCGAGAAGTTAAAAAAAGAAAAAATTTTAGAGAGAATTGAAAAATCAAATCCTAGGCTAATCTGTTTTGTTGTTTATGGTCAAAATGTTAATGCTGGTACTGCAAACATGAAAGGAGCGTTAGATGTTGCAAATTTTCTAAAAAATAAAACTGATAGATTAATAAGTTTTATCGGATCTCATGTGCAAGCCTTACCTGTTGAAACTTTAAAAAATGAAAAATCTATAGATTTTGTTTTTACAAATGAAGGTGTTTATACTCTATGGAATATTCTAAAATTAAATAAAATTTCTATAGAAAACCTAATTAATATAAAAGGAATTGCATTTAGAAATAAAAATAATGAAATAAAATTTAATAAACCTGAAGCGGTAGTGCCAAATGATAAAATGGATGAGCATTTACCTGGTTATGCATGGGAATTATTGCCTTATAAAGATAAACCATTTGATTTATATAGGTCTCCGATGTGGCATGCAGAGTATTTAGAGAAGAATAGATCGCCATATGCTGCCATACAAACATCTTTAGGATGTCAATTCAAATGTAGCTTCTGCATGATAAATATAATTAATAGAAATGACAATGAAGAGATTGGTGTAGCTAATACTTATAGCAATATGAGATATTGGTCTCCTCAATTTATAATTAAAGAATTTGATAAATTAATTAGTTATGGAGTAAAAACAATAAAGATTACAGATGAAATGTTTTTACTTAATCCAAAATATTACAAACCTTTATGTGAAATGCTAGCTATTAGAAATAAAGATGATGTTTTAAGAATGTGGGCATATTCAAGAGTCGATACAATCAAAAGGAATGAAATATTAAATCTTGTGAGAAAAGCAGGAATTAAATGGCTTGCTTTAGGCATAGAAAGCGGTGACAAAAACGTAAGGCTTGAAGTTTCAAAAGGTAAATTTGAAGACGTTGATGTAAATAAAGTTATAGAGCAAGTACACGCATCAGATATTGAGGTTATGGGAAATTATATATTTGGTTTGCCTGGTGACACAGAAGAAAAAATGCAAGCCACTTTAGACTTGAGTGTAAAATTAAATACTATGGGTTGGAATGGTTATGCTGCAACTGCTTTGCCAGGAAGTGAGTTATACAAAATTGCAGTTAACAAGGGTCTAGAGGTCCCTAAAACATATGAAGCTTACTCATTTCATTCATACCAAGCACTTCCATTATCAAACGATAATTTAACAGCAGCAGAAATTTTAAAATTTAGAGATGAAGCTTTTATAAAATACCATACTAACGAAAAATTTTTAAACAAAGTTTTTAAAAAATTTGGTCACATTGCTTTAGAAAATATTAAAAAAATGACTAGTATCAAGTTAAATAGAAAAATTTTAGAAAAAAATTAAATTATAAATTAAAGAAAATACTTAAAATCCACCTCTCCAATTATTCTTGGAATTAAAATGTTTCTCCTCCTCCTTAGATATTGGTCTAAATAAATAATATAAAACAAATATTGTTATGAGAAGAAATAAAATTAATTCCATGTAATAAAATTTAAGTTACTGAATACTTGCTTGAGATTTATCGTCTTTTTTGGACAGGTCAACCTCAACCCACTCGGTCTTTTTAAGTCCTTTTGTTAAAGCAATCTTTAAAACTTCGTCAGCATTTTCCACTGGAGTAATCTTAATATCATCAATTATTTTCTTAGGCATATCAACTAAATCTTTCTCGTTTTCTTTTGGTATTAAAACTTGTTTAATTCCAGCTCTATGCGCAGCCAACAACTTTTCTTTCAAACCACCTATCTGTAAAACCTGACCTGTCAGAGTCACTTCACCAGTCATTGCAACATCTTTTCTTACAGGAATTGTCGTAATAGATGAGACAATCGATGTTACCATCGCGACCCCAGCAGATGGTCCATCCTTAGGCGTTGCTCCTTCAGGAACATGAATGTGAAAATCTTTCTTTTCAAATAATGGTGGTATAATACCGTATTCTAAGCATTTTGACCTCACAAAAGACTTTGCTGCTTTTACTGACTCTTGCATAACATCACCTAACTTACCAGTAATTTGCATTCTGCCTTTACCGGGCATCGTAGCTGTTTCTATCTTTAATATTTCTCCACCGTATTCGGTCCATGCAAGACCAGTTACGATTCCAACTTTATCATTATTTTCTAACTCCCCAAATTTATGTTTTGGTACTCCAAGGAAGTCAGACAAATTTTTATTATTAACATTTACCTCTTTTTCTTCCCCTGAGACAACTTTTTTAACAACTTTTCTTGCAACTTTAGAAATCTCTCTCTCAAGATTTCTTACCCCTGACTCTCGTGTATATCTTCTGATAATCTCTTTTATTATATCATCATCCATTTTCATTTCATTTTCTTTTACACCATTATCTTTAATTTGTTTTGGAAGAAGAAATTTGTTAGCAATATTAATTTTTTCATCCTCAGTATACCCTGCTAACCTTATTACTTCCATTCTATCAAGTAATGGAGGTAGGATATTTAAAGTATTTGCTGTTGTCACAAACATCACATCCGATAGGTCATAATCAACTTCGAGGTAATGGTCGTTAAATGTTGTATTTTGTTCAGGATCTAGCGCTTCTAATAAAGCTGAAGATGGGTCCCCTCTATAATCATTTCCAATCTTATCAATTTCATCTAATAATATTAGCGGATTCTTAGTACCAGCTTTTTTCATCATCTGAATAATTTTTCCTGGCAATGATCCAATATAGGTTCTTCTATGACCTCTAATTTCAGCTTCATCTCTCATTCCACCAACTGACATTCTTACAAATTCTCTATTTGTTGCTTTGGCAATAGATTTACCTAGGGACGTTTTGCCAACACCTGGGG
>CACBOA010000037.1 GCA_902540785.1 uncultured Pelagibacteraceae bacterium
TTATTAACTGCTAAGGGTGAGCCAAGTGAAAGAATCGAGGGTTTAGAAATAGGAGCTGATGATTACTTGCCTAAACCCTTTGAACCTAAAGAATTAATTTTAAGGATCAAAAATATTTTAAATAAAACAAAAAAAATAAGTCAAAAAAGAGTTATTGAATTTGATAAAATAAAAATTGATCTTAACAAGCTTATAATACTTAAGAATAATAAGGAATTTAAAATCAATAATACTGAAAAAATTATTTTAGAGAAAATGATTAATAATCCAGGTAAGACTTTTTCTAGAGAAAATATTGGGACACTAATTAATTTAGATAAAGAAAGATCCATAGACGTAATTATTACTAGATTGAGAAAAAAAATTGAGGATGATCCAAAAAATCCTAAATTTCTACAAACAATGAGAGGTGCTGGATATGTTTTATGGATTAAATAAAATTATCAAAAATATTCTTCCAAAAAGTTTATTTTACAGGGCACTACTTATTGTAGCGGTTCCAGTTCTGGTGTTACAGCTTGTCATTACAATTGTTTTTTTTGACAGTTTGTGGATTAAAACAACTAAAGGTATGACTAGAGCATTAGTAAACGAAATTAGTACGCTGCTTGAATTTTACAAGAATAAAAGTTACGACAAGAATGAAATAAATAATCTTTTTTCCATTTATCAAGATTTAAATTTTGAATTTGTAAAAGATGAAAAGTTTAATTTTAACTATACCGATAGGTGGTTTAGTCCAATAGATAGGACTTTAAGACGTGAACTGAAATCTAGGTTTAAGTTAGATAATTTTTGGTTTGATACAATCAGCTACAAAGAGTTGATCGATATTAGAATCAAATATGAGAATGGTTATATCAAATTTCTCGTACCAAGAGACAGGGTAACAAGTTCATCAGCAAGAATATTTGCACTTTGGATAACTGTTCCGGCGTTGATTATGGTTTTGATATCTTTAATTTTTTTGAAAAATCAAACAAGACCCATAACTAACCTTGCTAGAGCAGCAGAAAAATTTGGTAAAGGTGAAGAAATTGAGGAATTTAAACCATCAGGTGCTTCGGAGATAAGACGTGCAGGTTACGAATTCGATAAAATGAGAAAAAGAATAATAAGACATCTAAATCAAAGATCTGAAATGTTATCAGGAATTAGTCATGATTTAAGAACTCCCCTTACTAGAATGAAATTACAACTAACTTTTATAAAAGATAAAGAACTTTCAAAAAAATTAACAGAAGACGTTGATGAAATGGAAAAAATGCTCAATGAGTATCTTCAATTTACAAGCTCGTCTTTTGCCGAAAAAGATGAAATGTTCAATTTAACAGATCTGATCAATGAAATTATAGAAAAATACGATAATGATAATATTTCATTAGAACTTATGCCAAGAGTTTATTTTAACGGAAGAAAAAATTTAATTACTCGTTGTATCAATAACCTTCTAAATAATGCAATAAAATACGCTAAAAAAGTCAATGTAGAATTAAACAAAAATAACAACAATCTTTTCATTAAAATTGAGGATGATGGTCCAGGTATTCCAAAAACCGAGTATGAAAATGTGTTTAAGCCATTTTATAAAATTAATAAAGGCAGAGCAGACTCAAAATCTAGTGTAGGATTGGGATTATCAATAGCGTCAGATATAATAAAATCTCATGGAGGTAATATTAAATTAGATAAATCTAAGATGAATGGTTTAAGCGTTAAAGTTTTTTTGCCCGTTTAGATTTAAGATTTTTCTTTAATTTAATCTTTTCAATTTTTTTTTCTAAAATTTCAACTCTTTTAGAAAGAATATCAAACTCATCTTTGCTGGTTAATTTAAGTTTAAAAACCAATTCATCTCTTTTAGATTTTAAAATTGAGAGTATCTCTGACGTAATATCTTTTGAAGAGACTATACCTTGCTCAATTAATTTGGCAAATCTATCGATTACAAATTTAGAGTTTTTCATATATTTATATAATAACTTATTATAGTTTAAATTATAATTATTATTTGAAATGTTTATTAATAATTTTGACCCAGTCGCTATTCAAATTTTTTCACTCGAAATAAGGTGGTATTCTTTAGCTTATATTGCTGGTATTTTACTAGGGTGGTTTTTAAGTAAAAAATTTTTTATCTCTGAACCAAAAGTAAATGAGAAATTTGATGATTACTTAACTTATCTAATTTTAGGTTTAATTATTGGTGGTAGATTGGGATATGTTATATTTTATAACCTTGAATTTTATATTAACAATTTATTAGATATTTTTAAGATTTGGCAAGGTGGTATGTCTTTTCATGGGGGAGTTATAGGGATCATAATTGCAAGTTATTTTTTTGCAAAAAAAAATTCACAAAGTTCACTTAGTTATTTAGATATTGTATCTCTTGTTGCGCCGATAGGTATTTTTTTTGGTAGAATAGCAAATTTTATAAATTCAGAACTTTATGGTATCGAAACTAATGTTGCTTGGGCAGTCCAATTTATACAAATAGATAACTTGTATAGACATCCCACTCAGTTATATGAGGCATTTTTTGAGGGCTTGGTTCTATTTCTAATTCTTATATATTTTAAAAATAAAAGTTACTCCAAAAGACCTGGTTTTATCTCTGGTATATTTTTAGTTTTTTACTCAATCTTTAGATTTACAATTGAGTTTTTAAGAGTTCCTGATGACCAACTGGGTTATTTATTATTTAATCTGACTATGGGACAACTTATAAGTATCTTTTTTTTAATAATCGGATGTTATTTATCAATCTCTAAATATGAAAACAGACAAAATAGTTAGTGTACCCTTAGACAAGTTTATCAGTTTTTCTATGTATAATAAGAAGTCTGGGTACTACATAAAAAAAAATCCATTCGGTAAAAGAGGAGATTTTATCACAGCTCCTAATGTATCAAGATTATTTTCTGAAATGATTGCTATTTGGATTGTAAGTTTTTGGAAAAGTATAGGGTCACCAAAAGAATTTAACTTAATAGAACTTGGTGCAGGAAACGCTGCCATGATGAAAATTCTCATAGAAAGTTTTAAAAAATTCCCATCGTTTTTCAAATCCTGTAGGTTGGTAATTCATGAAATAAGCCCTACTTTGAAAAAGATACAAAAAAAAGAATTATCAAGTTCAAATATAAATTGGATAAATGATTTAAAAAAAATTAAAAAAATTCCTAGTATATTTGTTGCGAATGAGTTTTTTGATGCACTTGCAATTAAACAATTTCAAAAAAAAAGGAATCTATGGTTTGAAAAATTTGTCAGTTTAAACAAAGAAAAATCTTTTTTCTTGGAAAAAAAGATAAATATGAAAAATTATGAAAAAAAGATTAATTTTAGAATATCTAAAAATCAAAAATTCATAGAATATTCAGAGCTTGGTATTAATTACCTGAAACAAATTTCAAAGATAATCAAAGTGAGATCTGGAGGAATCTTAATCATAGATTATGGTTACACTGAAGATAAAATGAAAAATACTTTACAGGCATTATATAAACACAAATATTCAAATGTTTTAGCTAAAATTGGAAGTTCTGACATCACGCATAATATTAATTTCCGATTATTTGAAAAAATAACCAAAAAAATTGGTGGATTAAAGCATAGTTTAACAACTCAAAAAGAATTTCTTACAAAAATGGGTATTTATGAAAGAGCTGAGATGATTGCAAAAAATCAAAACTTTTTAAAAAAGGCAGATATTTATTACAGATTGAAAAGGCTAACAGATGAAAAACAAATGGGAAAATTG
>CACBOA010000038.1 GCA_902540785.1 uncultured Pelagibacteraceae bacterium
AAAAAAGATTTTGGACTTCAGATAAAAAGTAAATTTATAAATTCTAATAATGGTAAATATTTGGATCCAAATCTTGAATCTTTAGTAGAAAACATTTCATTAATTATTCAAAATCCAGGAAAATATGGAAATGAAAATAGTATTAAATTTATTCGAGACAATTTTTCATGGAAAAAAATAGTTGAAAAAACTTATAATGTTTTTAAAAGAAAAATATGAGCGATTTAGCAAGTAAAAAATGTATTCCTTGTGAAGGTAATATTCCACCATTTAACTTAGCAGAGATTCATCAATATTTAAAAAAAGTAGATGGTTGGGAAGTTGTTGAGGATAAAATTGATGGATTTCATTTGATTAAAAGTCTTAAATTTAATGATTTTTTACAAAGTCAAGAATTTGTAAACAAGGTTGGAAAAATTGCAGAGGCAGAGGGACATCATCCAGATTTATGGTTTGGCTGGGGTTATGCAAAAATTAAAATTTTTACACATGCCATCAAAGGTTTAGCAGAAAGCGATTTCATTCTAGCAGCGAAGATAGACAAAATCAGCTAATCAATGATTAAAATGTCTTGTTTTGGAAAACACTAAAATAGTTTTTGTTAAATTTGCAAATTTAATAATTTCCTTATCATTTTTTGATCCGGATGGTTGAATAACAGCAGAAACTCCGGATTGAACCAATTTTTCAATACCATCAACAAAAGGAAAAAAAGCATCTGATGCCGCAAATAGTTCACTATTTTTTTTTGAATTTTGAAACATTTTCATTTTATTAATTGCAATTTGACAACTATCTAATCTACTTGGTTGTCCTGATCCTATACCAACTGTCTTATAATCATTAGTGATTACTATCGCATTTGATTTTACATTACGACAAACATTAAATGCAAAAATAAGTTTGTTAAAAGTTTCATTATTTGGCTTTCGTTTAGATACAACCTTAAAATCCTTTTTTGAAAAATTTTTATTATCCTCATTTTGTATTAGAATTGAATTATATCTGCTAATAAAATTAAATTTATTATCACTTTTAAATTTAGAAACATCAATTAATCTCAAATTTTTTTTCTTTTTCAGAAGATTTATAGATTTTTTATCGAAACCTTTGGCCATTATTATCTCAAAATAGATCTTTTTGATTTCTTTTGCTAAATTTATATTCATTTTAAAATTACACGAAACAATTCCTCCAAAGGCACTTATTGGATCACTCTCTAGAGCTTCTTTAAAAGATTTTATTTTATTTTGATTAATTGAAACTCCACATGGATTAGCATGTTTTATTATAGCTATTCCTCTATTATTAGGTAAAAAATCTGTGACATTTAATGCAGAATAAAGATCATTATAATTATTATAACTTAAGTTTTTTCCACTAAGTTGAATGATGTCTTGGTAGCCATTTTTAGAATAAATTGCTGCTTTTTGGTGGGGATTCTCACCATATCTTGTTTGAGTAATTAATTTATAAGAAAATATTTTTTTTTGAGGAAAGATATTGCTAGTTTTTTTATTAAAATATTCTGAGATTTTTGACTCGTAATAAGCAGTTTCCATAAATGCTTCCTCTGCTAATTTTTCTCTAAAGCTTAAACTCGTAGATCCTTTGTTGGTTTTTATTTCATTTATGAACCGTTCATATTGATTAGGATTACAAATAACAACTACATCATTATAATTTTTTGCCGCTGCTCTCACCATAGTTGGGCCTCCAATATCTATATTTTCTAATATATTATTGTGGTTTGTTTTTTTTGAGATAGCATCTTCAAAAGGGTAAAAGTTCGCAATTATTAGATCTATATTTTCATAATTATTTTTTTTTATTTCTTTGTGGTGTCTTTTATTTTGTCGTTTATTTAAAATACCTCCATAAATTTTTGGGTGAAGCGTTTTTACTCTTCCATTTAAAATTTCAGGTGTATTTGTAAATTCGGAAAGTTGAATACATTTAAATCCAAGTTTTCTTATTTTTTTATACGTTCCGCCAGAACTAATAATCTCAACCTTATATTTTGAAAGATTATTTAGAAGAGGTTTTAAATTTTCTTTATTAGATACCGAAACTAGAGCTTTTTGGATTTTAATCATTATATTTCATTTAATTCCCATTCAATATTAATATTTTTTTCATTTGTGATACCAGAGATAAATATATTCTGATTTTCAATATAAGTATTTTTATTACCGAAATATAAACCATTATCAATGTCAATATTATAATCTTTACAAGTAAATCTCCAACCCTCAGTCTCTATTTGGATTAATATTGATTTACGGTCTTGAGTTTTCATTATTTTTGCAAGAGGATTTAGATGAAATCGTATATCAAACTTAATATTGGGAATTATTTTTTTTGAGTTAAGTCTTTCGATTCCTTTTAGTTTACTTATTTTCGGAAAAAATTGAATTTCACGCTCATAAATTAAGTTATATTTTTTTAAATATCCATCATGTGAGGCTATTATTTTCCATTCATTTTTTTTAAAGCTTATTTTTTTTATATCTGTTTTTAAACTATTTTTAATTTCAAATTTAGAGTGTAAATTTTTAATAAACTTACAAGATGAATTATCATCAACAACCAAAACATTGTGTACCGCCGAAGATCTTGATACTTCTTTAAATTGAAAATTTCCGTCATCATAATAACCAGCATTAGTAAATATTTTTTTTCCATTTGAAACTAATTCAAATGATAAAGCACCTGCTTGGTATTCTTCTGAAAATTTTTTATTTGGTGAAGAGCCCACATCCATTATTAAATTAATTTTTTTGTCTTTTAAACTCACATAATCTGAAAATTCATAATCATTATTCTTAAATGAATAACCGAGTCTTTTTAAATAAATATCAAATTCTTGATTATTAGAATTGTTGTTCCCATTAAACAAAGGGTCAAATTTCAAATTTTCCCAAAAAAAAGCATAAGATCTTCCAAGATTAAAAATATTTTCATCAATAAAATTAGGTATTTCTGATTGAGACTCCTTAAACCACTCCCTTATAAGTATCAGATACTTTAGAAAAAAAATAGATGATTTAATATTTCTTGATTTGGGAAAGCCATTACTATCAAGAGTATATTTGATAATTTTTTTAAGATTTTCTAAACCTTTTATAGTAAAATTTTTTTCATTTTTGTAAGATAAACCTGCAAGAATAATTGCTGCATTACCTCTAATTTTATCATTAAGTTTTTTTTCTTTGTCTATTAGATTTATTAAATGATATGTTTGTTTATGTATAATTAAGTTAAAATCTTTTTGATATTGATCCCCTCCATCATCATAAGTTAGAGCGGTGTTGGATAACCAGGATATAATTCTTTTAGACGTTATTTCGAAATTCCAATTCTTAGAATTATATTTATAATTTTTCTCTATCCAATTTTTAATTACCATCTGAACAGACTCATTTGAGGACTTTAAATCGAGGCTAAAAAGCCAATAGAAATTATTTAATTTTTGTAATTGTTTTTGATTTAATTTTTTATTGGTCCAGAAGTTAT
>CACBOA010000039.1 GCA_902540785.1 uncultured Pelagibacteraceae bacterium
TTCTTGCCATAGTCCCTATAGGACCTTCAGTAGCTATATGAATTGCATCAGGTTTTATTTTCTTAATTAAGCTACCAACTCTTGGCCAAACATTAATAGATATTCTAATTTCATTATATTTTGGCATCGGAAAAGTTAAAAATAATTCTGGTGTGATATATTCTATTCTATGACCTTGTTCTTTTAAAATTTTACCTGTTTCATGCAAGGTTCTTACAACACCATTTACTTGTGGAAAATATGCATCTGTTGCGATTAAAATTTTCATTAATTACGAAGCTTTTTTTAAGTCTTCATTTTTAATAGGTTTAATTATTTCTTGAGTGTCTAAATATTGTTCTCTTATTTTATCCCAATATAATATTTCAAAGCTACCATCGTAATTTTCGGCTAATGCAGTGCAAGATTCTACCCAGTCTCCACAATTTAAATAATTGACCCCATTAAAATCTCTATCCTCAGCATGATGGATATGGCCACAAATTATTCCATCAAATTTTTTTCTTTTTGCATAATCTGAGAGTGTTTTTTCATATTCACCAATATATTTGACGGCGTTCTTAACCTTATATTTTAAATATTTTGCAAGAGACCAATATTCTTTTCCTCTCAACCTCCTAAAGAAATTAATTATTACATTTATTTGTAACAATAAATTGTAAGCTATTGATCCAAGTTTAGATAGCCATTTAGCATGTTTCATAACACCATCCCAAGCATCACCATGAACAACAACATATTTTTTTCCAGCATTTGTCTCATGAATAACTCTATTAACCATATGGATGTCACCAAAATTCATTGGAATAAATTTTCTTAACATTTCATCATGGTTGCCCATAATATAGAAAACTTTAGTGCCATGTCTTGCTTTTCTTAAAATTTTTTGGATTACATCATTATGTTCTTGAGGCCAAAAAAAACTTTTTTGCATTTCCCAGACATCTATAATGTCTCCTACAAGATAAAGATTTTCAGATCTTGAGTTTTTAAAAAACTCTAAAAGTTTTTTCGCCTGACAACCCTTGGTACCCAAATGCACATCAGAAATAAAAATGCTTTTGTATTTAAGTATGTTAGGCATTTAAAGGCCTATATTTTAATACAACTGTAACACGAATCATGTATTTCTTATCTCATTTAAATGTTACAAATTTGTTAAAAATTTTTTAAGGATTAATTATGTTGTATTGTTTAATTTACAATCAAAACTCTTCCTCTGGAAGAAAATCAAAATTCATAAATAGGGTTTTATCTAAGTTAAAAGAAAATAATTCAGTAGAATACTTTGAGACCAAAACAATAAATCAAGCTAAGAAAATTTTTAAAAACTTTAATCAAAAAAATTATGATCGATTAATAGTTGCTGGTGGAGATGGATCTGTTTCTTTTGCAATTAATGAATTAATAAAGAATGATTTTAATTTTAAAGACGATTTTGCTATAGGCTATATACCTGCTGGGACAGCAAATTTATTGCAAGCTGAATTATCAATGAATAAAAAGATTGATGATATAGTCAATGTATTGATTTCTAATAATTATAAATCCTCTAATCTTGTAAAAATTAACGAGAATTATTTCTTTTTAATGGCTGGTATAGGATGGGATGCAAAAATTGTTCATTCAATTAATTCAAAAATTAAAAAAATTCTTGGAAAAGTGATATTTGGTATCAAAGGTTTTCAATATTTCTTGTTTATGAATAATAAAAAATTAAATGTTACTTTTGATGGACAATTTTATCAAGCAGACTGGATATTATCTTCAAATACCAAATATTACGCTGGACATCATAAAATAAATAAAACAAATATTTTTGAAAATAAAATAGTCACATATATATTTAAGGATTTAACTAGGATCAATTTATTATATTCTATATTTTTAATAATTCTTAATGGTGATTTAAGTAAAAATAAAAATGTTATTACTACTTATTCACAAAACATTACAATTGATGGAAATGATTTGATACCTGTTCAAATTGATGGAGATAATTTTGGTTCATATAAAAAAATTCATTTAAATCTATCAAATAAAAAAGTGAATTTTCTTGTAAAATAATTATTTTACTCTGCCATAAATATCTTGATATCTCACTATATCTGTTTCTTTTAAAATCGAGCCTACTTGAGCTTCAATTATTTTAACTGGTTTTTTATAGGGATTTTCTATTCTATGGATTGCACCTAGTGGAATAAAAATAGTTTCATCAGGTTTCATAGTGAAATATTTCTTATTTAAAGTAATTTTAGGTTCACCATGAGTAACTACCCAATGTTCAGCTCTATGATGATGTTTTTGAAGACTTAATATACCTTTTGGTTTTACATATATTTCTTTAATTAAAAATTCTTTGCCATTAAATAGATTAACATAACTACCCCAAGGTCTATGAAATACATTTTTCTTTTTAAAGTATTGTCTTTTATTTCTTCCAAACATTTTACAAATTTCTTTCCAAGATCCTAAATCAGACCAAGGAATATCTAATTTGATAGCATTTATATCTTTGGTTTTTTCTAATATTGCATAGTCAAAAGACTTGGCTTTTGCTTTTGTGAAAGATTGTTTGTTTAAATAATATACATTACTTTTATATTTTGCTTTTAATACTGCTTTATTACAATTTCGATAAATATTTGGTTGGTATTTCTTAAAATTATTTATTATTGAGTCTTTTCTCAAATAAAACATTCCAGAATTCCAATAACCTTTTTTACTAATTATTTGTTTAGCTTTAGCCTCTTTAGGTTTTTCTACAAATCTAGACACTTTATTATTTTTAGTTAAAAAATATCCAAATTCACTAGATGGCATTGTGGGTTTAATACCAAAAATAAAGATATTATTATGAGTGAGTTTCTTTTGATTTTTTTTGATAGCTTTATTAAATAAACCAACCTTCTCTATTAGATGATCAGCGGCTAAAAACATTAATGGTTGTTCATTTGGAATATCCTTTATTAATGCAGTACTTAATATAGCTGGTGCTGTATTTTTTTTAGCTGGCTCTAAAACTATCTTAAATTTTCTTATTTTGTGTTTCTTTAGATGTTGTTTTACTTGTCTTAAATATTTTGCATTGGTGCTTATAATTGGAGCATCAAACATAGATGCTTTAACTCTCTCTAAAGTTTTTCCTAATAAAGTCCAATTACCAAAATCGATAAATTGTTTGGCTTGATGTTTTTTAGTTTTAGGCCAAAGTCTTGTTCCAGCGCCACCACATAAAATAACAGGGCGAATCTTCATCAAATTTTCGAATATTCCTTAACTTCTTTTTTCTTACCAGGATGCGTTGGTGCTCCTAAACTTGCTGGTCCAACTGTTTGAGCATATTTCCAAAGAGTTCCTGAACCAAAATCAGATTTTCTAGCCTTCCATTTTCTTCTTCTTGAAGCTAATTGAGATTTAGTTAATCTAACATTAATCGTTCCCTTTTTAGCATCAATATCAATAACATCGCCATTACGTAAAAGAGCAATCGGTCCACCTAAAGCAGCCTCTGG
>CACBOA010000040.1 GCA_902540785.1 uncultured Pelagibacteraceae bacterium
GAATGAAAACTTACTACTGCTAATATTCCTCCCTTTTTTAAAACTCTTGTCGCATTTATTAATCCATAAATTAGTTCGCTAATTTCCTTATTAACAAATATTCTTATTGCCTGGAAAACTTTTGTTGAATTGTGAATTTTAAAGTTTTTTCTTCTTTTTACTGAGTCAATAATATTTACTAAATCTTGCGTATCAATTTCATTATTAGTTCTTTCACTCACTATTTTATTTGCAATTTTTTTGGCTTCTTTTTCCTCACCAAAATATCTAAAAATTTTTTGTAAATCATCAGGCTGAAGTTTATTAATTACATCTTTTGCTGAAAAATCATTTAAACCTAATTTCATATTTAGTTGACCCTTTGAACTAAATGACAAACCTTTTTTTTTATCTTTTATTTGATTTAAAGAATACCCCAAATCAAAAAGTATACCTTTAATATTCTCATTTTTTAATTTTAAATTTTTTAATTGACTAAATTTGATATTTTTAAAAAGAAACCTATCTTCAAAGTCTTTTTTAATTTGATCTGCAATTTTTATACTCTCGATATCCCTATCGATTGCAATTACTTTAGTGTTTGAAAATTTCAATATCTCTTTTGTGTAACCGCCTTGACCAAAAGTGCAGTCAATAAATGTGCCACCATATTGAGGGGAAATAATGCTAATAATTTCTTTTAGCAGTACTGGATAGTGTCTTGATTTGTCCAATACTATGGTGGCTTCCATTTATTTTCTCGAAGACCATTAGTTTTTTTGTCTTCTTAAAAATGCGGGTATTTCAAGATCATCATCTTCATTTTCATCTTCTGAAGAACTTTGAAATTCATTCAAACCTGCATTGTCATTTTCAGAGCTAAATAAGTCTGGTTCATTAGTGTCAACCCCAAACTCTCTCAAATCATTTTGGTTATCCTCCAATTTATTCAGAGGATCTGATGTCTCTTGATTTAAAGATATTTCGTTGCTCTCAGAACTAGTATCCTCAAGTTTCTTTATTTCTTGATTCTTTAAAAGTTCCTCATGATATAGATTATTCACGTCATTAACTGAGTCGTTATTAGTTTGATTTTGTAAATTATTATTTGCTATTTCATTCTCAAGCTTAAGAGCATTTGCACCATGTGAAACTGGATTCGAGCTACTCCCATTAAACGAAAAAGATTGTGTTAAACCATTAGCTGTAAAATCAGAATAACCTGGATTTCTATTTTGTATTCTATGCACCATATTTATAACTGATTTAGTTTCAGGTTGTTGGCCATCTAAAGATGTTGCAACAATTGAGACTCTCATTTTTCCATCAAGCTCAGGATCAGTAATAGCGCCAATAATTAATTCTGCCTCAGGATCTACCTCGGCTCTAACTTTGTTGACTGCCTCATCAACTTCAAAAAGTTTAAGATCTTTTCCCCCAGTAATATTTACTAATAAACCTTTTGCACCTTTTAAGGTGTAATCGTCAATTAAAGGGTTGCTGATTGCCATTTCGGCTGCTTTCATTGCTCTGCCCTCGCCCTCAGCTTCGCCAGTTCCCATCATTGCTTTTCCCATTGAGGCCATTACCGACTCAACATCAGCAAAATCAAGATTAATTAATCCAGGTCTTACCATTAAATCAGTTATACTTTGCACACCATGCATAAGAACATTGTTTGATAAGTTAAATGATTCCTCAAAAGTTGTTTGTTCATTTGCAATTTTAAATAAATTTTGATTTGGAATTACTATAATGGTGTCAACGTGTCTTCTTAATTCTTCTAATCCCTGTTGGGCTCTTCTCATTCTTGAGGGTCCTTCATATAAAAAAGGTAAAGTCACTACACCAACGGTTAGAATATTAAGTTCTTTTGCAGCTCGTGCAATTACATGAGCAGCACCAGTACCTGTTCCGCCACCCATTCCAGCAGCAATAAAGACCATATTTGCACCTTGTAGAATATTAACGATATCATTTAAGGATTCATCTGCGGCTGCTTGGCCTATATCAAGTTTTGCTCCAGCGCCTAAACCTTTTGTTAAATTCAATCCAATTTGTATTTTTGATTTTGCCTTGCTATGTTTTAAATCTTGTGCGTCAGTATTTACTGCAATAAATTCTACTCCTTGCATACCATTATCAATCATCTCATTGATTGCGTTTCCACCCGCGCCACCAATTCCCATTACTAAAAGTCTTGGTTGCAATTCTTTTATTTCTGGCACTTTAAAGTTAATTGTCATTTTATTATCCCCCGTTATTTGTTAAGTTGATGCTCCCATTTAAGACTAGCTCTATTTAAATTTGATCTTTTTCTAGCGTTAGTTTTAAATTTTTCAAATATTGTTGGTTCCCATATCTGGAATGTTTTGCCTTGACCTACAAAAATCATATCTTTTTTTATTTTTGCGTGTTTTAAGAGCTTTGAAGATAATGAAATTCTACCCTCCCCATCAAATTGAAAACTAACACTTTCAGATAAGATAGATGTTGCAAAAAAATCTCTTTTTTCCTCAAACGGATTTAAAGAATCTATAGCATTAGAAATTTTTTCTATTCTGTCTTGTGGCCAAGCCTCTATTGATTGATTATTAAATGATGGATAACAAACTACACCATTATATCCGAGATTAGACAGATATGATCTAAAACTTGCAGGCACTGACACCCTTCCTTTTTTGTCCAATTTGTTTTCGTAGGTTGATAAAAACATAAACCATAATTTCCTATATTCCCGTATTTGGGAATATATGGGATATTATGGGTTTTTTAATAATGTGTCAATACTAAGCTTTTCAACGAAAATAAACTCTAACATTAAAAAACTTAATATCTTGAGTTAAATTTAGGGATAGTTATTTTGAATTTAATTTAAGAGTATCTTCAAGTGGAAAGCCAGATGAACTGTAAGCCGGGTTCTGTCATTAAAATTTATCATTTATCTAGGCTCAAGATCACTCTTAAGCTCAAGCAACTAACCCTGATGACTAGCCAAGAATTGCTTTTAGTTTTTCAACATTGTCATCTCTACTTAGTCTTGCTCTCAGTGGGGTTTTCCAGCGTTCATTGTTACCAATAGAACCGGTGTGCTCTTA
>CACBOA010000041.1 GCA_902540785.1 uncultured Pelagibacteraceae bacterium
ATAAGAGATCAAATTACGAAGAATTAGAATTAAAAAAAAATTTAGCTCACTCGGAACATCAAACTTTTTTTTCAGGCTTATCTTTAATTAACAACAATATAAATAGAATACTTGAAATAGGGACTTTCAATGCTCAAAATGCTTTTTTATTGTCAGTTTTATTTGATAAAGCTCAGGTGATTACTGTCGACTTACCTAGTAACAGTAACGATTTTATAAATTCATACAAAAGAGCTGATGCAAACGACTTAAAAAATTTTTTAAATGAAAGAAACTTAAGAATTAGTAAAAGAGACAATTTGTCTATTATAGAAAAGAGTTCTGTAAATTTAATTAATTTAAAGGAAACGTTTGATTTAATTTGGATTGATGGAGCTCACTTTGATCCTATTGTAACAATGGATCTCATCAATTCTTTAAATTTATTAAGTGATAATGGTTTTATTTTGTGTGATGATATTAGAAAGTCTGAAAAAAATGCAACATGGAGATCAATTAATACTTTAAAGAAAGAAAATATCATTGATTTTTCTCTTATTCTAAAATGGCTAGATCCAGAACATAACGCGAACCCAAATTTTAGATCATACATATCAGTAATTAAAAAAATTAAAAACTAGCTGTGAAAATATCATTCGGACTAAAAATTAAAGATGCTCCATGGGGAGGCGGCAATCAATTTATTACAAATATTTCAGATTATTTTAAAGATAAGAATTACGAAATAGTAAACCATCTAAATGATAACGACATAGATATAATAGTTTTGATGGACCCAAGATACAACAGTTCATCATCAACATTCAATCATTTTAATATTAATAAATATCTGCAAAATGTAAATTCTAATGCAATAGTTGTACATAGAGTAAATGAATGTGACGATAGAAAAGGAACTGATTATGTAAATAAAAACTTAATAGATGCAAATCAGTTTGCAGATCATACAGTGTTTATTAGCAATTGGTTAAAAGACAATTTATCTCATTATAAAAATTTTAAGAACTCATCAGTGATATTAAATGGAGCAAATAAAAATATATTTAATTGCTCAAATTTTGATGATAAAATTGAAAACAAGCTAAAAATTGTAACTCATCATTGGAGTACACATAGAAATAAAGGATTCGAAATTTATAATTATTTAGATAATTTATTAAATGATAAACGATTTTCAGAAAAAGTTTCTTTTACTTTTATCGGAAATTTACCAAAGAACTTTAAGTTTAAAAATACAAATTACATAGAACCAAAAAACGGCTTAGAGCTTGCTAATTTGATTAAAAGTCATGATGTGTACTTAACAGGATCAATAAATGAACCAGGTGGCAATCATCAAAACGAGGGCCTGAATTGTGGACTACCTGTTTTATATCTAGATAGTGGATGTATGAGTGAGTACTGCAAAGGTTATGGTATTGTATATTTAAAAAACTCTCTAAAAGAAAAAATTTATAAAATTAAGGAAGAATATAGTAATTTTAGAGATAATTTAAAAAGTTATCCTTATAACTCTGAATTGATGTGTAAAAATTATGAAAAATTATTTATGAAATTGATTAAAAATAAAAACGAAATTATTAAAAATAGAAAATTACCAAAAATAAATTTTATTTCAAAACTCAAATTTAAATTTAACATAAACTAATTAAATGAAATTTTGTATTATAGGTGCAGGTTTTTTTGGGCTCTCTATTGCAATCAAAATTAAAGAAAAATATCCAAGATCACAAGTTACAGTCTTTGAAAAAGAAAAAGATATCCTTATGGGTGCAAGTGGTAAAAATCAATTCAGATGTCATCTAGGATATCATTACCCAAGATCAGAACAAACCATCAAAGAATGTAAGACCAGTTTTAGTGAGTTTAATAAATATTTTTCTGGATGTTATATAAAAAGTGAGAATTATTATGCTATAGCAAAAAAAAATTCACTTACCGATTTTGAAAAATATCTTCAAATTTTAAAAAAAAATAAATTAAGTTTCAAAGTTTGTGAGAACGATTTACTCAAAAAGGAAAATATAGAAGGCGCGATAAGTGTAAAAGAGAAATTAATAAATATATATTTAATTAAAAAAAGATTTCAAAGAATTATTAATAGCCTTGGAATTAAAATAGTTTGTAATAAAGAAATAACTCTTGATGAAAATTTTATAAAAAATTATGATAACGTCTTTTTATGTACTTATGATAATAATAATAATAATTTAAAAAACTTTAAATCTTTAAAAAAAAAATATCATTATCAACTAGTAGAAAAAATAATTACAAAAACACCACGAGAATACAATAATAAAAGTTTCGTAATACTTGATGGACCATTTATGTGTATAGATCCATATTACAAAAATAATCTTTCTATATTAGGGAGTGTAAAAGAATCAGTAATAAATTTTAAAAATAGTAAATATCACAATTTTGAGAGAAAATTTAAAAATTTAAATAGTAAATATTTACATCACTTGCCTAATTTAAAGTTCCCGAGAATTAAAAAAAATTTTGAGAGCTATTTTAACGGATTTCACAAAGCTCAATATTATAAATCATTCATTGTCGTTAGATGTACAATTAAAAATGCAAATGATGAGCGAGTTACAAAAGTAGATACAAAGAAAAATGTGTTTAAAATTTATTCAGGGAAATGGATAAGTTGTATGGAAACTGCAAATAATATTTTAAAAAAAATTTAATATGAATTTTGTGCTTGTTGGAAAAGGATCATGGGGCAGCAAATTGTACCTTAATCTTAAAAAAATTGGAAACGTAATAAAAATTATAAGAAGTAAAAATAACTACAAAGATATTGATTTAAAAAATATAGATTGGATAATAATAGCAAGTCCAAATAATCTTCATTACCAACATGTTAAATTTTTTCTAGAAAAAAAAATAAATGTTTTTTGTGAAAAACCTTTAA
>CACBOA010000042.1 GCA_902540785.1 uncultured Pelagibacteraceae bacterium
CTAGGAAAATTTTCGTCATACTTGTTTTTTGTAAGTAAGTCTTTCAAGATAATTACCGATGAATGAATAATTACATTTTGATATGATAATTTATTCTTAATATCAAAATTTTTTTCTGGTACTTGAATATATTTTTTTTTATTTGATTTATGTATCACATTTGTCCCAAGAACTTGGATATGTTTATTTTTTTTTAAAAAATTAATTTGATGCTTAAATCTATCTTTATTACTAATATCATCTGCATCATGTCTTGCAATATAATTTGCTCTTGAAAATTTTAACATAAAATTTAAAGATTTTGTTAATCCTAAATTTTTATTTGATTTTAGAAATAAAACATTATTTTTCTTTTTAATAGTTTTCTCTACAATTCTATCTGATAAATCACTTGATCCATCAGAATAAATAATTATTTCTATATTTTTAAAACTTTGCTTAAATAGACTCTCTAAAGAATTTTTTATTGTATTCATATTATTGTAATATGAACAGAGAACTGATAGCTCTGGTTTACTTTTTGTTCTTCTATCAACCTTTTTTGCAATTGACATCTAATCAAGTATTCTTTTGAAAAAAATTTAAATATTTCACAGCAGCACTATTTATATCGATTGGATCGGTATTAATACTTTTTTTGAATTTTGCATAGTTATTGTAAATTTTCATGAAATCATTTACCAGTAAGTCATATTTTGGTTCTGGGGGGTTGTAATAATCAATTAATTGATAATCATAATTTTTGTCTGCATTACTAACAATACCTGAATTTGTTTTTTTAATAAGCTCGTGTGTCCCTCCATTATTTGTACACAAAGATGGTAATCCACATGCTATTGCCTCAACAAGAGTATTTGGATTTTGGTCGATCCAAGATAAATGAACATATGCATTTGCTGTCCTATACCACTCTGGAAGCTTAAAATGCTTTATATTGCCGGCCAAAATAATGTCTGGGTCATTTTTTTTTAAATCATATTCGCCAAGTATTATTAATTTTAGATTATTTATCTCTGTTTTCAATTTATAGAAAAGTTTAATTATCTCATTTAATCTTTTATGTCTTCTCCATGCAGCCGAGGTAATAATTACAAAATCATTACTTTTCAATTTTAATTTGTTACGAAGATTATCTCCTTTTGGGGAAAATAAATTTAAAGGAACAGAATTATTTATAACAATATTGGGGACTTTCAAATTTTTATGAAATTTTTTTACTAAATTTTTAGTAAATTCACTTATAAAAATTGTTCCAATAGAATTATCAATTGACTCAAAAATTTTTTTATTCGCTTCAAATGTGTTTATTGCTGTATTTTTTTTGTCAAAAAAAATTCCACCAATTCTCAAAAAATACGGTTTTTTATAAATAGATTTATTTGTGTTCGCAAAAATGGCAAAATCATAAAAAGGATCAAACTTGTTGGTAAGATTTATACCCTTATTTTTGAACTGTTTTGAAATACGCTCTAAAAAAATATATGGTCCTATTTTTTCATTAAAAATAAAAGGATATTTTTCAATAGCTATTTTCATATTTTTTTTTGAAGAAGCGCGTAAGATCTATCTTTGGCTGAAGATATTATTTTTATATCATAAACATCGTCTTCTCTGATTTCATTTATAAATCTTACTATATCTGGAAAATCAGTTGAATAGTCATCAAAAATTATGTAGTCCCCTTTTGTTTGTTTCAAAGAAATAAATTTAAATTCCTTTCTAACATTAAAATCATTATGCATTCCATCAATAAATGCAAAATTTATCCTGTCACAATTTATTTTTTTCAATATTAATGAGCTTGGTCCAGTTAAGAAGTGAATATTTTTTAATTCTTTTTGCCAAGGATTTAACAACTCTTGTCTAGATTTTTTTCCATCATGATCATCTATGCAATTCCAATAAATTTTATTTTTATTTGAAATAATATCTATAGTAGATATGTCTCCATCAATTTTTGAATCAATTATTGCTTTAGACATGCATATAGATGAAAATCCTCTTGCAGTCCCAATTTCAAGAATTTTTATATAATTTATTTTTTGATCTTGAATATATTTTCTCAAAAGTGAATACAAAACTCTTCCATGTTGATAATTTATAGAAGTTTTTTTTTTTACTACCTGCGTATGAAGAGCAAGTTCGTCCAACCAAGATTTATTTACACTAAATCCAGTTAAATTTTCAAAATTATCTATTTCTAAAAATTTTTCATTTTTTGCTTTTTCATAAACCAAAAGATAGTAATCTTTAGTTGCTAAAATTTTACTTCCAAATGGATTCCGATTTGGAAAAAAATAATTTCTGAAATCTCTTAAAATATTAATCAAATTCTCAAACATCTAAAAAATCTTTCCATAAAGATATTTGATTTTTATAATCATTTTTTAAAGCAGTTTTTTTACAGTTAGTCTTAATATTCTTTTGTAAATCTTTATCTTCTATTAACTCTATTGATGTTTCGGATAAGGATTTTGGAGAAAAATTATTAGTTATCAAAGCGTTTTCTCTATTCTTAACAAGTTCTACTGTTTGACCTACGGGAGTTGTAATTACAGGGATGGAGCATGCCATTGATTCAAGAAGTGATTTAGGACCACCTTCCTCTCTTGAACAAATTAGATAAAAATCAAGAATGTTATAATAGTTTTTCATAGCTAAATAATCATTTTCATAAAAATGTGAAAATTTTACGTTTATTTTCTCGAGTTCATTTTTAACAAATCCTCGAGATGGTCCCAGGAGCAAAATAAATAAATTAGGATTTGCTTTTTTTATTAATTTAATTGTGTCAATGAATATATCTGGTCCTTTTATTAGTTTTGGTTTTAAACCCTCCTTCCAACCCACTCCATCTTTTTGAAAAGATCCAATTATAATATGGTCATCTGGA
>CACBOA010000043.1 GCA_902540785.1 uncultured Pelagibacteraceae bacterium
GTTGCAAACCAATAATTTGTTTTTTCAGCATTTGGATTCATATCTATTAATTCAATATTCTTATCTATATCAGGCTCACCTAACATCTCAGTGACACTTGAAAAACTCTCTCCAATTTCAAATTCTAGATCACATTCTTCAGAATAAACAGGATTAAATTTTAGAAAAGTTAGTAAAAATAAAGTTATTAAAAATATATTTCTTCTCATGATTTTATGTCGGCATTACCACAATACTTTCTAAAGGTATTAAAATTTCAACCTCTCCATTGTGGTATTCTCCTCTGCCTCCTGGCCCATAAAGAATCCCACAAGAATATATTTTATATGCTGTTCCTTGTGAGTCAACATTACTGACGTCTGTTGCAACACTAGATCCATCATTTCTATATGCAGCTGCCCCCACATTTACGATAAAATATTCATAAGCAAATCTTTTTAAGAAATTAAATTCTGCACGAATAAATTTTTCTTTTTCTTCAAAATCCCTAGGATTATCGCCTCTCTCATTAACTACTTCATCATCAGTGTTAAAACTTGTACTGTCAGGATCTAAACATTCCGCATTTGTTCCTGTGCATAGAAGTGGTCCAACGATATCCAAAAAACTTTTTTCAACTGGAAGTTGGCCTTTTCCAATAATTGATACGTTATCATCTTCATCTGTATCTATGTTTTTAAAACTCATTAAGCATTGTGAGCTATCTCTAGCAACTTTTGTATCATTTTGAGCTGGCCCTCGTATAAATGTATGTCTAAAGAAACCATTTTCTGATTTGCTTGTGTACTCAGTTTTTGTATCCTGCCATATCTCATTTTTAATATTCCAGACTGCTAATGGACCAGGTTCTGCAGGAGGATCTCCGAGGACATCATTATCACTGGGCATGCTATTCATCCAAGGTCCAAGATATTTATCCAAGATCCATTTCTCTCCCTCTAAAAGACCAGCTTCAGCAACATAAAAAGTTTGCTGGTACTGATCGCTACTATTATTACTTTGGTGATCCCCTGATGAAATAACTATTAATGAACCGCCCATCAAAGACATTACTATTAAAAGTACAATTGATAAAACTAATGCAAATCCTTTTTCTTTATTATTATTCATTAATTAGTCATTCCTATTCCACCCAAGTTTCTTGTATGCACTGTTAAAAAAATTGGATCTCTTTTGAAAGCAGCATCTTCGCCAGTAAATTCTGCAGCTTCTCTTCCTAGTGATAAAATTTGTCTTTTTGTTCCCTGCCTGAGATTTTTAAAAAATCCAGATTTTGAAGCTGATCTAAATGTTAAAGTAATATCAACCGATCGAATATTATAAATATTTTCAGGATCTTTTGGATCTGCATCCACTGCTCTACCAAATTTATCCATAGCAACAAATGACATGTCGGATAAATATTCTCTTACTAACTGACCTGAGTAACAATCATTTTCTGGAGGACAATTATTGACAACCCATTCTCCTCCTTCTGGATCATCTATAGCCTGTTTCCAATATTTCTTTGATCTAAAAACTCCATAAAATTTGTCATTATCTTTTTGCATAGCATGGGCAAAATAAGAAATCTTATATCTTGTATAAAATTGTTCTCCAGCATCAATATCAGCGTTTGCATCAAAGTCTCCATAAACAATATGGATTTGATCACAGCAAACATCATTTATTGGTTCATCAATCAAAGTATATCCAGGAACAACAGGGTCTTGATCAGACAATCTAGTTGCATCCCCAAGTCTATTTCTATAAATAACAACTGGTTCATGGCCTTTTTTTTCATCAGAAGCACCAGGGACAAATCGTAGATAGTCAATTCTTGGAATTCTCTTTGCTTCAGTTCTTGCTTCATTCTCAGCATTGTAACCATAGTAATATTTAAAACCGGCCATCCTTACGTCTCTCATTATCATGGAAACTATATCTCTTCCTGACTTACTAATACCAGCAACATCCGATACCCTTGAATAAGTTTGGTTTATTACTGAATAAGTTGTGTACATTGCACCAATTATTATTGCGGATATGACGATACCTATAAGCATCTCTATCAAACTAACTCCTGCGTTTTGATGAGTTCTTATCATTCTCCAGCTCCTCTAGCTTGATATTTAGGCTCATAGTCTGCTTGGAAATATAAAAATCTTCTTTTTTTTCCATCATTTAAATTGAATTGAATTCTTCCTACATACATTCGATCATCAAATATATTATTATTAGTATATGTACATTTATTTGAGGACCAACGACACATATCAAACATCTTAATTGACTTTGTATCTTTTTCGGTTTTACATTTAATTAATTGATCTTGATTTAAAATTGCCTGCCATTTCAGTATTTGGTTTGAAGCAGCACTTTTTCCTCCCCAAACTGATGCCTCATCTTTTTTATAAAGAGGCAACTTATCTTCTGTCGAGCATCTATCCGTATTTATGATAGTATTTATATTATTAAGCTTAGTGTCTGATCCACAAGCATTAGTATCCTCAGTTTCATCAAAATCCAAATTCGTATAAAATTGTACAAATTTTGCACACGCTTTTCGATCTAACTCTGATGGCATAAATGCTTTACCATCCTCAAAAATCAATGCTTGTTCATCATCTTCACTTACCCCCACATAAGTATCTTTATAACCGAGCACTCC
>CACBOA010000044.1 GCA_902540785.1 uncultured Pelagibacteraceae bacterium
CTATTTGAGAAAGCATATTTGCCTCCGCTGCTAATTCGTACAAAGCTAGAGAATATCTGTTAGCTGAAGTGCTAGAAAAACCTTTATCTTTGCTCAATTTATTACCTTTAAATGTACGTGATTAATTTTAAAAATTAGGATTTAATTAACATATGCCATAATAGTCTTCAAGTAACACGTTGACAAAAAAATGTTTTTTTTAGGCATTAATTGAAGCTTATTGGGTCAACATCAACTGAAAGTTTTATTCCTGGTAAAAATTTATATTTTGTTATTAAAGTAGATAAAGTTTTCTGTAATTTTAAATTCTTAGGACCTCTAATCAGCAATCTAATTCTGTACTTACCTTTTAACCTAAATATTGGTGCATTTACAGGTCCTAAAACTTTACCAATTATTTTATTTTGCAAAAATAATTTGAATTTAATAGCTTCTTTCTCCAATTTACTTTCATTTTCTCCTAATAAAATTAGAGAGATAAATCTTTGAAATGGAGGTAAATTGTTTTTTTTTCTTATTTCTATTTCTTTTTCTAAAAAAATATTTGGATTTTTATTAGTGATGTCATTAATCATTGTTGAATTACGACCATAAGTTTGAAAATAAACAGTTGAGGGTTGTCCTGTACGTCCGGCTCTTCCAGATAATTGGTGATATAGTTGTAAGTTTTTTTCTGCGCCTCTTAAATCATGACCATAGGATGATAAATTAATATCAACAACAACTATGCAATTGAGATTTGGAAAATGAAATCCTTTAGAAATTAATTGAGTTCCAATCAGTATTTCAATTTCATTATTTGTAATTTTTTCAAGTTTTTCCTTCGAGTTTTTTTTATTCATAGTGTCGCTTGAAAAAATTTCGATTTTTTTATGTGGAAAATTTTTTTTGACTTCTTCCGAAATTCTTTCGACTCCCGGCCCACTAAATATAAAATCACAACTTCCGTCTTGAGAACAGTTTCTAATTAATGAGGTTTTAAAACCACAATAGTGACACAATAAGTTATTTTTAATCTTATGGTAAACTAAGTTTATTGAACATTTTGGACATGAAAAACTACTTACACATTTTTTACATAAAACATTTGGTGAAAAACCTCTTCTATTCAAAAAAAATAAAACTTGATCTTTCTTTTCTAAGTGAAAATTAACCTTCTGGATTATTTCTTTTGAAAGCCAAGATTGCTTCTGCAATTTAACATGATTTAAGTTTATAATTTCAAAATTTGGTAAAGAAGCATTTTGATACCTCTGTTCAAGTCTTGAAAAATTGTACTTCTTTTTTTTTATATTTACATATGTTTCCAAAGAAGGAACAGATGTAATTAAATTAATTGGAACTTTTTCAAATGATGCCCTAGAGATTGCCATATCTCTAGCATTATATGTTACTCCTTCATCTTGTTTATATGATTGGTCATGTTCTTCATCAACAATAATTAATCCTAAATTTTTAAATGGTAGGAATAAAGATGATCTTGCTCCAATTACAACACTTATTTTTCCTCTAACGATACCTTCCCATATTATTTTTTTATTTTTTTTTGTAATAGCAGAATGCCAAACTGCAGGTTTAAAATTAAAAAATTCTATAAATTTTTTTTCAAATTGAGTGGTCAAACCAATTTCTGGTAAAAGAATTAAACCTTGAAAACCCTTTAACAAAACATTTTTTAAAGCCTCAAAATATACAAATGTTTTACCAGATCCTGTTGTGCCCTGCAAAACATGTACATTGAATCTCTTATTAGAAATATTTATCTGCTCGAGAGATTTTTTTTGATCATTTGTTAGTTCAATAGGATTATCATAACAATTAAATGTTAAACTATCATAAAATTTTTGGTCAACACTTTTGAGCTCTTTACCACCTGTCAATACAAGCTTTAAAGCCATACCTTTTGGAACAATGTTATATTCTGAAAACCAATTTAAAAAATCTAGCGTATTTTTTTTTAAACTTGGAATATCTAATTTATTAATAACTTTTTTTATCTTAAATTTTTTTGAATTATTTTTTTCAAATTCATTCCACACAACACCTGTTATTTTAGTTTTACCAAAAGGAACTTCAACAAAATCTCCAACTTTTAATTTAATATCACTTTCATAAGTAAATGGGTGATTAAATACATTCGGCAACAGAATCGGAAATTTCATTTTTAGATAATATGAATTTTTTTTAAGAGTGTATTGCTCTTTTATCAACAGATAAAGCCGCTTCTTTAACTGCTTCCGAAAATGTGGGGTGAGCATGACACGTTCTTGCTATATCTTCTGAGCTAGCTCCGAATTCCATTGCAATCCCAATTTCAGCAATTAACTCACCGGCATGAGGCCCTATCAAATGAGCTCCTAAAACTTTATCTGTTTTTTCATCTGCTAAAATTTTAACAAAACCCTCGGTATCATCTATTGCTTTTGCCCTTGAATTTGCCATGAATGAAAATTTACCAATTTTATATTTAATATTTGACTCTTTAAGTTGTTCCTCGGTTTTGCCTATTGATGCAACTTCTGGTGTCGTATAAATTACACCCGGTATAGTATCATAATTAACATGT
>CACBOA010000045.1 GCA_902540785.1 uncultured Pelagibacteraceae bacterium
TTTCATTAAATCATTTGAGGCAGATTTTATCTTTAATAATGAGCCACAAAATAGATATAAAGATTTAAAAAATAATCTGATTAATTCAAACTCGCAAAAAAAACAAAAACTATCTGATCTTAAAAATCTAATAAATACAATTGAGGATTGCAATCTAAAGAAAGCTTCAAAAAATCTTTTATTTGGTAGTGGAAATATTAACAGTTCTATAATGTTAATTGGCGATGCACCAGGTGAGGAAGAAGATGAGTCTGGGTTACTTTTTCAAGGTGATGTGGGAAAACTTTTAGAAAAAATGCTCTTAGCTATCAATGTATCAATGGATAATATTTATTTAACTTATTCAATAAACTATAAGACAACTGATGAACGAAAACCTAATACTAGTGATATAAAAAGATATTCTAAATTTTTGAAACAACATATTTCAATAATTAATCCACAATTGTTAATTCTAATGGGTGGAACTGCGATGGAGGCTGTCACTGGGTTAAAGAGTAAAATTTCAGATGAAAGAGGGAAATGGAAAGAAATAATTATAGGAAGTAAAACAGTTCCCTTAATAATTAGTTATAGTCCATCATACTTAATTAGATTCCCAGAGAATAAGAAATATTCTTGGGAAGATTTAAAAATGATTAAGCAAAAAATTCAAGATCTAAATATAAAGTTTTAATGAAATTAATTGCTGGAGTTGATGAGGTTGGACGTGGAAGTTTAGTGGGACCTGTATATGCAGCGGCTGTAATTTTAAATCACTCAATAAACAAAAAACTATTAAAAGACTCAAAGAAGTTATCAAAAAAAAGGAGAGAAATTTTAGCTCAATATATCAAAAAAAATTCTACATGGGCCATAGCAAAAGCATCAATCAGTGAGATTGAGAAAAAAAATATCTTACAGGCTAGTTTGATGGCAATGAAAAGAGCAATCCTTAAATTGAAAAAAAAACCCTCAATAATTTTAATTGATGGAAATAAATTACCAAAGATAGAAAACTACAAACTTAAATCTGTAATCAAGGGAGATCAAAAAATACCGTCAATTTCTGCTGCATCAATTATTGCAAAATTAGGTATTAAATATAAAAGTTACTCATGGGGTCAAAATTATGGGTATGGTACCAAAAAACATTTAAGAGCTATCAAAAAGTTTGGGGTCACAATTCATCACAGAAAGACTTTTTCACCTGTAAATAAACTAAATACCTCAAAGTAATAAACACTAGATATAGATATTTCTAGAATAAAGTACACAAATTGAGTCTTCATAATTCAATCGTAGGTTGACCCAAGAATCTTTTTCGAGTCTAATTTATTTTTATAAAATGAGCTCAAGTTTCAAAAATAAATTAATTAATGGTGATAGCCTGAAGGAATTAAAGAAGATACCAAATGAAACTTTTGATTTAATTTTTGCTGATCCACCCTATAACTTACAATTAAAAAATGAACTCACAAGACCTGACAGATCAAAGGTTAATGCAGTAAATGATAAATGGGATCAATTTGAAAATTTTAAGAAGTATGATGACTTTACTTATCTGTGGTTGAATGAGTGCAAAAGGATTTTGAAAAAAAATGGAGCTATTTGGGTAATTGGTAGTTATCACAATATCTTCCGAGTAGGAACGGTAATACAAAATTTAGGTTTTTGGATTTTAAATGATGTTATTTGGAATAAAAAAAATCCTATGCCAAATTTTAGAGGGACACGTTTTACAAATGCTCATGAAACTTTAATTTGGGCTTCAAAATCTGAAAAATCAAAATATACTTTTAACTATCAATCTTTAAAATGTTTAAATGATGATCTTCAAATGAGGTCTAACTGGGAATTACCAATTTGTAATGGTTCTGAAAGATTAAAAAAGAACGGAAAAAAAGTACATTCTACACAGAAACCTGAGGCTCTACTTCACAGAATTTTATTAGCAACTTCAAATAAAAATGATTTAGTTTTAGATCCTTTCTTAGGGTCAGGAACAACGGCAACAGTTGCTAAGAAATTAGGGAGAAATTATTACGGCATTGAAAAAGAAAAAACTTATTTTAAGGCTGCTATACAAAGATTAAGTAAAACTAAACCTATAGAAGATGATTATTTAGATACTCTACAGAACGGTAGATCTAAACCAAGAATACCATTTGGCTCGTTAGTTGAATTAGGAATAATTAAACCAGGCTCCACTATTTTTGATAATAAAAAGAAAGTCAGTGCAAAAATTATGGCTGACGGGAGTATCAAGCATGCTCAAACTGAGGGCTCAATCCATAAAGTAGCAGCTACAATCTTAGGTGCTGAAAGCTGTAATGGATGGACCTATTGGTATTATAACTTGAATGGAAACGCAGTTCCTATCGATCATTTAAGACAAAGGTTAATTTCTAATAGTTAGTTCTTATATATTTTTCCAAGATAGCCCTCTAAAAACTTTTTATTTTTTACTAATCTTTTCAAAAAAATATTTCTTAATAATGTTGTTAAAGGATTAGATAAATGAAAAGCAAATTGATTTAATTTTGAGCGATTATTCACCA
>CACBOA010000046.1 GCA_902540785.1 uncultured Pelagibacteraceae bacterium
GGATTGTGTCGCTTATATTTTTAACAAAAATATTTTCGTTAATATTTATGGTGGTTATCTTGTCATTATTAATTTTTTTATATTTCAATTTAAAAAATAAAGTATTTTTTGGAAATTCTGGAAATACTTTTTTAACTTGCTTTGTTGGCTCTGCTTATATTTTTAGCTATAACAAATTTAATACTATTTATTGTGATGAAATTTTTTTCCTATTTTTAATTCCTGGTCTTGATACCATAAGATTAATTCTAGAAAGACTTCTTAAAGGAAAATCTCCACTAGAAGGCGATAATAGACATTTGCACCATATAATTTTAAAAATTTCAAATGATAAATTGGTATGGATATTCAATCTTTTTATAATTTTGATACCAATTCTTTTATTGAAGATTTTGAATAATTTTTACAGTGCTATAATTATTTCTTTAATCACTTATTTGCTTCTTATTTATTTGCTTCCAAAAAAATCTAAACTTAATTAACGTATAAAAGGCAATTAGTGCATCTTTAAATCTTATTTTTTTTCCATCAGAGTAATTTCTACCATTATAGCGGACGGGGATTTCAATTATCTCATAGCCTAAACGATTTAACTTTGTTGTAATTTCTGGACAAATTGAGAAATCATTCTGGGTTAAATTCATTTCTTTCATTACTTCAACATCAATAAATTTATAACATGTATGAGCATCTGTTAAATTTTGATTATTTAATATATTAGATAATGTTGTAAGCACATAGTTAGCAAAAATTCGAAATTTTACCATAAAGCCTTTTTGGATTATGTTTCTTTTTAAAACTCTTGACCCATATATCACTTTAATTTCTGGTTTGTTTTCAATCAAATTTATAAAACTTAAAAAATCCTCTGGGTCATATTCTAAATCTGCATCCTGAATAATTGCATAGTCACCAGTTAAATGTGGTATAGCTGTAATCAAACATGCACCTTTACCCTTATTACTATTGTGATATAAAATTTTAAATAAATTATTCTTTTTGTAATTTTCTAATTCTTTTTTCGTGCCATCTGTAGAGTAATCATCAACTATAATTATCTCTTTATATCGAGTTTTTACGTTTAAAACTTTATTGATAATTTGATTAATTGTTCTAACCTCATTATATACAGGTATAATAACTGATAAATTCATAAGATGATTAATTTATTAATTCTCTCATTTTTAACTGTCTTATTTCACTTGTTTGTAGGAAAAAACTTTTCAAAATTTTTAGGTACAAACAATAATACTTATTTTGACTTAAGTTTAACCTCATTATTTGGCTTAATCTCATTAAGTTTGATTTCACTATTAATTAATTTCTTTTTACCATTAAATCAACAAACGAACACAATAGTGTTGGTTATTCTAGTTCTATCTTTATTGATTACAAATCCTAATTTTTTAAGAAATTATAAATCAAAAATCGTAATAAATTTTGTTATTATTTGCTCTTTAGGCGTCTTTCTAATGATTTTGTTAAGCAAAATTTACACTCCTGATGCTGGTATGTACCATATTCCCTATATTAACATTTTAAATGAAAATAAAATAATAACTGGATTAAGTAACCTTCATCACAGATACGGTCATATATCAATTATGCAATATTTAAGTGCTTTACATTTTAATTATTTGTTTGGAATAAACGGAATTGTTATACCATTAGCCTCATTAGCAATTTACTCAATCGTTTTATTCTTATCAAACATTTTCCAAAAAAAAGATTTATCAATATCTAATATCTTCTCAATTTTAATCGTTATCTATATATGCTGGAAAATGAACAGATATAGTGAGTATGGAAATGATGCCCCAGGCCATTTTATTTATTTTATAACCATCCTTATTTATTTAAATGCTTTGGAAGTATCTCATAAAATTAGTGAACAAACTTTTTATATCGTTGCTTTTTTTTCAATCTTTGCATTCTTAAACAAAACTTTTCTAATATTTTCTCTATTAGTTCCTTTAATTTGTTTAAATAGAGATATTTTAGGAAATTTGATTAACTTAAAATTTTTAACATTGTTTTTATTTTTATCATTTTGGGCTCTAAAAAATATACTAACAACCGGATGTATTTTATTTCCAATGCCCTCAAGTTGTTTGAATTTGTCATGGACAAATTTTGAGGGATTATCAAATATTTACGAGGTTTCGATTGGATCAGAGGCATGGTCTAAAGATTGGTCAAATCAAAAAGATAATATCTTGCCTTATAAAGAATTTTTAGAGAATTTTTATTGGGTAAAATTTTGGATACATAATCATTTCATAAAAATTTTAGAAATTTTGCTACCTTATATTGGCACTATAGTTATTTTCATATTTTTTTTAAAAATTATGAATAAAAAAAAACAAAAAGAGCGTAAATTAAATTTTAAAAATTATATTCCAATTTTAACAGTTATAATGATTGGAATTTTAGTTTGGTTTTTAAAAGCACCAATTTTACGGTATGGATACTCTTATATAGTAAGTTTT
>CACBOA010000047.1 GCA_902540785.1 uncultured Pelagibacteraceae bacterium
AAAAAAAATATTGAGATTTTTGATACTCCTTCTTATTTTAAGGACATACATAAATACCATCAAATTATTCATGAGACTGATTTAGCTAATAATTTTTCAGTTTATTTTAAAAAATTTAAAAAAAAATTGTCTAAGTATATGCAAGATGCAATCACAAGAGGAAATAAATATTCGGCCAAAGAATATGCGGAGGCTATTGATTTTATAAAAAGAAGTTATGAGTCATACCAAGAAGTTTTTGAGGATTATCATGGAGTATTGTCGCCAGCTAGTCCAGGTGTTGCGCCCACAGGTTTAAAAAGTACAGGAACAGCGGAATTTAATAAAGTTTGGTCTTATCTTGGGACGCCATGTATTTCGCTACCTTTACTTGAGGGAGAAAATAATTTACCATTAGGTGTTCAATTAATTGGCAATAAATATGATGATCATAGATTTTTAGGAGTTGCTAATTGGTTAGAGAAAGAATGTCAGGAATAAAATGAATAAAATTACTACAATCATAGGATTATCTTTTGCAGTTTTCTTTTTAGTTGGTTTAGCAACAACTCTAACGAGATCAATGATGATAGGCTTTTTGGATGTTATCCCAGTTTATCTTTTAATGGGTGCAGCAATCATCATGATGATATACGAAGCCTTCTTTGATAAAGATTAGCATCAATTAAATTGAAAAATATTAAGACAGATATATTCTCATTCTCATTATTATTTATACAACCAATCTTTATGGCTAGTAACCTAGTTGTAGCTAGGGGTGGTGTTGAATTTGTTCCACCTATTTCACTTGCATTTTGGCGTTGGACAGTTGTTTTTTTAATTTTGTTACCATTCACTTATGTAACTTTAAAAAATAATTTTCATATAATTAAAAAGGAATATAAAAAATTATTTTTTTTAGGATCAACGGGATGTGGTGTATGTGGCGCCTTCCCTTTTTTAGCTGGTGAGACAACAACTGTTATCAATATGGGAATAATTTACACATCCTCTCCAGTTTTTATTATTCTAATCTCATATTTTTTTTTTCTTGAGAAAATAAATACAACAAAGATAATTGGCTTAATTACTTGCTTGATTGGAGTACTTATCATCATTATTAAAGGTGACTTTTACTTATTGATTAATCTAAGATTTACAATTGGTGATTTGTGGATGTTGGCTGCTGCAATTGGATGGGCTTTATACTCAATTTATTTATTCTATTGGAAATCTAAATTAAAAATTTTTGATAGATTTACTATGATTTCTTTTTTTGGTGCGTTGAGTTTGTTACCTTTTTACGTTGGTGAGGAATTATTTTATAAAGAGACTATTTTTGCGACAGAATTCTATTTATGGGTAATTTTTGCAGCTATATCACCAGGGATAATCGCTTTTACTCTTTATACTATAGCTCAGAAAAAATTAGGTGCATCATTGACTGGCTTTACACTCTATGTTTTTACAGTTTATGGAGCAATTTATGGATACTTTTTATTTGACGAAAAATTTGAGAATTTTCATATTATTGGAACCATTTTAGTTTTCTTTGGCGTATATTTGGCTAAGAAAAATAATGTTAAAAAAGTTTAGGAATAATTTGTTATCATTTTTAAAACTAATAATTTTAGTCTACCTTTTTCTTTTGGTATTTCTTTATTTTTATCAAAGAAATTTAATGTATCATCCTGATGAAAATAATTATTTTAACGATAAACTTTCAGTTAATATTGAAGAGGTTGAAATATCGACACAAGACGGATTAGCCTTGTTAGGCTGGTATCATGAAAAAGATATAAGAAAAAATAAAACAATTTTATTTTTTCATGGGAATGCTGGATCTTTAGAAAATAGAATTCATAAATTGAATCATTTTAGAGACATGAGTGTTAATTTTTTAATAGTTGCCTGGAGAGGTTTTAGTGGCAATGAGGGCAAACCATCAGAAATTGGATTATATGAAGATGGTGAAAGTGCAATTAGATGGTTGATGAAAAAAGGTGTGGATGAAAAGAATATAGTAATCTATGGAGAGTCATTAGGAACAGGAGTTGCAACACATTTATCCCAAAATAGAAATTTTGCAGGTTTAATTTTAGAAACTCCATTTACGTCAATGATTGACGCCGCTAAAAAATTTTATCCATATATACCCGTTGGTCTTTTACTAAAAGATAAATTTGACAATAAAAATAAAATTAAAAATGTTAAGTCTCCAATTTTGATAATGCACGGTGAAAAAGATCAAATAGTCCCTTTTGAGATGGGTCAAAAGATGTTCGAAATAGCTAATGAACCTAAATATTCTTATTTTACCAAATATGACAATCATATGATGGAGTATGATGAGAATCTTACAAAAACATTAAACTCATTTTTAATTAATTTA
>CACBOA010000048.1 GCA_902540785.1 uncultured Pelagibacteraceae bacterium
TCATTAGCTGCAAAATAAAAATCAATTATGCCAGATAGTTTATTACCTTTAAAAAAGATATTATCTATAAATAGATCTCCATGAATAATACCTTGAGGTAATTTTTTTGGCCATTTATCTTTTATATCTTTAAAATTATTTTTTAAAAATTTTTCTAAGTTACTAAATTTTTGAGACTTAAATTTAATACTATTTAATAGAGGATTAAGATTTTTAATACCCATTGAGTTTTTTCTGTATAGTTTTAGATTTTTTGTAGATAAGTGTATTTGCGCAATTGTTTTACCAATATCAAAACAATTCTTAAGATTAAGTTTTTTTTTGTCTTTTCCATCAAGAAAAGTTACAACACAAGATATTTTATTTTTAACTTTGATTAGATAATTTCCTCGATTATTTTTAAGAGGTTTGGGGCAATTAATATTTAGATTACTTAATTGATCCATCAATTTCATAAAAAAAGGTATCTCTTTTTTCACAACTCTTTTTTCAAAAATTGTAAGAATAAACTTTTTATTTTTTGATCTGAGTAAATAATTAGTGTTTTCAATACCTTGTTTAATTCCTTTAAAACTTTGAAAATTTTCAAAATTAAATTTTCTGTTTATAGATCTTAAAACACTCCTATTAATCTTGGTATAGACAGCCATTTAATTTAATTTCTTAGGTACTTTGAAAACAACGTTTTCTTTAATTATCTCAACCTCGTTTATGGATACTGTAAATTTCTTCTTTAAATTATCTATGAAGTTTTCTACAAGAATTTCTGGTGCTGAGGCCCCAGAAGAAATCCCTACAGTTTTAGATTTTTCAATTAAATGATAAGGTATTTCACTTTGGGAGTGAATAAGATGAGCATTATTACAACCTGATTTTTTTGCGACCTCAACTAGCCTCACTGAATTTGAGGAGTTTCTACTACCAATTACAAAAAAAATATCACAGTTTTTTGCAATATTTTTTACAGCCATCTGTCTATTTGTAGTTGCGTAACATATATCCTCTTTATGCGGTTCTCTAATTCCTGGAAATCTATCTTTTAAAATACTAATTATACTTTTTGTGTCATCTACTGATAAAGTTGTTTGAGTTACAAAAGCTAATTTTTTTTTTTCTTTAAATTCATATTTTTTTGCTTCATCTTCATCTTGAATAAGATCTATCGAACCTACTGGTAATTGTCCCATTGTTCCAACAACTTCAGGATGGTTCTGGTGTCCAATCAAAATTAAGTGATAACCTGATTTGTGAAGATTTTCAGCTTCACGATGAACTTTCGACACTAGTGGACAAGTAGCATCCACATATGTCATTTTGTAACTTTCAGCTTCAGTGGGAACTTTCTTTGGAACCCCGTGCGCAGAAAAAATTACAGGTCTAGTTTTATCTTTAATTTCTTCAAGCTCTTCAACAAATATAGCTCCTTTCTTTTTTAAATTATCAACTACAAATTTATTATGTACAATTTCATGTCGAACGTAAACTGGAACACCGTATTTTTGAATGGCTTTTTCAACAATTTCAATTGCTCTCTCTACACCTGCGCAAAATCCTCTTGGTGCAGATAGTAAAATTTTTATTTCTTTATTTTTCATTTTTTTCAATTAAGTATTCGAGCAATATATGCGGAAAAGTTAAAGACGCCAAACCTATAAATATTAATTTCAAAATAGCACTGTCTAAATTGTAATTATTATTTAAAAAATAAAGACCTATTAAACAAATAATAGCAGTAAGGATAGTTAAAGGGGTAGCTTTTTTAATAAAAACTAAAAGTCCATTTCTTAAACTTTCTTTATCAAGTTCAGTGATTAATGAAATACTATGTCTTATAGAATGTAAAAAACAAAAATAAATTGTGAAGGCTATTAATGGAGAAAAATGCATATTAATGATTATTATCGAGAAATAATCAAAAAAAATTATAAATTTTCTTAACTCAAATTTTTTGAAAAATAAAATAATGCTAGATAACGCACTTAACACAATCCCAATTATCAAAAAATTATTATTTTCAATTATACTTAAACTTTGATAAAATGATTCATTCTCGATTAATAGTAATTTAAAAATATAAACTGTTTCATTAAAATTAAAATATAGTGGTGCCAATATTACTAACGATCCTTTAAGAAAAAATAAAAATTGATTTAAATATGAATTATTATCAATTAGAAATTGAGTATCTTCTTTTCCAAAATGAAATGAAGCTACAATTAAAAAAGCAATAAGCACTACTGTTGGTAAAAGTATCCAAAGAATTATAATTGTTACTGCCAGCAGAAAATAGGATGTATAAAAAGTAATTATATTATTTATTTGGAAAATTTTTAGAAGCTT
>CACBOA010000049.1 GCA_902540785.1 uncultured Pelagibacteraceae bacterium
TGTTCTAAATCAAGCGCATTTAGATCCTCCATTTTCTGTTTTGCAATTTCCTCGGCTTGCTTCTTAGTTATTGACGCAACAATATTTCTTCCAGGTTCCTGAGATCCACTTTTTAATTTTGCTGCTTCTCTAATGAAGAATGATGCTGGTGGAGATTTTATCTTAAAATCAAATTTTTTATCTTTATAAACTGTAATTTCAACTGGAACCGGCTTACCAGCTAAAGATTTAGTTTTATCATTAAAAGCTTTACAAAATTCCATGATGTTTACACCTCGCTGACCTAGAGCTGGGCCAACCGGAGGAGCTGGATTAGCTTGACCACCTTTTATTTGCAATTTTATAAATCCACTAATTTCTTTTTTTGCCATTAACTTACTTTCTCTACTTGATTATATTCTAATTCGACAGGGGTTGGTCGTCCAAAGATTGAAACTGAAACTTTTAGTCTTGATTTTTCCTCATCAATTTCCTCGACCATGCCATTGAAAGACGCGAATGGTCCATCAACAACTTGAACTTTTTCACCCACACTGTACTCTATACCAGATTTTGGTTGAGCAACACCATCTTTTATTTGTCCAAGTATTTTTTCTATTTCCTTGTCTGATACTGGTACCGGCATACCTTTTGTTCCCAAAAAACCACTTACTCTTTTTATGTTTTTAATCATATGATAAATATTATTATCCATCTCACTTTTTATCAAAACATATCCTGGAAAATACTTCTTTTTTCTTTGTATTCTTTTACCTCTTTTGACTTCAGTAACATCATGTGTAGGAACAATAATTTCCTCAAATTTTTCAGAAATTTTTGCTTTATCTGCCTCTTCTTTTATAAGTCCTGCAACTTTATTCTCAAAACTTGAATGAGATTGTACTATATACCAATTTTTCATTATATGCTTACCTTCAGTAATAAATCTAAGAAAAATTTCAAAGCTTGATCTAATAAAAGAAAAAAAATCGACATCGCAATTGCCATCAGGGTTACCATAAGTGCACCTTGTAAAGTTTCTTTACCTGTTGGCCATGTAACTTTAAAAGCTTCTTGTTTAACTTCTTGTATAAATTTAATCGGGTTTTTCATTTTACTCTAAAGTATTGGCAGGAGCGGAGGGACTCGAACCCTCAGCCTCCGGTTTTGGAGACCGGCGCTCTACCAATTGAGCTACACTCCTATATATAGAGCTTACTCTATAATTTTAGTTACTACTCCAGCTCCTACAGTTCTTCCTCCTTCTCGAATAGCAAAGTTAAGTTTCTCTGACATTGCAATTGGAGTAATTAATTTTACTGTGAACTTAGCATCATCACCTGGCATCACCATTTCTGTTCCAGCAGGTAACTCAACTTCACCAGTTACATCAGTTGTTCTAAAATAAAACTGCGGTCTATATTTAGTAAAGAAAGGAGTATGTCTACCACCTTCCTCTTTTTTTAGAACATAAGCTTGTGCTTCAAATTTGGTATGTGGTGTGACAGATCCTGGTTTACAAAGGACTTGACCTCTTTCAATATCAGTCCTTTCCACACCTCTTAAAAGTACTCCAACGTTATCTCCTGCTTCACCAGAATCTAAAAGTTTTCTAAACATTTCAACACCAGTGCAAACTGATTTTTTAGTTTCTCTGATACCAACTATTTCTAGCTCGTCACCAGTTTTAAGTACCCCTGACTCAACTCTACCAGTTGCAACTGTACCTCTTCCTGAAATTGAGAAAACATCCTCTACAGGCATCAAAAAATCTTTATCTTTTGGTCTATCTGGTTGTGGAATAAACTCATCAACATTCTTCATCAGTTCCATAATAGATTTTTTTCCTATTTCTTCATCTCTTCCCTCAACAGCTGCAAGAGCTGAACCTTTAGCTATTGGTGTTTTATCTCCTGGAAATTTATATGAAGTTAATAATTCTCTAATTTCTTCTTCAACAAGATCAATCATCTCTTTGTCGTCCACTTGATCAACTTTATTCAAATAAACAACTATTGCTGGTACACCAACTTGTCTAGCCAAAAGAATATGTTCTCTAGTTTGTGGCATAGGTCCATCTGCAGCATTAACAACTAAAATTGCTCCATCCATTTGTGCTGCACCTGTAATCATATTTTTTACATAATCAGCGTGGCCTGGGCAATCTACGTGCGCGTAGTGTCTTTTTTCAGTCTCATATTCAACATGTGCTGTTG
>CACBOA010000050.1 GCA_902540785.1 uncultured Pelagibacteraceae bacterium
TGATCTTGGAAGCATTTCCAAAAAAGATATTTTAATTCTAATAAGTTATTCAGGTGAAACTAATGAATTAAAAAATATTATTCAGTACGCGAATAGAAACAAAATTTTATTAATTGGAATTTCATCAAAAAAAAACTCTATCTTACACAAGGCGTCAGATATTAATTTACTAATACCCCAGGTTAAAGAGTCAGGTGGAATTGTCCCGACTTCAAGCACCTCCATTCAACTAGCACTAGGTGATGCTTTGGCTATATCTGTAATGAAACAAAAAAAATTTAATAAACTTGATTTCAAAAAATTACATCCAGCTGGAACACTAGGAGCGCAATTAAAAACTGTAGAAGATATAATGTTAACTGGAAAAAAAATACCCTTTGTAAACGAAGATGTAAAAATGAAAAGAGCATTAAAAATATTAAGTGATAAAAAACTTGGAATTTTAATTGTTCAAAATAAAAAAAAACAAACTACAGGAATTATCACTGATGGCCAAATAAGAAGGTTTAATCAAAAAAATCCAGATTTACTCGCAACAAAAGTTAATAAAGTAATGACCAGAAACCCCATAAGTGTTGAAAGAAACGACTTGGCTGCAAAAGCTTTATCGATAATGAATAATAAGAAAATTACATCGTTGTGCGTTTTCGATAGAAAAAATAAAAATAAGACGATTGGAGTTCTTCACGTACACACGATACTCCAATCAAATATATCTTAAATGACTAATAGTTTAATAATAAAAATTTTAATTGCACTTTCCACTGTTATTTTAGTTTTTTTTTTTAGTATTAAGGTTGTTAAGGATGAAAAAAAAACCTCATTAGAAAAAGATACTATTATTGAAGATATAGATACAACAACTAACATAATAAAAGATGTAAATTACAGGTCAAAAGATGCTAAAGGGAATGAATATATTTTGAATGCATACGAGGGACAAATTGATTTGACGGATAATAATGTAATATTCCTTACAAATGTTAAAGCTATCGTAAAAATGGTAAACGGTGAGATTATAGATATTCAATCTGATTACGGAAAATATAATATTAATAATTATGACACTATTTTTTCTAAAAATGTATCAATTGATTACGACGATAATACAATTAGAGGAAATTATGTAGATTTTTCTTTAGAAAGAAATTCGTTGATAATTTCAAAAAATGTAGTTTATTCAAATCAAAAAAACTTGCTTGTAGCTGATGTCATCGAAATCAATATTATAACTAAAGACGCAAAAATTTTTATGTACGAAAAGAAGAAAAGAGTTAATATAAAATCTAATTAAATTATGGGAATAATAAAAAAATTTAGAATTAAGTCATTTAAAAGCTCAAATACAATTATTGAATTTAAGAATATTTCATTATCTTATGGAAACAGACTCATACTAGATAATATTAACTTTAAAATAAACGAAGGACAAATTTTTGGAATGTTGGGCCCTAACGGAGTAGGTAAATCCACAATTTTTAATCTTATTACTGGATTAATATCTCCAAAGTACGGTAAAATATTTATCAATGGTAATGATGCAACGAGTTTTCCAATTTATTTAAGAACAAAACATTTTAAAGTAGGTTATGTTCCACAATATGGGGGATATTTTAATGACCTATCCTTACATGATAATTTAAAGGCTATAAGTGAAATAATTATAGAGGAAAAAAGTCTTAGAAACCAAAGAATAAATTATGTTATCTCAAAATTTGAGTTAGACAGTATAAAAGAAATAAAAGCTAAACACCTTTCAGGTGGTCAAAAGAGAAAATTAGTTTTAGCATTGGCTTTATTGAGTGAACCAAAAGTTCTACTTTTGGATGAACCTTTTGCAGCCCTAGATGTTCTAACAATCAAAATGCTCCAAGAAATAATCGTAAATTTACAACAAGAAAGCCGTATTACAATTTGTATATGTGATCATCAAGCCAGAGATTTACTTGCATGTGTAGATGTTGCTATGATTTTAAGTAATTGTAAAATCATTGCTCAAGATACTCCCTCAAATTTAGTAAAAAATATTAATGCTCAAAATGCATATTTTGGTGATAGTTTTAAAATCAACTAATCAATATGCCCA
>CACBOA010000051.1 GCA_902540785.1 uncultured Pelagibacteraceae bacterium
GCAATTGTAAATAATATCGGCAATATATTGACTTCAAAAAGATTAGAGGGGGCATCGACGATCACGCAACAAGTAGCAAAAAACTTTCTATTAACTAATGAGGTAAGCATCAATAGAAAAATAAAAGAAGCGATACTTGCATTTAGAATTGAAAGAGCACTTACTAAGGAGAGAATACTTGAGCTATATTTGAATCAAATTTATTTAGGAAGCGGTGCATATGGGGTAGCAGCAGCAAGTCTAGAATATTTTGATAAATCAATCAAAGAACTGAATTATGTTGAGTCCGCAATGCTAGCAGCATTGCCAAAGGCACCAAGTAAATATAATCCATACCGTAATCCTGATTTAGCCAAGTTCAGAAGAGATTTGGTTCTAAAAAATTTATTAGAAAATAATTTTATTAATTTGACACAATATGAAGATTTTAGGTCTCAAAAGATTCAGCTTAAAAAAGCAAAAAAAGTTTTTTTAGAAGATGCTCAATATTATATTGAAGATGTTAGAAAAAATGTAATAGAAAAATTAACTTACGAAAAAGTTTATAAACAAGGATTCAATATTAATACGCCTATGAATTTAGAATTACAAAAAATTGCTACTGAATCATTAAGGGAGGGCCTAATTGAATACGATAGAAGAAAAGGTTGGAGAGGCCCAATTGCAAATAAGAAATTTACTAAAAATTGGTCAGAAAATCTTGATAAGTATGAAATTGAAAAGTCGATAAATTGGAAAATTGCGATAATAAAAAAAATAAACAAGTTTTCTGTTGAAATAGAAACCAAAAATAAAATAAATGGAATTATAAAATATCCAGATATTACCTGGACAAAAAAAGAATTTGATGATTTATTTAAAGTTGGAGATATTGTATACGTTGAGCGTATTTCAAAAAATAATTTCAGTTTAAGGCAAATTCCTAAAATTAACGGAGGCATTGTAGTTATGGATCCTTACACAGGAAGAGTGATGGCTATTGCAGGCGGGTTTAGTTTCAAAAACAGTGAGTTTAATAGAGCTTCACAAGCTTTAAGACAACCAGGCTCAGCTTTTAAACCTTTTGTATATGCTTTAGCTTTGGAAAATAATTTTACACCTTCATCTTTAGTTTTAGATGCTCCTTTAGTTTTGGATCAAGGATCAGATTTAAAATTGTGGAAACCTGAAAATTATGGAAAAAAGTTTTATGGGCCATCCACATTAAGAGTAGGTTTAGAAAAATCCAGAAACTTAATGACGGTAAGAATTGCTCAAAAACTAGGTGTAAAAAATTTAGCTAGATTTTCAAGAGATCTTGGTATTTATGATAAACCAGATGAACTTTTATCTATATCTTTGGGCTCTGCAGAAACTACCTTGTTAAAACTTACTTCTGCCTATTCTGCTTTTATCAATGGTGGCAAGTTAGTCACACCAATTTTAATTGATCGTATTCAAGATAGTGAAGGAAACACAATTTTAAATAACGAAAAAAGAACTTGTATGAATTGTGATATGATTTCATTTACAAGTAGTGGCTATCCCGAAATTAAAAATACTTATAAGCAAGTTTTCTCACCTCAAACAGCTTATCAAGTTACATCATTATTAGAGGGAGTGGTACAAAGAGGGACTGGAAAAAAATTAAAAGATCTAAATTTAAATTTAGCAGGCAAAACTGGTACTACTAATGAAAATACTGATACTTGGTTTATAGGTTTTACTTCAAATTTAGTTATAGGTGTTTATGTTGGCATGGATAATCCTGAACCTTTAGGTAAATTTGAAACTGGTTCAAAAACAGCTCTACCTATATTTCAAAAATTTGTTCAATCGGCTGTAAAAAAGTCTGATGCCAGACCTTTTAAAGTTTCAAAAGGAATCACAATGATGGTTGTTGACCCATTAACTGGTCAAAAAGCTAAATTTACATCTAAGAATACAATTTTAGAGGCTTACAAAAGTAAAAATGTAATTGACGGAAAAATTTTATACTCAAATAATAATAGAATAGATATAAATAATATAT